>JAGYII010000009.1 GCA_018402725.1 Candidatus Izemoplasma sp. | reverse complement strand
GGAATAGGCGGTTGTAAATTGAAAAGCCACTTCGACTTCAATCTCTGAAACAAGCCCTGATATAACGACCGGTTCGTGGATTGGAGTTTTACTTTGATGTAAAAAGTCGATGTAAGCTTTAAGGCCCTCATCGTATTTAAAGGTTTGAGTGACTTTAGAGCGTTCGTCTTTTAAGATAACGGTCAGGCCTTTAATTAAATAGGCACTCTCTTTAAGTCGCTCTTCAAGGGTCGGAAAATGATAGATGGTGGTACTGAAAATATCAGCGCTTGGTTTAAACCAGACTTTGGTTCCGGTTTTAGAACTATCACCGATTCGTTTGAGCGGTTCTGCAATTTCGCCGCCCTTTTCAAAGCGCATCGTATAATGCGAACCATCCCGGTAAATATCAAGCTGGACGAATTCAGAGAGCGCATTGACTACACTCGCGCCCACCCCGTGGAGTCCGCCTGAGACCTTGTAGCCACTGCCATCTTGACCAAACTTGCCGCCCGCGTGAAGTTTCGTAAAAATAATCACCGCAGCGGAGACGCCGGACTGGTGATTAGAAACAGGGACGCCACGGCCATCATCTTCAACGATGACAGAATTATCTTCACAAATTGTGACCGTGATTTTCTTTCCAAATCCTGCTAAAGTCTCATCGATGGCGTTATCGACAATCTCCCAAACTAAATGGTGAAGCCCTCTAGTGTCGGTTGAACCGATATACATCGCAGGTCTTTTTCGGACCGCTTCTAACTCTTCAAGGATTTGAATGGATTGAGCATCATACGCATTAGCGCTGGGGTTTGGCATTAATTCACTTCCTTTTAATCTTTTGTTATTATATCAAAAGGTCCCTTTATTTGATAGTCTAAAACCCCTTCACATGGTATAATATTTTGTAATTATTAAGGAGATTATTATGAATATTGCTTGGTTATTTGTCAGTTACCTCTTTGGATCACTTCCTTTTTCCTTAATCATCGGAAAGTTATTTTTAAATATTGATGTCAGACAACACGGATCTAAAAACCCAGGCTCGACCAACGCGATTCGAGTGCTAGGTCGTAAATGGGGGATTCCCGTTTTTATCTTCGATGTCTTAAAAGGCGGAATACCCGTATTAATCGTCAGTCTTGGGGCTTTTAATGACATGTTTCATCCGCTTTATTATGGGTTGATGGCGATGATTGGACATGTTTATCCAGCATTTTTAAAATTCAAAGGTGGTAAAGCGGTCGCGACAAGTTTAGGGGCTTTCTTATTTTACGCGCCGGTCCTAGGCGTCTTTGCGGCTTCCACATTTTGGATCTCTTTAAAAAAATGGGGCTATGTTTCAGTCTCGAGTACATTAGCAGCGGTTTTATTAATGATAGCCACCTGGCTCGTCTTCGCATTTGGACCCAGTTCAGGTGCCTTAGTCACGTGGTTCGGTGAAGCAAACGAGTGGGCCTTACCGGTAGTTGGAACGCTCGGTGCAACGCTTATCTTGGTTCGCCATAAGAAAAATTATGAACGCTTAAGAGACGGTAGTGAACCTCATATTAAATCGTTTCAAACAAAAAAATAAAAGAACACCCCAAGGTGTTCTTTTTAGTAACTTAAGTTTTTGATGAAGTTTCTCGCCCGTTCGGTCTTTGGAGCGATGAAAAAGGAATGAGCTTTTGCATCTTCAACGACGTTTCCTTCATCCATGAAGATGACGCGGTCTGCGACTTTTTTCGCAAAACCCATTTCGTGGGTCACCACAATAAGCGTCATTTTCTTAGCGGCTAATGCGGCGATGGTTTGAAGCACTTCTTGAACATTTTCAGGATCTAAAGCACTGGTCGGTTCATCAAATAAGATGACTTTAGGTTTCATTGCTAAAGCTCGAGCAATCGCAACCCGTTGCTTTTGTCCCCCGGATAAGGTTTTCGGTAGACGGTGAAGAAAGTCTTTAAGGCCGACCTCAACCAAAGCATCTTCAGCTCTTTGGCTGGCGACTTCTTTAGAGAGCCCTAAAACTTTACGGGGCGCTAAAGAACAATTTTCAAGAGCGGTCATATGATTAAATAAATAAAAACTTTGAAAGACCATAGCGACTTCTTGACGAACGGCTTGTAAGATAGCTGGGGTTTCAATTAAGGTGATGTCTTCAAACATAACCTGGCCTTCAGTCGGAATTTCTAAGAAATTCAAGCACCGCAAAAGCGTGCTTTTCCCACTTCCTGATGGACCCATGATGACGGTCACTTCCCCTTCTTTAAAGGTCAGGTTTACGTCTTTTAAAATCGGTCCTTGGCCAAAGTCTTTTAAGAGGTTTTCAACCGTGATCATACGCCCACCTCACTTTGTGAATTAAGTAAACGAGAGGCGTCTTTATCCGATAAACGGCTGATTCGTTTTAAAAGCTCCACCATCACAAGGACGGTAATCAAATAGACAATTGAGACCAAGACAAACGCTTCCGTGTATAAAAAGGTTCTAGAAGCCAGGGCTCTTCCCATGTAAAAGAGTTCACCGACGCCAATCACACTTAAAACGGCGGTGTCTTTGATATTGACAATGAGTTCGTTCCCAATGGCAGGCACCATGTTTTTAAGGGCTTGAGGCAATAAAACTAAACGGTAGGTTTGACCATGCGTCATCCCTAACGATAAGGCAGCTTCTGACTGACCCACATCTAATCCGTTAAGTCCCGCTTTTAAGACTTCTGTTAGATAAGCCGCTGTGTTTAAACTGACGACCGTTAAACCGGCCGCATAAAAACCAATCCGAAACCCCATTTGATTCAGTCCATAATAAAAGACCATCGCCTGAACGAGCATCGGGGTGCCTCTGAAAAACGCGACATACATTTTAGTGAGCTGAGCATTGAATTTCTTGACGGTTTTTTTAAAGAATGGCTCTTGGTCCATGACATGAAGCTTTTGAACGGTAATCAAGATTAAACCAATTCCTAAGCCAAATAAAGTCCCAAAAATAGCTAAAAGAAGGGTTGATCTCAACCCTTCAATCAGTAATGGATAACCTTCTATAAAAAGCGCTGTCATCCGTCCTAAAAAACTCATGAAGACGGTTGATTATTCTCGGCTTGAGTCATCAGTTCTTCTCTTTCAGCTTGACTGATACCCGCTAAGATGGCATTAATCTCTGGGATGAGATCAGCGGCTTCATCAAGACGAACCGCAATACTCACAGATACATCGGCTTCATTAAGCGTAAAGCCTGAACCCGCTTGGAAACTAACCATCGTTAAACTTGGATTGTTCGCAACAATCGCTCTAGCGACGGCGGCTTCAGCAATCAAAGCATCACTAATTCCTGAAACGACTTGGGAAACTAAGGCGGCATAATTATCTAAAGGATCGAGACGAGTCGCCCCAGGGATTTGAGGAATGAGGTCATCTTGGAGAGTTCCACGTTGAGCAATCACTCGAATGGAGCCGAGTCCAGCTAAAGAAGTCGCTCCTGCAAAACTTGAATTGGCTTGAACAATTAAAACTTGATCGCTGGTAAAGTAAGCATCACTGAAAGCAACGACGAGTTTACGAGGTTCAGTAGGGCTCATGCCGGCAATAATGGCATCAATGATGCCGGAATTAAGGGCAGGAATGATGCCATCCCAATCCACTTTTTTAATCACAAGTTCACGGCCTAAGCCTTCGGCGATAAGACGAGCGATTTCGACATCATAGCCATCGCAATAGGCATTGATTCCATCGATCGGTTCGGCCGATGAGTCGGTGGTGGTCCAGTTAAAGGGAGCATAGTCACACTCTAACCCAACGATAAACGGTTCGGCTTCATCACTGCCCCCACAGGCGGCTAAGACAAAGCTTGATGATGCTAATGCTAAAAATAATAAAATTCTTTTCATGATTTCCTCCATGACTTTTTTTTCACAAAAAAAAGTGTCACGGCGGACACTAAATAAAATCGGTTTGATTTCATAGCGCCACTACCGAAGTAGGAGTCTTACACGTATTTCATGTAAGCCCATGAGTCATTTATGCCTAAATGATTCATTCGGCGATGGTTACCTTTCCTTATGTTCAAAGCCTGCCGGCTCCCATAAGTACTCATCTACATCGCTGCCTCTAATTTTTTATGATTACATATACTTTAATAAAAAGCGTTCCTAGTGTCAAGCTTTTTAACTTAAAACTTTATTATTGTTGTTCTTTCATTGATTGCATGACTTGTCTAACTTGTTTTTCAGACGGTTTACGGCCCATCGACGTCATCATCGCCCGGATCATATTTTCATTCACCGGAGGATTTTTTTGTAAGTAACGTTTGAAATACCGTTGGGATAAGAAAAATCCGGCGACGCCGCCTGCAATCAAACTAACGAGTCCGATTAATAAATTGGCTAACCATGGTTGCATAAATTCACCTCTTTAAATAGTGTATGTGTTTTTACCTTTTTGTGCAAGAACCTAAATTAAAATCACGCGTTTAAAATCTTTTCAAAGAAGCCCATTCCCCGGTTTACATTCAGCCTTAAAACGACTACAATAAAGTTAACTTCAACATAAGGAGGCCCAAACTATGCCAAGACGGATTACGGATTCTTGTATTAATACCGGTAACTGCGTTCCCGAATGTCCTGTTGATTGCATCTTTTCCGGTGACGGTAAATTCGTTATCGATGAAGACGTTTGTATTGATTGTGGCGCATGTGAAGTCGTTTGCCCTGTGGATGCCATCATCGAAATCTAAAACTATTAAGACGCCCTTCGGGGCGTTTTTTATTTGAGTTTAAATGGACTTACCTCAACGGTGGCGGTTTCAATCGGGCCTTTGATGCCAAAAGCGATCAGTTCTTCTTTGAGGGCGGTTTTAAAATGACTTTCAGCATAGTGGCCGATATCTAAGACTCTTAGTTTAAGCTCTAAACATTCTAAGGCCGTATGATACGTGACGTCACCGGTTAAATAAATATCCGCTTTTTTCTTCTTCGCCGCCATCATATGACTTGACCCAGAACCGCCACTGATAGCGACTTTTTGAATGATTTTATCATCGTGATGGCTAATCAAATGAACGTGTTTTAAATCAAGTTGATTTTTGACGTGATTAATAAAGTCATCGAGTGAAAGCGGTGCTATCGTTCCAATCCGGCCCATCCCAATTCCGTTTTCATCCACGTCGAGTACGTCGGTCTCAGTTAACCCAATTTTATCCGCTAACATTTGATTCATCCCCGGATGACCCACATCATAATTCGTATGGGCAGCATAAATCATTAATTGATGTTGAATGATTTTTTCAATCAAAGCCCCTTTCGGGGTATCAAGATTAATTTTTTTGAGCGGGTGAAATAAAAAGGGGTGATGGGAAATAATGGTATTACAGTTATTTTTAATCGCTTCTTCAATCACCGCTTCGGTTATATCAAGCGCAATCAAAATGCCATTTATCTTCTGGTTTAAGCGGCCTACTTGTAAACCCACGTGGTCCCATTCATAAGCGGTATTCTCAGGATATTTGGTTTTAAAAAAGGAAACTAAATCATGCCCCGTCATCAATGACCTCCTTTAAAAGCTGTGATTGATGGATGAATTGGTCTTTCTTAACACCTTCAGGAATTTGATCTACTAAGCCTAAGGTAAAGGCGAATTCTTTTTTTAATAGTTCAATATATTCCTTGGGTCTTTTTTTGAGTAAAATAGGCCCGTATAAAAGTTCTTTTTCCGTGTACTTTACAGACCCAGGTTCTAAGATAATCAAGGTATAAGGGACGCCTTGATCGATATCAAAGATTTCATCGACAATCTTAAAAGGACTTAAGTGGGCGAGTTGTCTAATTGCTTTTGGGTTATTGGTGGGATGACAGACAAGTCTTTTAACGTCTAAATCAGCCTTATCAAGCACCATCTTTTGAATCGTGGTTCCTCCCAAGCCGGCCATCACAATGACATCCACCGGTTCATTTAAAACCTCTAATCCTTCGCCTAAATAAAGGCGAACACGGTCTTTAAATCCAGCGGCTTCTAAGTTTTTTTTGGCCTGCGAAAGGGGACCTTTTTTATTATCTGATGCACTAACGTCTAGGCGCGGATTTTCTTGTAGGGCTTTGATGGGTAAATAGGCATGATCCGTGCCGACATCTAAAACCGAGTCAAATCCTTCTAAGGTTTTAACAAGGGCATCCAGCCGTGAGGCCATCAGCGCCCTCCCATGAAGTCTTTCAGTTTTTTACTTCTTGAAGGATGTCTTAATTTTCTTAAGGCTTTGGCTTCAATTTGACGAATCCGTTCCCGGGTGACACCAAATTCTTTACCGACTTCTTCTAAGGTTCTAGTCCGGCCGTCGAGTAATCCAAACCGCATTCTTAATACTTTTTCTTCACGGTCTGTCAGGGTTTCTAAGACTTCGTCGAGTTCTCTTTTTAACATTTCTTTAGAAGTAAATTCTAAAGGAGTAAGGGTATCTTGATCGGGGATAAAATCCCCTAACGTTGAATCTTCTTCTTCCCCCACCGGGTTTTCTAGCGAAATCGGTTCTTGGGCGACTTTTTGAATGTTTTGAACTTTCTCCACCGTAATCCCCATCCGAGCAGCGACTTCTTCAGGGAGAGGTTCTCTTCTGAGTTCTTGAATCAGTTGACGCTGGGTTCTGACTAGTTTATTAATGGTTTCAACCATATGCACAGGAATCCGGATGGTTCTAGCTTGGTCAGCGATGGCGCGGGTGATGGCTTGACGAATCCACCAGGTGGCGTAGGTTGAAAACTTAAAGCCTTTGGTATGGTCAAACTTTCCAACCGCTTTCATTAAGCCCATGTTGCCTTCTTGAATAAGGTCTAAAAACTGCATGCCTCGGCCGACATATTTTTTCGCAATGGAGACGACTAAACGTAAGTTCGCTTCGACAAGTCGGCTCCGGGCAAGGTCCCCTTTATAGATGATTTCACGGACGTGATCTTTATAATCACTTGATAAGTCATCCCCGTTTAAGAGTTTTTCATCGAGTTCAATCCGGAGTTTATCTCTTGCGGAAACGGCCTGGGCTAAAGCAAGTTCGGTTTCTGAATCTAAAAGTTCAACCCGGCCAATTTCTTTTAAATACATTCTGACAGGGTCATCGACTTTGATTGCGATATTGTCTTCAAAGCTTTTATCTTGAAGGAGTTCTTCTTCAACTTCATCGGCGAAATTTAAGTCCATGAAGTCTTCATCAAGTTCATCTTCATCATCAATCAAGAGGTTATTATTCTCATCATCATTGATGACTTTGACACTGACTAGATCTTTCTCACTGACAATATCGACTCCTTTGGCTTCAAGTTCAACGATGAGATCTTCTAGCGCGTCTTCATTCGAAGGCCCGAGTTCTTTTTCTAGGTCAGAAATAGTGAGGTATGTTTTTTCTTTTGCTTTTTCAACCAAGCTATCAACGATTAATTTTAAATCCATCTTATAACTCCTTTTTAAGCGCATCGATTTGTTTTCTTAAGGCAATCTTTTCTTCCATCGAGGTCGCTTCGACCATGTGCTTTTTCAACTGGGTCTGACGGACCCGGTTGGCATGCTGGTGCATGACTTTAATCAAGTCATCGAATTCTTCGGGCTGAAATGGATAATCCGCCATATGGATGTTTGCGTCTAAAAATTGTTGCTGCTCAATCGGCAGCGATGACTTAAATAGTCCGTAGACGAGACAACTTTGGGGATGTAAATCATAATGCTCGAAGATTTCAAATTGAATATCTCTGATTTGGGGATTGATATAAGTGATGTCTTCAAATTCTCTTCTAAACCAACGCGTATAGTGTTCGTCTTTTAAGAAGTAATGTAAGAAGGCGGTTTCAGCCCGTTGAAATTTATCGGTGATGAGTTCTTTCGGGGTTTTAATCGAACGAGGCGTTTCTTTTTTAGGATTAAAGTCTTGCCACAAAAGGTCCACATGGATGTTCATCGAGGTGGCCATTTGATTCAAGTAAAAGGCAACAGTGGTTTGGGGGATGCCGATAAGGCGGGTGAAAAAACGCCGTTTAAAGCGTTCAAAGTCGCCAATATTTTTAAGGTTTAAATCATGTTGGTCATATTGATAATAAAAACTTAAAGCCTCCAGCGCGTTTCTTAAAAGCGCTTTAAGGTCATCGACCGGATGGCGATCTAAGTACGCCGCAATATCTAACTGATCAGGCAATGAGACAATGTTCACTTCAAGCCGGTGCGGTTTGAGTTGCTCAATCAACTGATCGGTGGCTTTTAATCCAGGGGTGTCCCCATCTAAGACCACAATGACTTTAGAGGTTAGACTTTTTATGATTTGAATGTGTTCTTCAGATAATTTCGTTCCCATCAAGGCAACGACATTTTTAAGGCCGGCTTGATGAGCGGCCATCACATCAAAGTACCCTTCGGTGAGAATGATCTCTTTTTGTTTTTTAATCTCAGCGACTGCAAGATCAAGGCCATATAGGAATTGACGTTTTTTAAAAAGAAGGTTTTCAGCACTGTTTAAATATTTAGGGTCTTGTTCGGTTAAGGTTCTTCCGGAAAATCCAACGATATGACCATGAACATCTTTTAAAGGAATGATCAAACGTTCGACAAAAAAATCAAGCGGCGGTTCGGTGGATTTTACGACGCCCGCATCATCAATTTCAGAAGCCAGAAATTTTTGTTTTAATAAGGCCTCAACTAAACCCTTGCGATTATCGGTCGCGACCCCAAGTTCAAAGGTTTTGATTGTTTCCATCGTCAACTTACGAGAATCTAAGTACGCTTTTGCTGGAAGGCCTTTTTCTGAATGCAATAACATCACTTGAAAGTAGTCTTTTGCGGCTTTGGTGACGTCAAAGAGTTTTTGGTGCGGGTTTTGATAGGACTCTTTCAGTTCAACCCCCGCACTACTAGCTAGGTATTTAATCGCTTCTTTCGAAGACATCCCTCTTTTTTCTTTTAAGAAGGTGATGGCATTCCCTGAAGCCTTACAAGAAAAGCAATGATAGAGTTGTTTATCTTCAGACACGGAAAAAGACGGGGTCTTTTCATCATGAAATGGACAAAGCCCCATATGGTTTTTCCCCTTTTTTTCTAAGGGGGTCGTTTCTGAAATTAAGGCAATGAGATCGGTCTTTTGTAAGATCTCATCAAGAAGGGATTGATCGGCCATAGGCCTCCTATTTGAAACGTTCGTGCAATGTCTTGACTAACTCATTAATCGGAACACTGACTTGTTCCATCGTGTCACGGTCTCTTAAAGTGACGGTTTGATGGTCTAAGGATTCATCATCAATTGTGATGCATACCGGGGTTCCGATGGCATCTTGACGACGATACCGACGTCCAATCGCGCCTGCGTCATCTTTAGTCACTCTAAAGGTGCCTAAAAGCGAAGCGAAGAGTTGATCGGATAGGTCTTGATGCCGTTTTTTAATGAGGGGAAAGACTGCGACTTGATACGGGGCCAGTTTTGGACTGATTTTTAAAAGCGTCCGGGTTTCTTCACCGATGACTTCTTCTTCATAGGCCTCATTTAAAAGGGCTAAGAAAAGACGTTCAACCCCGAGCGAGGGCTCGACCACATAAGGGATGTAACGCTCGTTAGTGAGGGGGTCGATGTAATCGAGGGTTTCTCCTGAATAGGTTTGGTGTTGTTTTAAATCAAAATCGGTGCGCGAGGCTAATCCCCATAATTCATCAAAACCCCAAGGGAATAAGTATTCGACATCGGTGGTCATATTCGAGTAATGTGACAATTTTTCAGCGGGGTGATCATGAAACTTGAGGTGGTCTTTAGTGATGCCTAGACCTTCTAAGAAGGCGGCCATTTTAGCTTTGTACGTATTGAACCATTCTTTTTCTGTCCCAGGGGCACAGAAAAATTCGATTTCACACTGTTCAAACTCACGGGTTCTAAAGATAAAGTTACCAGGGGTAATCTCATTACGGAAGCTTTTTCCAATTTGAGCAATCCCAAACGGTACTTTTAAACGGCTCGTGCGTTGAACATTCTTAAAGTTTAAGAAGATTCCTTGGGCGGTTTCAGGACGTAAGTAAATGTCTTGAGCGGATTCTTCGGTGACGCCAAGTGCGGTTTTAAACATCAAATTAAAGCTACGAATCGAAGTGAAATCACTCTTCCCACATTTGGGACACTTGATGGCGTGGTCTTTAATGATTTTTTCAATCGCCTCGTTGCTTAAACCATCGGCATCAAGGCCAAGGTTTGCTTGCGCAATCAAGTGATCCGCGCGGTGTCTGGTTTTGCATGATTTACAGTCAATTAAAGGATCTGAAAAACCACCCACATGGCCCGATGCTTCCCAAACTTTAGGGTGCATCAAGATAGCACTATCAAGACCGACCATTTGAGGGTCTTTTTCAACAAACTCAAACCACCAAGCGTCTTTGATCAGTTTCTTTAAAGTGACGCCTAAAGGACCAAAATCCCAGGTATTGGATAAGCCACCATAAATTTCTGAGCCTTGATAGACAAAGCCATAGGTTTTCGCATAATTAACAAGGGCTTCAAAGCGATTCATACAATCTCCTTTTTCAAGTAGCGAAGGGTTTCTTTGAGGGCTTTCGATTGAAAATCGAGGTGGGTTTCATAAAGCCGCCCGATCATCTCCAAAAAGACCATTTCATCGGGTAAATCTTGAATCAAATCTTCGCTTACCTCAGCGGTTAAATACGAGGTTATTAGGGCGTGATTTCTTCTTTTTTCTGGGGTTGATCCGTGCGCTTTACACTGAGTTTCAAGGGCGTAGATATCAAAGCCTAATTCAGCACTCACAGGACAACTAGCACATTGTTTTAAATGGAGCCCAAACCCTAAGAAGTAAAGTAACTTCAGTAAAAACAAAACTCCGTATTTTAAAGGTTTATCTTCCGTTTCTATTTTATCAAAGACTTTTTTAAGTAAGCCAAGGAGCTTAAAGTGATCATCTTCAGGGGCACTGTTTTTTTGTAGCGTTTCCCCAATGAGATGATGAATCATCGTTTTTTTCAAGTCTTTTTTAGCCGCTTCATAACGGTTCAAAAGCGTGGCTTCTTTTAACGTCGGAAGGGTTCCTTTAGATACGGTGACGTCTAAGAGTCGGTGGGGTTCTGCGGCGAATGATAACGGATGTGACATCTTCATCACACCGCGGGCTAAAAAGCTGATTAAGCCCGATTCACTGTAGGCATAGACCAACTTAGAACTATCTTGATAGGGAATTGTTTTATACGTGTATACAATCACTCAAAGTCCCCTTGGAATAAGCGGTCAATCGCTTGGGTGTTTTGACGCCACTTAGCTTCCACTTTAACGTGTAAATCTAAAAAGAGCTTTTCTCCAAGTAAAGGGATCAGTTCTTTCCGGGCGAGGGTGCCAATCCGTTTAATCAGTTGACCGTCTTTACCGATGATGATTTTCTTTTGAGTATCACGCTCAACAATAATATTGGCTCTGACTTCTAAAAGATCCGTGTCGTCATATTCAATGTTTTCAATACTAACATACGAACTATGGGGCACTTCTTGTTGGGTGAATTGAAGAATCTTTTCCCGGATGAGTTCGGCCATTAAGAACCGTTTTGAACGGTTGGTCTTAATGTCTTTAGGATAGAAGGCTTCCCCTTCATCTAAAACCTTAAATATATCTTCAATCAAGACATTGATAAAAGTCTTTTTTAAGGCCGATATGGCAACGATTTGATCAAACGTGTGAAGGGCCTTATAGCCTTCAACAAGCGTTTCTAATCGCGGAATATTTGTGGCTTTATCAATTTTGTTAAGGACTAAAAAGACGGGAGTGTTAATGGTTTTAAGCCTTTGAATGATTCGTTCATCAATCTCAGTAATCGGTTCAACGGCGCTGACTAAATATAAAATCAAATCCACGTCATGCAAACTTTGCATGGCGACATCCACCATTTTTTTAGCGAGGGCACTTTGCGGAGCATGAATCCCCGGGGTATCGACAAACACGATTTGGCCCGCTTCGCTATGATAAATCCCATCGAGGCGATAGCGCGTGGTTTGAGGTTTAGAGGAGGTGATGGCGATTTTTTCACCGATGACAGCGTTTAAAAAGGTACTTTTACCGACATTGGGTTCTCCAATGATGGCCACAAAACCCGATTTAAACATTATAAATCATCCGGGTCAAAGCCTAAGGGAAGCAAGTCATCATTTTTGATTTCATCCGTTTGTTTTGTACTGACTAAATAAATAGGGGTATTTAAAGGAACGAGTTCACGCATGAATTGACGACACGCTCCACACGGAGAAACTTGATGGGATTGCGGCGTGGCCACCGCCATCGCGACGATGTCTTCTTTTTTAACGCCCATACTGTAGGCATGACTTAAACAGGTGCGTTCAGCGCAAATCGTCAAACCAAACGAAGCGTTTTCTATATTAGCCCCGGTATGGATGTCCCCGTTTTTAAGTAAGATCGCCGCCCCAACGGGAAACTTCGAATAAGGAACGTACGCCTTTTGATAGGCCGCTTTGGCCGCATGGATTAAAGCTTCATTCATTTTGACCTCGGTTGGCCGACCGCCTGCAATATGGCTTCTTGGTGGTCGATCATGGTTTGGAGTTCATCGTCTGTCTCGTGGGTCAAGCCTAAACAGTGTAAAGCGCCATGGACGCCTAAAAAGGCAATTTCACGCTCTAAAGAATGCCCCAGTTCGGTGGCTTGTTTACGGGCTTGATCAATCGAGATAAAGATGTCCCCGAGTTCTCCTTCAAGGGCACTTGGGAAAGACAGGACATCGGTGGTTTTTTCTTTTTTCGCAAAGGTTAAATGGAGGTCTTTCATTTGCTCATCTGAAACAATGATGACATTAATAACAACATCATCATCAACATGAAATACCCGGAAAGTTTCTTCCATAACAGCGGTCAATAAAGGCTCAAAAGCCGTGGCTTGATGATCCACAAAATTAAGCATCGTAACGCTCCAAAATGGTTTGGATGAGGGGATGACGAATGACATCAAAACGGTCGAAATGATGAATTCCGATGTCATCGATATCGGTTAATAATGAGGCCGCGTGAATCAAGCCGGAAGTGACATTTTTAGGAAGATCGGTTTGGGTGACATCGCCATTGACGACCATTTTTGATTCAATCCCTAACCGGGTTAAAAAGAGTTTCATTTGGGAGGAAGTGGTATTTTGCGCCTCATCTAAAATGACGTACGCATGATCTAGTGTCCGGCCCCGCATGTAAGCGAGGGGGGCAATTTCAATCACGTTTTTATAGAGGTATTCTTCAACGGTTTTAACCCCTAAGACCTGATATAAAGCGTCATATAAGGGTCTTAAATAAGGATCGATTTTTTCCCGGAGATCACCTGGTAAAAACCCTAAGTTTTCACCGGCTTCAACGGCGGGCCGGGTCAGTAGTATTTTTTTTATGTGACCCTTTTTTAAAAGGGCGACCCCGTGCATCACGGCTAAGAAGGTTTTACCGGTTCCGGCCGGGCCAAGTCCAAAGACTAAGGGTTTATTTTTGAGTTTTTCTAAATACTTTTCTTGAGATACAGTCAGGGGAAAGACGGCTTTACCCTCTGTGGTATGAAGGATGGCCTTGCGGTCATCGTAAAAGGAAATGAGGGTGTCATTATCAATGCTTTCAAACACTTGGGTTAAATATAAAAAGTCTCGTTCTTTTAAATCATGGTTTTTAGAGAGTAATAAGACTAATAATTCTAACAACTTCATCAAGGGTTTTAAAGGCACACTATCGTCTTTATATAAAGCGCCCTCTTTGGCTTTTATAGACCCTTTAAAATGAAGTTCAATCAGCTTTAAGTGACGGTCATTGGGACCTAATATGGTTTGGTAAATGGATTGCGACGGAAATTCAATGGGTAGTTTGACCAGAGGTGGCCTCCTTGAAGGGTTGAATTATCCTCAATATTATAGCATATTACCCCTCTATTTCGGGGAGTAAAACAAATAAAAACGGTGAGAAATTCTCACCGCTATTATTTAACCTTTTTCTTTGCTTTCAATTTGCGTGAGACGCTAGGTTTCACGTAATATTCACGTTTACGAGCTTCTGCAAGGGTGCCTGAGCGATTGACATCGCGTTTAAAGCGTTTGAGCGCTTCTTCTAATGATTCGTTATTGCGAACGATGGTTTTTGCCATGGGTATCCCTCCTTTCACTCGCGGTCTAGAGATATAGTATCAAATGGGGTTGTCTTTGTAAAGGTTTTGTTACTTGAATGCAGACTTAATTCGGTCCCATTTAGACGTGTCGTTATTATCTAGTTTAGTATCAGCTAGTTTCTCGAAGAGTTTCTCTTGTTCTTTGGTCAGTTTGGTCGGGATAACAATCTTGCTAATGACGTGTAAATCTCCGGTGGTTTTACCCCGGACATTCGGCATTCCTTTGCCTTTTAGTCTAAAGGTTTTATCGGCCTGCGTCCCGGCGGGGATTTTTAGACTGACCGGGCCATACGGTGTCGGAATTTCAATCTCAGCCCCCAACGTCGCTTCCGTTACACTGAGGGGTATTTCCATGATCAGGTCGTCTCCACTGCGTTCAAAGCGGTCATCAATTTCGACTTCAAAGACGATGTATAAGTCTCCCGAAGGTCCACCGTTAACCCCTTTATGTCCAAACCCTTGCATTCTTAATTGTTGGTTGGTGTCAATCCCGGCAGGGATTTTAACACTCACTACTTTTTCAGAAGACACCACTCCATCGCCGCTACAGGTTCCACAACGTTTACGAATGGTTTTCCCACGGCCTTGACACTTTGGACAGGTCGTTTGGGTCCGGGTCCGGCCAAAAATCGTTTGTTGTTCCTGGATCACAGACCCAGAACCACGGCAGGTCGAACAGGTTTCTACATCATTTTTAGAATGGGCTCCAGACCCATGACAGACGTGACATTCTTCATAGACTTGCGTTTTAATTTTCTTTTCACCGCCGGTGACGGCTTCAGCAAAATTAACGCGCATCCGTTTATGAATGTCTTGACCTTTCCGAGGGGCATTTGCTCGTGCACTTGCGTTTTCACGGGCTCCGCCTCCAAAAAAGGATGAAAAAACATCCCCAAAGTCAAAGCCATCAAAACCGCCCGAACCCCCAAAGCCGCCTTGATTGGCAGCTTCATGGCCGAACCGGTCATAGGTGGATCGTTTTTGGGTATCACTTAAGACATCATAGGCTTCTTGGACTTCTTTAAACTTATTTTCTGCGTCCGCTGCCTTATTGACATCAGGATGGGTTTCGCGGGCTTTTTTACGGTAGGCTTTTTTTATTTCATCGGGACTGGACCCTTTAGCAATGCCTAAAACGTCATAGTAATCACGTTTACTCATGCGAAGCCCTCCTTACTTTGAATTATTGTTTGACTTCTTCAAAATCAGCATCAATGACGTCATCATTGACGTCATCAGATGGTTCTGATGGCGCTTCGCCTTGTTCTTTTTGAGCTTTTTCATAGGCTTTAGCGGATAAGCTTTGAACCAGGGTATTTAAGGTTTCTTTTTCTGATTTTATTGCGTTATGATCACTGGCGTCGATGGCTTTTTGTAAGCGTTCGATGGCCGCATTCGCGTCTTCTTTTTCAGAGTCAGTAACCTCATCACCAAGATCAACAAGGGCTTTTTGAGTCGCAAATATGAGTTGTTCTGCTTCGTTTTTGTTTTCGACTTGTTCTTTAAGTTCTTTGTCTTTTTCAGCGTTTTCTTCCGCTTCTTTGATCATTTTTTCAATGTCTGCTTCGGTTAATCCATCAGCATTTTTAATCGTAATATTTTGGGATTTACCGGTCCCTAAATCTTTCGCAGAAACATTGACGATGCCGTTTGCATCGATGTCAAAGGTCACTTCTATTTGAGGCACTCCGCGGGGAGCGGGCGGGATATCGACGAGTTGGAATTGACCGAGGCCTTTATTTTGATTGGCCATCGGGCGTTCGCCTTGAAGGACGTGAATATCAACCGCAGGTTGGTTATCGGCGGCGGTTGAGAAGACTTGTGATTTTTTGGTCGGAATCGTGGTATTTCGTTCAATCAGCTTCGTGAAGACGCCGCCTAAGGTTTCAATGCCTAAGGATAGCGGCGTAACGTCTAAGAGAAGGACATCTTTTACGTCCCCTTGTAAGACTCCCGCTTGAATCGCGGCGCCTAAAGCGACGACTTCATCGGGGTTAACCCCTTTATGTGGTTCTTTTTGAAGTTCTTTTTTAATCGCGTCTTGGACCGCGGGAATTCGGGTCGAGCCACCGACTAAAATAACTTGGTGAAGATCATTATGGGTCATGCTGGCATCTTTTAACGCTTGACGCACTGGGACCATGGTTTTTTCAACTAAATCTTTGGTGAGTTCATTAAATTTAGCCCGGGTCAGGTTCATTTCTAAATGAAGCGGACCACTGTCAGAAGCGGTAATATAAGGCAAGGAAATTTGCGCACTGGTCACTCCAGAGAGTTCACGTTTAGCTTTTTCAGCGGCATCTTTAACACGTTGCATCGCCATTTTGTCTTTTTTAAGGTCAAAGCTTTGAAGTTTTTTAAACTCGGCGACGATATGGTCAATGATTCTTTCATCAAAGTCGTCCCCGCCCAAACGGTTTTCACCGGCGGTGGAGATAACTTCAAAGGTTCCATCTGAAAGTTCTAAGATGGAAACGTCAAAGGTTCCGCCACCTAGGTCAAAGACAAGGACAGTTTGGTCTTTTTCTTTATCAATCCCGTAAGCTAAAGCGGCTGCAGTCGGCTCGTTGATAATCCGTTTTACATCAAGACCGGCAATTTTACCGGCGTCTTTGGTGGCTTGACGCTGAGCGTCATTAAAATAAGCCGGAACGGTGATGACGGCTTCGGTGACGGTTTCACCGAGATAGCTTTCAGCCGTGGCTTTGAGGTTTTGTAAAATCATCGCACTGATTTCTTGAGGGGTGTATTCTTTGTTATTCGCTTTGACTTTTTCATTGGTTCCAATCAAACGTTTCACCGATGAAACGGTGTCTGGGTTGGTCACCATTTGTCTTTTCGCGACTTCACCGACTTGAATATCGCCATTTTTAAAAGCGACCACTGAAGGCGTTGTTCTTCCACCTTCTAAGTTGGCGATGACTTTGGCTTCGCCACCTTCCATGACGGCGACGCACGAGTTGGTAGTTCCTAAATCGATTCCAATCATTTTTGCCATAATTTTTATTCTCCTTTTCTTATTCGCTAACTTTGACCATTGCAGGTCTTAATAAGCGCTCTTTATATTTGTATCCGGGTTGAAAGACTTCAATCACCGTTTGGGGGTCGTGCTCTGGAGATGCTTCGCTCATCACCGCTTCATGAAGCGTCGGGTCAAACGGTTGATGGAGGGCTTCAATCATTTCGAGGCCCTGGGCTTGAAAGACGTTTAGATACTGGTCATATAGTTTCTTTAAGGCCGGTTCAAAGGTTTCAAAGCCAGGCTTGATTTTTTCATTCTTGAGTAACATATCAAAGTGATCCATCACTGGAAGTAAGCTTTTAAAGATATCAGCGTTCGCAAATTGACGGTCTTTAATCTTTTCTTCCGTGAGTCGACGTTTGAAGTTAACCATTTCCGCTTGTTCTCTTAAAAGGGATTCTTTTAAGGTCTCTACTTCGGCACTTAAGCGGATGATAGCGGCTTCTTTTTTCTTAAGGTCTTTTTCAGCCTTGGGTGATGGATTTTTAACGGTTTTTGCGGGTTCTTTTTCTCTGCCATGGGGTCTCTATTTCGATAGTTTAGATAAGTGTGAGGCAATATATTTTAATAAGGGAATAACTTTGCGGTATTCCATGCGGGTCGGTCCGACCACGGCGATGGTCCCTTTTTCAGACGAAGAAACGTCATAGGGCACCATGATGACGGAACAGTCTTGCATCGCTTGGACCTGGTTTTCATGGCCAATTCGGACGGTCATGCCGTTAGAATCGCTATGTTCAACCAGTTTTAAGACTTCGTTTTTTTCAAAGAACTTCATCAGTTCTCGGACCCGGTCTAAGTCTGAAAACTCGGGTTGATAAAGCATATTACTTTGACCCGATAAGTAAAACTTACTTTCGGTAAACTGGGTAAAGGCTTCTAAGAAAGCTTCTAAGATGCTTTCGTTGTAATTGAGTAAAGCTTCGACGTTTTTGGTTTCAATTTCATAATGGAGTTTTTCAGAGACTTGCGAAATCGGCACATCTTTTAATAGATCGTTTAAGATATTGACGACTTGTTTAGCGTCTTCGATGTGGGTCCCTAAAGGCATGTGGACTTGTTTGTTTTCAAGGTGACCTTGATTCGTGATCACAATCAATAAACCAGTATTGTCATAAAGCGGAACAAGATCAATCTTTTTCACCGTCGCAAAGCGCGCCTGAGGACCAAGCGCTAGGGTGGTGTAATTGGTCAGTTCTGAGAGAAGCTTCATTGATTCTTCAATCAACGTCTCACGGCTCCGTGGACCTTCTTTAAATAGATCATCAATGATCTTTAGGTCAATCGCGGTGTCGTCTTCTTTCATTAAGGTCTCGACATAATAGTGATACCCTTTTTCAGAAGGAACCCTTCCACTGGATGAATGCGTTTTTTCTAAATACCCATCTTCTTCTAAATCCGCCATTTCATTACGAATGGTGGCGGGTGAGAATACGAGAAGTTTAGAAAGTGTCCGTGAGCCTACGGGTTCAGCGGTCCTAACAAATTCCTCAACAATGAGTTTTAAAACAGCTTTTTGGCGATCAGAAAGCATGATTTCACCTCTTTTAGCACTCGCAAGGGTTGAATGCTAAATCGATTATAAAACATCTAAATAGCACTGTCAAGCATTGAGTGCTAAAAGTGTAATAAAAAAAAGGTATGCGTTAATTCACGCATACCGGAGGAGCGGGGGTGTAGCCTCTTAAATCAACGGTGACTGACTCAATGACGACTTCAGTCCGGGGGGCATCTTGAGCCCCGGTCGGAGTATTCGCAATTGCATCTAAGACCTCAAAGCCTGAGACCATTCCCCCAAATGCTGCGTATTCACCGTCTAACCAAGGGCTTTTCGCATGCATTAAGAAAAACTGCGAAGTGGCGGAGTTTCTTACATTCGTCCGGGCCATTGAAATCACGCCCCGGTCATGGATTAAGTTATTGTCAAATCCGTTGGCTGAAAACTCGCCTGCGATCGTGCAGGTGGCTTGTTTGCCTTTAAGATCGCCCCATCCGCCTTGAATCATAAAGCCGGTGATGACGCGGTGGAAAATCAGTCCGTCATAAAAGCCGTCTTGAATCAGTTTAATCATATTGTTGACAGAGTTTGGAGCGACGTCAGGGAAGAGTTCAATCACAATCGTGCCTTGACCGGCGACATTCATCGTGACTAAGGGGTTGGTGGTTTTAAAGTAAGAGCTATAGGCTAATTCCATATTATATTCAATCTCCTCAATATCGGGGTCTACTTCAGTTTCTAGGTTTCCTTGATTGGCGGACGAATCATCTGGATCCACCGTCTCAACTGGTGCGGCGCCGCCACAAGCGGCTAAAAATAAAATCAGTAAGAATACACTTTTTTTCATATCATCACCTTCTGTTTGATGGCTTGAAACGCGCCGTACATCCCAGCATTATGGCCGAGAAGGGCTTGTTCAAACGCGACGTGTTTGGTATCTGAAAAGGCCATCTTTTGGTATTTTTCTTTCACTTTATCAATCAAGAAGGCCCCCGCTTTAGAGACCCCGCCGCCGATCACAAAGGCATCCGGATCAACCGTGACCGCCACATGTTGCATCGCTAAAGCGAGCGCGTCAGTCATTTCATCAATGGCGCTTAGGGCTTTTAAATCTCCCGCCTTCGCGGCGTCAAAGACGGCTTTAGCGTCGGTTAAATCAGATCCGTGCTTTTTCGCAAGTCTGACCACACCGGTCGCACTAGCGATGGTTTCTAAACAGCCTTTTTGACCGCAATTACAAAGCGCTCCATTAAGGTCAATGATCATATGGCCCAGTTCGCCGGCGGCGCCGTGGGAACCTTCGACAATTTTACCGTCGACGACAATCCCACCGCCGACCCCCGTACCAAGGGTGAAAAAAACCATCGAAGGATAGGCGTCTTCTCTAGATAGGGCTTCCCCTAACGCAGCGACGTTCGCATCGTTATCGACCGTGACCGGGATGTGGGGGAACTTTTGTTTAAAGACCTCGGCGACGTCTAAATGTTTCCAGCCTAAGTTGACGGCCTCTAAGACCACCGACCCATTGACCGGACCAGGGACACCAAAGCCGATGCCTTTAACATCTAAGAGATTGACTTCTAAAGAAAGACTCGCTTCGATGTCATTGAGGATAAACATTCCATCAAAGGCGGTTTGCGTGGGAATCTCCCATTTTTTAATGAGGGCCCCGGTCAGTTTAAACTGACCCATTTTAATCGTGGTCCCCCCAATATCAATGCCGATGAGTGATGCCATGCCGTTCTCCTTTTTGAAAAAAAACTTCCGAAGAAGTTATTTTTTCTCTTTATGAGCAGTTTGTTTATTGCATTTCTTACAGAATTTTTTGACTTCCACCCGATCAGGATGCGTGGTCTTATTTTTACTCATATAGTAGTTTTCATTGCTGCACTCGGTGCAACGAAGGACAAATTCTACGCGCATAGTCGCCTCACTTTCATCAATAATGTAGCACAGTCAAAGCCTTTATGCAAGAGAATCAAGGGCTTTAAACTGATCGTAGGTTAAGATGGGTCTTCTGGCGGCTAAGGCTTCATCTAGACGTCTTACGATGGTGGTATGGGGAGCGGCCTTGACAAAGTCAGGCATGGTGAGGGCTTCTTCAGCGATCGTTCTTAAGACGCCGATGAAGACATCAATGGTTTGTTTGGATTCGGTTTCAACCGGCTCAATCATAAGCGATTCTTTATACAATAGTGGGAAATAGATGGTCGGTGGATGGAACCCAAAATCAAGCAATCGTTTAGCGACGTCTAAAGTCGTAACGTGGGTTGATTTATCTTTTAATCCATTAAAGACAAATTCATGTTTACAAAGCGCTTTTGAAGGAAGTTCATAGACATCTTTTAAAGACTCTTTGACATAGTTCGCATTAAGGACCGCCATTTTTGAAATCTCAGACAGATGGTCTTTACCATAGGTCAAGATGAAGGCATAGGCTTTCACGTAGACCCCAAAGTTGCCATAAAAGGGTGAGATTTGTCCGAGTTTACCGGCTAAGGTCCAATCAATGGCATAGTGATCGCCTTCTTTTTTAATCCGGGGGGCGGGTAAGTACTTCGCTAAATGTTTGGCCACACCCACCGGACCGGCCCCAGGACCGCCTCCGCCGTGCGGGGTGGAAAAGGTTTTATGAAGATTGATATGCATGATGTCAAAGCCCATGTCGCCCGGGCGAGCCATCCCTAAGAGGGGGTTGAGGTTCGCACCGTCATAATATAAAAGACCGCCGACATCATGAATGGCTTTTGATATTTCTAAGATATTTCGTTCAAAGACGCCGATCGTATTGGGGTTGGTCAACATGATGCCCGCGGTATGGTCATCAAGTTTAGAGTAAAAGTCATCCATATCGACGGTCCCGTCCAGATTGGACGCAATTTCAACGACGTTAAAGCCGGCTAAAATGGCGCTCGCCGGGTTGGTACCGTGGGCGGCATCGGGGACTAAGACATTGGTTTTTTGAGTATTTCCTTGGTCCTCATGGTATTTTTTCATGACCATCAGTCCGACCAGTTCACCGTGGGCTCCCGCAAAAGAATTCAGCGTGAATTCGGCCATCCCAGCGATGCTCGATAAGAAACCTTGGAGGCCATGAACCATTTTTAATAGTCCCTGCGTATCTTTATCTTTTTGGTAAGGATGAACGCTTGAAAAAGCTGGGAGTGCGGCAAGTTCTTGATGGACTTTAGGGTTATATTTCATCGTACATGACCCTAGCGGATACATATTGGTTTCAATTCCGTAATTTTTAAAAGACATGTTCGTGAAGTGTCTTAAGACCCCGAGTTCACCGACTTCAGGAAGTTCTGGTTTAGCGGGTCTTAAAAGCTTTTTAGGAAGAACGACGTCTTTGTAAGATGACTTAGGAAGGGTATAACCTCTTCGGCCTTTGACCGATAAGTCAAAGATCAGGGTATCGTAATTTTTCATGATAGACCTCCTAAGACGTCAATCAAGGTATCAAGCTCTTCTTGAGTCCGTTTTTCGGTGACCGCAAAACTAATCAAGCCTTCTTCAAGCCCTAAGCGTTTTAAGTCAAAAGGCGCTAAGAAGCCTTTTTCTTCTAAGGCTTTTTCTAAGGTCGCTACTGGAAGCGTAGATTTTAAGGTGAACTCTTTAAAGAAAGGTTGATTAAAAGGATCGCTTAAATAGGGGAGTTTGACGAGGTGTTCATATAAATAATGAGCGCCGTTTAAACTCATTTGCGAGGCTTCATATAAGCCTTCTTTACCCATCGTGGATAAATATATCGTCACAAATAAGGCGAGTAAGCTTTGGTTCGAACAAATATTAGATGTTGCTTTATCCCGTCTGATATCTTGTTCGCGAGCTCTTAAGGTCAAGGTAAAGGCGGGTTTCCCGTCTTTATCGACGGTCATCCCGCAAATCCGGCCGGGGAGCTTTCTTCGATATGCGGATGAAGGGTCGCCATATAACCGATATAAGGCCCGCCAAAAGATAAAGGAACCCCCTAAGGTTTGGGCCACCAACTGCAATATCGGCCCTGTATTCACCGGGGGTTTTTAAATGTGATAGGGTCAAGCTGGTCTTGATTGATCACAAAGAGAGCTTTGGCGGCATGAAGCGCGTCCGCAAATCCGTCATAATCTTCAATGATCCCGTATATATTTGGCGTCTGAACCAGTAAAGCCGCGACATCACTTAAATCAGCAGGGAGGTCTTGAAGACTCAAGGTGCCGCCGGAGGTTTTAAGGACGACCACGTCAATGCCTTTGTAGTGGGCATAGGTATGGATGATGTTTAAGACGCCCGGATGCAAGGTATCACTGACGAGGACTTTATCTCTTTTGGTAATCGCGCAGGCCATAAACATCGCCTCAGCCGTCGCGGTTGACCCATCATACATCGAGGCATTCGCCACATCCATCCCGGTTAAACGGGTAATCATCGATTGAAATTCAAAGATGTAATGAAGTGTCCCTTGCGAGATTTCAGGTTGATACGGCGTATAGCTGGTTAAAAACTCTTGACGTTCAATCAGGGGTCTAATGATCGACGGCGTGTAATGATCATACGCTCCCGCCCCAATCACCGGGGTGAGATGTTTAACGTCTTCCGATAAACGCTTAAAATGCGCATAGAGTTCAATCTCTGAATGCGTCGGGGGTAAATCAAGCGGCGGATTTAATAACGATGCAGGGATATCAGTGAATAAGTCATTCACCGATGCCACCCCAATCGTTTGTAACATCGCCTGGATGTCTTCTTCGGTATGGGGTAAGTATTTAAACATCGAACGTCTCCTTTATTTATGCAGCGTTTTCACAAAAAGCTAAGTAACTTTCTGCGTTCATCAGGCTTTCTAGTTCACTTTCATCTTCAATTTCAATTTTAATGATCCAGTTAGCATATGGATCTTCGTTGATTAGTTCAGGGGTCCGGTCAATGTCAGGGTTGACTTCACTGATGACGCCGGTGACAGGGGCGTTTAGATCAGAGGCGGCTTTGACTGATTCAATGGCCCCAAATTGAAGGCCTTTAGTGACGGGTTGACCTTCCTCAGGGAGGTCTAAATACACCACTTCGCCTAAGGAGTCCTGGGCATAATCACTGATTCCGACGATGCCAACGCCCCCTTCAACTTTTATCCATTCATGGGATTCGCTGTAATATAAATGATTGGGAGCTTTCATGCTTCTACCTTCTTTTTCTTGAGTTTTTGATAAAACGGATAAGGAATCACTTTCGCTTTAACGCGTTTTTCTCTAATTTCGGCTTCAATTTCAGTGCCCACCGCGGTGTAAGGCATTTTCACAAAGGCGAGAGCTTTGGCGAATTCAAAGTGTCTGAGTTTATACCCCGTCGTGACTTCACCAATCCGGGTATCACCGACGTACAAGCCATACCCTTCGCGGATGATGCCTTTATCACAAAGCTCAACCCCGACAATGATTTCTTGCAAGCCTTTTTCTTGTTCCTCTAAGAGGGCTTTGATGCCGTAAGTATCAGTCCTTGTGTAGTCGATAAACATCGATAAACCGGATGATTGAGGGGTTAAGAAATGGAGGATTTCATGGCCAAATAGGGGATATCCCGCTTCAAAGCGTAAGGTGTCACGGGCCCCAAGTCCACAAGGCCAAGCCTCTTCAAAAGCAGCCAGGGCTTTCCAGAATTCAATGATTAAGGACTCTTCTCCATATACTTCAAAGCCATCTTCACCGGTATACCCGGTTCTTGAAATGAGGAGGGGATCGCCGAGGTACTCAGCTTCTTTAAAGGTGTAACGCTTCATCTCACAATCAAGATTGACAATCGCTTCTAATATCGCTTGCGCCTTGGGTCCTTGTAAAGCGACCATCGCAATGCTTTCAGATAAATCTTTTAATGTGCCTTCAAAGGGAATGTTTTGAAGGTGTTCCATGACCTTTTGAATGTTACTTGCGTTACAGACAATCCAGTACTTTTCTTGACCGAGACGATAGACTAAGACATCGTCAACGGGCATCCCGTCATTTTTTAATAACAATCCATAGCGAGCTTGGTTCAATCCAGGGAGTTGATTGGTAAAGACCTTTTCAATGAAAGCCGTGGCGCCTTTGCCTTCAACTAAAATCTCTCCCATGTGAGAAACATCAAAATACCCAGCTTGATGTCTCACGGCGTGATGTTCATCTTCAATCGAGGTGTACGATAAGGGCATTAAATAGCCAGCAAAATCAACCATTTTAGCGCCCATGTTTAAGTGGTTCTGATAAAGCGGCGTCGTTTTCATGGTTACATCCTTTCTTGTTAGGTTCATTATAGCGTTTACCCCCTTTAAAAGTAAACAAGAGACCTCTAAAAAAACCATAAAAAAAATCCCCTCACGAGGATAATTTCCTACCAGCAGTCGGAGTCGAACCGACACGTCCGCAAGAACGCCAGATTTTGAGTCTGGTGCGTCTACCAATTCCGCCATGCTGGCAGGCAAGAAAAATTATATCACATCTGCCTTTTCTGCCAAGAACTAATTGAAGAATTTGATTCAATTCGTAATAAAAAAGGCCTTTATTACAAAAAGTGTAAGCGTTTACATAAATGCTTATTAATGTTATGATAAAAGTATCAAGAAAAGGAGGTCATTTTATATGGCACGAGTAACAGGAAAAGTCGCTTTAATTACAGGCGGGGCACGGGGTATGGGACTAAGCCATGCTGAACTCTTACTTAAAGAAGGCGCTAAAGTCGTGATTACGGATATCTTAGATGGCGCGAAGGAAGCTGAAAGACTCGGGGATCACTGCTTATACTTTAAGCATGACGTCACCAAGCGTGAAGACTGGGAAAGAGTCGTCGCCGAGACGGAAAAAGCCTTTGGACCGATTAACATCTTAGTCAACAACGCCGGCATCGCTGGGTTTGCTCCATGGGACTCACGGACCGATGAAGATTACGAAAGACACTACAAAATCAATCAACTTGGGGTGTATCTAGGAATCCAAATCACCGCCCCTTCGATGATGAAAGCTAAATCAGGCTCGATTATCAATATCTCATCCATCGCCGGAATGGGTGGAAGTATGGGTCTCATGGCCTATACCGCTACAAAGTTTGCGGTTAGAGGGATGACGAAAGTCGCCGCCCTTGATTATGGGTCTTTCAACATTCGTTCAAACTCGATTCACCCGGGCGTTATCGCCACACCGATGACCCTTGATAATCCAAATGTTGATAAAGCAATGGTGGATGCAATGGCTCAAAATAATCCACTGGGCCGGATTGGTGATCCCGTTGAAGTTTCTAATCTCGTCTTATTCTTAGGTTCTGATGAATCTAGTTTTATGACCGGATCTGAATTTGTGATTGATGGCGGACAAATTTGTAAAATCTAATCAAACAAAAAGCTTGACCCTCGCGGTCAAGCTTTTTTTATTAAGATTAAAGTTTAAGGTTTTAAGTAGCCATTATCTTAGCTGCGTGGTTTGAAGCGTTATTGAACCTTTAATTTCGTAAGGGTGAAGGGATGATACCATGAGAAAATCCCCTTTTTTGACGGGCGTCTCATTTAAGTAGCCTTCACCTTCCATCACAAACACGTAATCGCCATGAAGATGAGCGGTCTTTGAAGAGGATTCATTAAACGTGTTAAGTTGATAATCAAAAAAGGTATCTTGAGGCGCTCTTAAGATGGGCTTATCAGGAAAATGCATGACGGCCAGGGCGTCTTCTAGATGAAGGGTTCTAGGTTGACCGTTTTCTAAGCGGTGATAGTCAAATAAGCGAAAGGTCAGATCAGAAGACTGTTGGACCTCTAATAAGACGATCCCTGCCCCAATGGCGTGTAAAGTGCCGGTGGGGATGTAGTAAAAATCACCGGGCTGAACGGGTAGTTTTTTGATCTTTGACATAAAGGTGCCTTGATGAAGGGATTGGAGGAGGGCCTCTGGAGTATCAAACGAATGCCCTGTATATAAGGATGCCTCATCTTGAGCATTTAAAATCGTCCAGCATTCTTCTTTCCCGTAACTATTAAATCGCTTGGCGTACGCATCATCCGGATGGACCTGAAAACTCGAGGTCTTCATGAAATGAGTTTGACTAAAATTGGAAACCTTCGGCTGTGGATAGGGCCGAATAATCTGGGGCATGGTGGCAGGTTTTATATAAAGGTCTTTAAGGTCAGTCTTCCTTTAAAAGCGTGGGAGGTGGGATCATCACCGTGATTAGTTGGGAAGGCGTGGGCGCACTGATGCCCCAGCACTCTGCATTGATCCGATGTCTCCCATGAGTGAAATAGCCTTTAAGAAGGCGTCCGCCCCAGACTTACTGATAAAGATGAAGGGTTTGACCTTAAGATCACGAGTCTACTCCATGATTAGATTCATCATAACTAAAAAATACCGGATCCCTTATTTAGGAAACCTTCTTAATCTCTTTTATATATATCTTGAAAAATAAAGCTCAGGTGCTGATACTTTAATGCTTCACACTTTATAAAAACATAACAAAGCATTAGAGGTGGCTGAAATGAAAAAAGTTTACTACCTTTTTGGGCCCTTTGAACCTTATTATTTGTTGGTTTAGTGGCGTGGGGACAGTGAACCTTCCGGTCCACCTGGTTTTTACATTTGCGACCTGGGCTGGTCCAGAACTCACTGGAACTGAGAGCTGTTGTGGCTGTGCGAATGAAAGAGCAGCCGGTGAATTCCATGATTCAAATTACCCGATTCCATCCAATTACTACCAACAAATCGCGGTATTAATTGGAGGACGTCAAGCCCCCGATATGTTCGGCTGACCCAAGAACTGATTCTCGGCATGCGTTTGACTTGGGCTACCATTGTCGATGGACGGACTTTAACCAATAGTGAGGATTTCTACCTTAGATGCCTACCATGGACAAGTGTGCCATTGAGTCTTAAAGCTTTTATAACGGCTCATACTGGGGACTTCTTGGATTGCGTAATCCCATAATTATTTACTATAACAAAACCTTGTTTGATAATGCAGGGATTCCTCATCCTTCTCCAACCGATGATTGGGACTGGAATGAATTTATCGCAATCTCTGAACAACTGACTGGGACTTTAAACCACCGTGGTGAAAAAGTCTTTGGAACGGTGATTGATGGTTGGCCTAATATTGAAACCTTTATTTGGGCCGGTGGTGGTGACATCATCGCTGAAGATTATCAAACCATCACGCTGGATTCCGCCGGTTCTTTAGCGGGACTTGGCCTCCTTCAAAGTATCTTAGAAAAAGGACTGTCCCCCTCTTACAGTGAAGTCAGAAGCCTAGGCGGTAATAACGTCTGGTTTGAACGCTCAAGAGTCGCGATGTTTATGGGCGGTGCTCAAGATAATTTTGAAATTAAAGTGGAGGATATGAGTGAAGCCGATGCCTTTGAAATCGGATACGCTCCCCTCCCAGTCAACCTCGACGGGTCCCGGTCTTCTTTTAACTGGACGGCGTCGACGGTCTTACATAAATCCCATCAAGATAATCCATTAGCCTATAAAGCCTTAGAAATGTTGACCCTCGCCATATTTGAATGGAAGATTGCTCCACCGGTTAGAGGGACGATTGAAAATATACGATCGATTAACCCCTCTAAAATTGCGGCCATGGAAACGATTGAATTTACCTTAGAGTTTGCCCGGTCTGGGTATTACATCCCTGAATGGGACGGCATCAGTGGAATCAATCACCGACTCTGGTATGATCTTTATTTTGAAATGATTCAAAATCCAGATTTTGATTACCTCTCGGCCGTTGATGACATCGCGGCTTTCTCAAGAAATCTTATTGATCAACGACCATGAGACGAAACCGCGTTGGATTTTATTTCATTTTACCGTGGCTGATCGGCTTAATCCTATTTACCGCATTTCCTTTATTGGCCGCTTTATACATTGGCTTCACGGACTGGAATATCGCCGGTGACGCTAATTTTATCGGCCTTGACAACTATCGTTACTTACTTCAAGATTCGATCTTCTGGAGTAGTTTATGGGTGACGTTCCGCTACGCTATCTTAGCGGTGCCCCTTGGGACCTTTGTGGCCTTCATGGTGGCGGTCATTCTTAGCCGCCCGATGCGAGGCGTCGGGATTTACCGGGTCATCTTTTATTTACCTGCGGTGGTATCAGGTGCGGCCGTGGCGATTATCTTTAAATGGATACTCGACCCTAGTTTTGGCCTAATTAACGGATTTTTAAATCTCTTTGGAATCACCGGACCCGACTGGTTAGGCGATCCTAACTGGGTCTTACCCTCTTATTTAATCTTAGCGCTTTGGGGGGCAGGCAGTGGATTGTTTATCTTTCTTGCTGCGATCAAAGACGTTCCTAAAAGTTTATATGAATCGGCGATGATTGATGGGGCCAATGCCTATCAAAAAACCCGTCATATCACCTTACCTCTTGTGACCCCGGTGATCTTTTATTCCGTAGTGATGGGGATCATTGGGTCCTTTCGAAAATTCACCGATGCCTTTATCTTAGGCGGAGCCGGCGGCCAGGGTCGCTTTGCGATGGTGTACTTATATGATTTAGCCTTTGTCGATTACCGCATGGGCCGTGCTACAGCCATGGCATGGTTACTGTTTATCATCATTCTAACCCTCACAATTATCTTAAATATTTCCAAAAAATACTGGGTCCATAGGGAATAATGCGATGAATCGATTAAATCCTTCTAAAAACCAAAAGCATCTCCGTGTTGGGTTACGATATGGCTTTATCACCCTCGGGGCTTTAGTGATGATTATTCCTTTCATCTGGATGATCTTATCGGCCTTTAAAACCACCGATGAAATACTTAAACTCCCGATCCAGTGGATTCCTAGCGTTTGGCAATTTGGTAACTTCACCACCGCGCTAGAAATCCAGCCCCTCTTCCGTCAACTTGGCAATACTGCCTTCTTAGCACTGATTAAAATCATGGGGGAAGTCTTTGTCTCTGCGATGGTCGCTTACGGGTTTGCGCGGTTTGACTTTAAAGGGAAGAATGCCTTGTTCTTACTCTTACTCGCAACCTTGATGTTGCCCTATGAAGTCGTCATGATTCCAACCTTTATCTTATGGACGACCTTAGGCTTTTATGATTCTTATGTCCCCTTAGCCTTACCGGCTTACTTTGCAGCCCCGGCGTTTATCTTCTTCTTACGGATGTATTTTGAAACATTCCCTCGAGAACTCGAAGATTCTGCCTTAGTCGACGGGGCGACCTGGCTTCAGATCTTCACGAAGATTTTTATCCCCTTAGGTAAACCGGCTTTAATCACGATTGGCCTCTGGGCCTTTATGGGAACGTGGAATGATTTACTGGGCCAACTTATTTATATTTCTTCCGATACCAAATACACGATTCAACTCGGGCTTGCTAGTTTTAGTTCAATGACAGGGCAAACCTTATGGGGACCGTTAATGGCGGCGTCACTGATGGCGCTTACGCCGATTATCATCCTCTTGCTTTACGCTCAAAAGTACTTCATGGAAGGTATAAAAACGTCAGGTATTAAAGGTTAACAAACAGCGAAAGCTGAAAAAAAATAGAAAAATAGGAGAAAAAGAATGAAAAAATTATTATTACTTACCGCTTTATTTACCAGCATGTTTGTTTTAGCTGCCTGTGATACTGCGGCGGCTGAAGAAGGCGGCTACGAACTCGCCTACAGTTTTACTTACGAGGAGATCGCGTTGTTTGATCTTATGGTCACTCCTGGGGGCGAAGTCGATCAGGGCGTTGTCATGGGCGTTGATCATGACGGTGGATTCGTCACCATCAAAGCAGGACCTAATGGTTGGGGCGGCGTTCAAACGCCTGCATTAAACCTTGACTTGTCAAGAGAACCCATCTTCTTAGTCCGTGTTAACGAATCACCGGATGCCTTTAAATGGGGCGTTCAAACTCTTCTTTCTGATTTAGTTGGAGAGTCATGGGGCTTATACATCATCAATGACAATGACATGAAATGGAACCAATATGCCGGCGGAAATATCGCTGATTCCATTGGGGTTACGTATAGTGATTACGGAACTGTCTTAGACTTACATTTCTGGATTTACCCAGCCGGTAGTCCGGATGCCTTTGTTCAAATTACTTCAATTTCCGTTTTCTACACGAAATAACATCTAGCGAATCCCCTGAAAAAATGTTAAGGAGTCTTATTTGATGAAAAAACTCATCCTAACCTTCCTCATCCTCATAGCTTCTTTCGTTTTTTCAGGGTGTGCTTCGCGTTTAGAAGTGGAGTATCCCCCGATGTCTTTAAGCTATCAAAAACCGATTGCAAGGATCTCTAATTATGATCGTTATTTCCCAGCATCTTATGAACTCATGGACTATCAAGAAAAAGCCTTAACCTTCCATCAATGGTTATTTGACACGGAAGCGACGGGTGATTTTTTACCTTTAATCACCAAAGATGACACTCGAAATGAATTTCGTTTTGGGGCGTATGTTGGGGATGATCGTGGGTATGTTGAAGGGGTTGCGGCCATTGCGGCCGTTTTAAGTGCCTCGTTGCTTGGCCTTGATATGACCGACTATGATGGCGATGATTATGTCGCTAAATTAAGTCAGTTTTATAATGCGAATCAGCGAGTTATTCTCAATGGAACCCGTGGGGTCTCCATCGACAGTTCGTTATGGTATATGATTTATCCCGGGATTTTATTTACTCAGGTCTCGGCGCTTTATCCAGGTGCAACCGTCGTCCGTGAACAAGCACTTTCCAACATCGAACAATGGTACCAAGCGCACTTAGTCTTCCAAGCTCAAGAAAAAGGACCGGATTATAACTTTACCTCGTTTGACTTTACGACGATGCAACCTTATAACAACGGGATTTGGCAAGAACCTGATAGTGCGGTCGGGATTGGGATGTTGATGTATTACGGGTATCAATGGACCGGGGAAGAAAAATACCTCGACGCCTTGATCAACACGATGGACTACATTTCAAATTATTTCAGTAGTCCCCTTTATGAAATCTTACATTATTACGCACCTTTTTTAGGGGCTTATTTAAATGCTCAACACGGTAAAAATTATGACCTCTCGCAATTCCTAAACGAAAACTTCGATGGACTTTCTGTCCCTCGTGGGGGGTGGGGGTCCGTGGTTGGAACGTGGGGAGAATTCCCCATGGACGGCTTAATGGGAAGTACCAGAGACCGCGGGGGCTATGCGTTTTCGATGAACACTTTTGCAAGTGCTTTTATTGTGTCCTCCTTTGTTTCATATGATGCGCGATACGCAAGCGCCACCGGTCAATGGCTCCTTCATCTCACCAGTAATGGTCGTTACTTCTTTTCTGACCAATCGGATCCTCGTTTTCATTCATGTACGTACTTTGAACAATGTGGCACCTTCAATGAGGTGACCGGTCATAGTGTCCCTTATGAAGGGATTATTAATGGCTATAACGGACGGACCCCCTGGATTGGGGGCGATCCGATGATTACGGGATGGGCCAACACCGACCTATCGATTTACAGTGGCGTCAGCACCGGGATGTTAGGGGTGATGATTGAGCCGACTGATGTTGAAGGTCTTTTAAAGATTTGGATCAACCGGATGGCGATGCTGGGCCATGACCCTTTCCCTCAGTATTTACTTTTTAATCCGCATCCAGAAGTAAAAACCGTCACCTACCTCCCAAGCACCGAAGGGCCCTTAGACTTATACGATCTTGTGAGTAAAACCTACCTTTCTAAAAACCATACCGGCGCTTTAAGCCTTGATCTAGGCGTTTTAGAAAGTGTCATCGTCGTCGAACTCCCGGTCGGGACCCAGCTGATCGTCGATGATTTAACCTTAAGGTTAGAAAACGGACACGTTTTAACCCAGTTCCAAGTTCACACTGGCGTTTCTAACTTAACGCCGAACCAAACCGTATCCGGACCCACTCGCTTGGAATGGGACTATTATTCCGATGTTGAAAATGATGCGATTCAGTCCATCACGGTCCGCATCGGAACTCAGACCTTTACTTCTTCAGATACGAATAGCGTGTTAATCGATTTAACGAACCTAGGCTTAAAAGGGAATCGTCGCTTCTCGTATGAAATTACGATGGTCTCTGGCTTAAAAGACACAGGCAGCATCATCCTAACGATAGAATGAGACGTGATATGAATAGACATCCTTTAAATCCATTACTTAGTCCAGCGGATCTTTCTCCTTCTCACCCTGAACTCACGGTCATTGGCGTTTTTAACGCCGGCGCTGTAATCTTTCAAGGCCAAGTCTTATTACTCCTTAGAGTGGCTGAAACGGCCCTTAAAGACCACCAAATTGGGATTCCGTTAATGAACCGCCACAATGAAATCACGATTAAATTACTCAACCCTAAAGAAGATCATGAATTTGATTATTCGGATTCACGGTTTGTGGCCTATAAAAAAGCCAATCAAAATGGACGGGTGGCTTATTTAACTTCCCTTTCTCATCTCCGGGTCGCTCGCAGTGATGATGGGGTCCATTTTACGATTGATGAAACCCCGATTCTTCCCGAAGGGCTTTATGAAAACTTTGGCATCGAAGACCCCCGGATTACGCAAATCGGCGATACCTTTCATATTGTCTATACCTCGGTTTCAAGCCGGGGCGTGAGCGTCTCAAGAATGACGACGCAAGATTTTATTCATTTTGAAAGACAAGGGGTGATTCTTCCCCCTGAAAATAAAGACGTCGTTTTATTCCCAGAAAAAATAAATGGCCGTTATGTCGCCTATCACCGCCCGGTTCCTTTTGGGATTGGGGGATTAAACATCTGGAGTGCAACGTCTGATAACTTGACTGATTGGGGCCATCATCAATGCATCGCTAGAGCCGATGATTTTGGATATCTAAATGGCCGGATTGGAGCCGGAGCCCCGCCGATTAAAACATCTTTGGGTTGGCTTCATATCTTTCATGGAGCGGACGCTAAACACCGCTATGAACTCTCAGCGTTTATCACTGATTTTAATGACCATACTTTGATCACGCATTTCTTAAAACATCCTTTATTAAAACCTGAAGCCCCCTATGAACTCACGGGATTTTTTGATCATGTAGTCTTTAGTTGCGGGGTAGTATTAAAAGACGACATCGTTTATATTTATTATGGGGCGGCGGATTCAACCCTCGCTTTAGCCCATATACCGATGGCGGACCTTTTAGGAGACATGTTGCCGTATGAATATATTGATTAACGATTTACTAAAAGACTTTAGGGCCACGACTAAGAATCACACCCCTGAAAAGATTGCATTTATTGGCGTGGATGGGTTTGATGTCTATAATCCATCCATCCCCTTTTTTTATGAAGGCGCCTATCATCTGTTTGGGCGGATTGAAAAAAGAACGTCTGAAGTGTCCATCATTGGACTATTTAAAAGAATCACCAAGACGTCATATGGTCTTATTAAAGACTTTGAAGCCTACCCCTTACAAGATCCTTTTTTAACCGTCATCCATGGCACTTATATCCTCGGGGGAACTTTTGTGGACTGGACGACCAAAACCTGGTTTACCCGGTTTTACCATGGGCCCACACTTGATCAACTCACGCACTTAGTCGACGCCCCTACCGGGATGAAAGATGTCCGCTTGATTGAGCTAGCGAACGGTAAAATTGGCGTCTTCACCCGGCCTCAAGGCGGCTTAGCCCGTTTCGGCGTGATTGGGTTTACCGTCGTCGATGATTTAAAAGACTTGACCCGTGAGGTCATGACCAAAGCCCCGCTTATTGATCTATTTGAAGAAGCTTCCTGGGCCGGGGTGAATGATTGTCTATTATTAGAGGACGGTTCAATTGGGGTGGTGGGTCACGTTGCGATTTTTGATCAAGAGCGGATTCGCCATTATTAATACACACGATGAGCTTCAGGACGATGATCCCTGAAAAGAACCTACAAAGACATTAAAATCATCGCAGAACGCTCGCAGTTTTACCAGACCTTTTAAAAGAGATGACCTTCAAAGATGTCATTTTCACTGCAGGATTGCATTTTGAAAACCCTTTTTGGTATATTTATGGGAGCGTCTGATGCGGAAGTTCAGCGCATTACCCAAACCCACCGCCTTTTAAGGAGAGCTGATGAAGTCCCTGAAAACCGCTTCTTTATGGCTTATCTTTATTAAGTCTTATTAACGCCATTACATTGTGGTCTTTGTCTTTCAAGGGCCGCTTGATTTTATTTCTCAGGTGATGACTTTTTAGCGGGGATGTTGGTGGTGGTGTCATTTATCTTTACGAGTATCGTCGTTTATAAGTCAAACGTAAAGGGACGTTGATTCCCTTTTTAATCCAACTGATGAGTCTCACAATCGTGATCTCTATCTTCTTAATCGATAGGTAAAAAGTATGAAAAAAATAACCATGGAACATGTGGCGAAAGCCTTAAATGTCTCGGCGATGACGGTTTCTAAAGCCTTTCAAAATAGCCCTGATATTTCCCAGTCGATGCGGCGCAAAGTCTTTGAAGCCGCGAAAGCGGTCGGCTATGTCTATCCCAAGAAAAAAAGAACGAACATCATCGTTCTTTCAAAGGAATCTTTTTTATCCAAAGGCGATACGTTTTATAACGAATTGTTTTTTCGACTGAACGAACAATCCCAAGCCTTTTTGTGTCAAATCTCATTAACCGTGGTGAAAGATACCGAAGCCTTATCCTTCATTCAAAATTTTGATTTAAGTCATTTTGATGGCGTTGCTTTAATGGGTCAATTCCACCGGGACTTCTTACTTCATTTAGAGCTTAATCAAGTCCCTTTTATCTGTATTGACTTTTATGAGCACGGGATTGCCGCGGATATGATTTTAAGTAACAACTTCATTGCTTCTTATGAGGCCACCGCCCATTTACTTAACCACGGACATGAACGGATTCATTTTATCGGAACTTTAAACGCCACCTCTTCCATCAACGATCGTTATTTCGGGTATTGTAAAGCGATGACCGAATTTAACTGTGAAGCTGAAATCAAATCGATCGATGACCGAAACGGTCATGGTTTAAAGGTCCAGTTTGATTTGGGGGACCATTACCCGACCGCCTTCGTCTGTAATAATGACCATACCGCTTATTTACTAATTCAACAACTCCATTCAAAAGGATTAAAAGTCCCACAAGATATCAGTGTGATGGGCTTTGATGATGTCTCTTATAGCAGCGATTCAAACCCAACCATCAGTACGATGCGGGTCTCAAGAACTTACATGGCTGAACAAGCCTTATCGATCTTAATGATGCGGATCAATGATACAACGGGAAATCATTTTAAAAAGATCAGCTTAGACTGCAGTTTAATTGAACGAGATTCAACCGGACCAAACCCCGAAAAAAAAGACGAACTTTAAGTCGTCTTTAAGGTTTTAAAGTCAGATACAAGCCCCTTAAGTGGGGCTTTTTTTATGGGTTAAATGTATTTTCTAAGAACGTCAGTGACGACATGGTAGCCTTGCGCATTTAAGTGAAGGCCTTCAACGGTGTATTTTTCTGAGAGGTGTTGATTCGCATCTAAAAGCGAAGGATAAAGATCAATGAAATGAACCGCTTTTAAACCTTTTAGCTTTTGATTGAGTTTTTCAATCAGGGAGTTGTTTCTTAAGCCGACCGTGGTGGCATCAATCGTGCTATTGACGGGAAGAATGGAAAGGAGATAAATCTTCATCGCGGGGTCAAAGGCTTGAAGGTTTTGGATGATGGCTTGGATATTAGTAAAGGTCTTTTCGATTGAAAACTGTGGGGAGGCAAGGTCATTGGTGCCAATCAGTAAAAAGACGGCCTTTGGTTTTAACTGAAAGACACTTTCATCCAGCCGGTTTAAGACCCCTTCACTGGTGTCACCGCCGATGCCGCGGTTGTAGACGTTTTTTCCTTTAAAAAACTCATAGACATTGTAATCTTGGGTGATGGAATCCCCCACAAAGACCACACCTCCGGGAAGACTATCGGCATTGAGGGCTTTAAACATCGCGACTTTTTGATCATACGCCCCTCTCGCAAAGAGTTGAAATAAATCATCAGCCCCTTTTCGGTATTGGAGTTTACTGTAACGGTAAAAGCCGATGATGATAATCAGTGAGGCAATTAATAAGACGGTTTCGACCATGATGGGTTGACCTCCGCAAAGACGACTTTGCATTCTTCTAAGCATTCAAACTCAATGTCTTGGACCTGGGCGGGAATAATAAACGTTTCAGCGTAGTGAATTTCAAGGGGTTCAAACGCCCCACTCATCGAGCGCATCATCATTTTTTGACCGGATACGAGATTCGCCATTTGGACCGTGGGCGCAAAGGTATACTGGTACGTCCCTTTAAAACTTAGCCTATATGAATCTAAAAATGTCTCATGGTCTAGGCCCGTTTTTTCAAGGTGGTCATCCAAGACGGTGAGTGTGTTGATATGGTGGTCTTGGATGATTTGGGTGGTTTTACTGTAATCAATATTTTTTAAGCCGTGCTCGATATGAACCGGGCGCATCTTGCCGTCTAAGCCGAGGCGGTTCCAGTCCCACAGTTTAAAGGTAAAGATATAAGCGGCGGCACTGATTTCTAAGACCATGGTATTCTTGCCACTGCAATGAATCGTCCCTGCGGGAATCAATAAGTGATCGTGTTTTTTCACGGGAAAGACATTAACGTATTTTAACGCGTCAAAACTTTGGGTGCTTTCAGAATGTCTTAAATCGGCTTCAAATTCGTCAGGATGGATGGCTTCTTTAAATCCTAAATATACCGCCCCATCCTCTAAAGCATCTAAAATATAATACGATTCATCTTGGGTGTAGGGCATGTTGAAATGCGTTTTGATGTAGGACCGCGTCGGATGGACTTGAAGTGAGAGATTTTGTCCCTCCATCGTATCCAGTAAATCAAAGCGAATCGGAAGATTATATTGAAAATGCTCAAAGACATGAGGACCTAAAATGGGTTCTGGGTATAGATCAATCAAATCTTGGGCGGGCACGTCAAACAAAACGTCATTAATTAATAGACGCAACGAGTTCTCTTCGACGACCCCATCAAACGACCATGCATAATTTTTTTCATGGGGATTAAGCTGACATACTTCTTTCATCCACTGTCCGCCCCAGACCCCGGGGTCAAAGTAAGGCACTAACCGGAAGGGCTGATTGGTAAACCTTTTTAAAGCGTCTTGATACACTTCAAACGAAACCATTTTTGGAGCGGCGATGTCGTTCCATTCAATGAAATAATCAATCTTTGAAAGGAGATTGCGTTTATGTTGATTCGCGATCACCCATTCTACAAAATAGGCAATTTTGTACTTGGTTAAAATATCTTCGGTGTTATTTTCAAGTAAATAATTGGGTTGCCCTTGACGCATTCTTAACTGGTGTTCATAGCGATGAATCGACCCATAATATAAAACATCATGCGGATATAGCGCAGCGCCAAAGCCGACAATGATGGTGGGGGTTAGAGGTTTAGTGGGGGGGAGGTTTTGAAAAATATCCGCCATGGTTTTGGTGGTTTTTATCCCAAAAACACGGTCATCGGTAAAGTCATCCTTAAAGCGTTTAAGGTAGGCTTCTTTGCCAATGCTGAGGGTTCGCATGTCAATGATTTGAAAATCTTTATAAGCGCTCAAAGCCTCTAAAATGGTATCTACATCCACCCCTGGGTAGGTTTCAAGCGCGATGACGCTTGAAGCCTTTGAAGTGATGTGGTTTAAAAGGGGCTTCAGTCCCGCATAGACGTCTTGACCGGTCTCATAGCGAGTGGTGGGGGTTTTGTCGTAATTAGAATGAAAGTCGAGATATCGCATGCTACTCCTCATCGATGAGTTGATCTGTTTTTAGAAAGGCTTTTTTCAATATGACCAACTGTAACCAAACCACACCGCTAAATAAAAAGATAACGGTGGTTGGATGCACATAGAAAAAAGCAAAAACCATAATGAACAAGGGCGATAGTAATTGAAGATTTCGCCAAATATTTTGATGCATCGCAATAAAGACAATAGAGACTAAAGATTGACCGGGTTCTAAAACAAATAAGGCGTTCAATCCTAAATAATAAATCATCCCCATCACAAATTCATACAATAAAATACTTAAGACAATAATAAGCACGGTGATGTTTTGATTTATGGCGATTTGAAACAACACAAAGAAACCAAATAGGTCAACATAAAACAGGAGCGTAAATAAGATCCGCTTGACTATTTTTTGTTTAAATTCGGTGATAAAGGTGGGAAAGATATAGGTTTGTTTTTTGGGTTGACTAAGCGATGCCATCACGCGATAAAACGCTAGGGTTGCACTTCCTAGGGATAACAAAATCCCTAGGAAGGATGCAACAAACCAGAGGAGCGTCACGTAAATAAAATCTAAGTAGATTTTGAGGGCATCTTTAAGAGACGATGGTAGGGTCAAGCTTTTTTCTTAGTAAAGAAGTACGCGCCACCCGCAACAGCGACAACCGCGGCTCCAATTAAAACAAATAATAAGGTGTTCATGGCGGGGAGTTCGGTGGTGCTTGTTAAGTGAATGATGATTTAGTCAGTATGAGCCGCCAGCCTAAACGACCATTGGAATCATACCGCAGGATCGTATTCAGACACAATATTAAGCGTCTCTTCGCCTAATGTTAAGTTATAGGTTGCAAATTGTGAAAGCGAAGTCTTGTCAGCAAAACCAGCTAAGCTAGCTTCTAAGAAGATTGGTCTCGTCCCGTCAATCGCTTGGTCGAGGACGCTTGTAAAATCACATTGGATTCAGTGAGGAGTGACTTTAGAGGCATGCTTCTTCCAACAGTGGTGAGGTCAGTTTTTCAGCATCAGTGAAATCACTCCAACTTAAGTTAGGGATAAACCACTTTAAATTTGCTCGTATTGACCCAAAGTCTTCAAACGAGTCAAGGTCATCCGAACGGTGAAAATTCTTTGGACGCCTTCAGTTCCTCATTGGGAGGACTTCTAAAAAGGCAGGGTGTTATCTTCCGAGCCAATCTTGAATTGCCGGAATGCCGCCTTCGATGTGTTGAACATTCAAGACAGGACCATTGCCTTTAGCGCCATCAGGATCGTTCAGGTTAATGATGGAGTGTCACTTAAGGATTCATCATAGACCACGACATAAAAATCACGGTGCCCAGCGCCCATCGGCATCCATCACGAGGTATCGGCGCCAATTTCACCGGACCAACAGGCCGATAAAACCATGGTAAAATGCCATAATGCTTAAAAATGCTAACTTTCTTTTCATTTGGTTCCTCTATTTTATTGCTATCGTTAAAAGCTAAACGTTTCTTAAGGGGTTACGATTCGTCACCGGGGATAGATGACATATTTATTGAGTTTTAAGCCTGCCATCCTTAATCACTAATACAATCATGAAGTAAGCCCAGGCCATGGCACTGGCCATGCCCATGTTTTGGTCGTTGATCATTTGTCAAATAGATATTACGCAAATAATATATGTTGAGCGTGACGGTCGCCGCCAGTGACAATGTACGCGAGGTAAAAGACCTGGAAGCTGCCAGTTCCGATAATAAATTAAAGAAAATCAGAGAGCGTCATTAAGGGTAGGTAATGTAAATGGTTTTTTTAAGGCCCAACCCGCCGTCAATCTCAGCCCGACTCATATAGCTAGTCAGGGATGTCTTGCATCTGGGCGAGATAAATAATCATCGACCCCCGACCGTCCATAACCCCATTAAATTAAGGTAATTTTGGAGTGGATTCGCGGGTGCCGGCGAAGCGGTTCGACTATTTCCTTCGATAAAGCCGGATCAAACAGTTCATTAATGAGCCCAGGGACAGTTGAAATAACACAGCCATAATAAGGATAAGGCAACAATCAAAACAACGTTTGGGAGAAAGAACATCGTCAGTAAATACTCATCCCTTGATTTATTATTCCAGTAATAAGGCAATCAATAGACCGACAAATAAAGCGAAGCCAAAAGGAAACGCATAAAACAATGATCCCTAAAATCCAGGACCCGCAAATAAGTACCCGGCTCTATTTTCTGCTCTTTAACCCACTGATTGTAATTTGCTTCATTAGTCTCGCGCCGATTCGCGGTGGTTTTCTCTAAGTAAAGTTTCAGGCATCATAGGCTTCTGCCGGGGTTGAATCGACTGAGCCTGGGTGTAATAGGTTTGCCAATCAGCCGCATGCCATGTGAAGGAGCGTAGGGGACAAGGCTTTATCATGGCATAGTCCACTTCGTTTAGGATTTGTCTTAAGATCGGTTTTATCAACGGTGTAATCCTACCATTGAATATATGCAGTTAACCAGCCCTGAGGCGTCCGCAAATTCGATTTGGGTTTCATAGGCCATCAAGTATTTTAAAAATTCAAAGGCAGCCATTTTCTTAGCGTCTTCATTTTTGGTTGTTATAAAGTTCAATCGAACCCACTTCCCAGTTCCTCTAATCCCGTTTTCATCCAGTAATGGAATGGGGGCGACACCATACTTAAAGGTCGCACCAGCTTCTTCAATGACGCGATATGGCCATCTGAATCGACAATCATCGCAGCTTTTTCAGCCGCAAAGACATTGATCCCTAGAGTTGATTGGATTCGCCAAAGCTTGCCAATTGATTCCGGGTATAAATCTCATTGAAATTAACAATCCAGTCTAAAACGTCAATATGCGTTTGGGTATTTAACGTTGGATTTAAGTCGGCATCAAAAAAGTCTTCACCGGTTTGCCATAACCAGCCATGATAGGTTGCGTTTCCATAAGTAGGGTCAAAGCCTAGACGGGTAATTTGACCGTCTTCAACGACATCAAACTCGCGGGCCATGGTTTGAAGTTCATCCCAGGTATTCGGGACATCATCCACCCCATACCCTAAGCTTTCAAACATATCTAAGTTGTAGTATAAAACGCGGGTCGTGGCTGATAAGGGTAAGGCGTAAAGATCTCCGTTGTAGGTTAAAAAATCAAGTTGTGAGGTTCTAAATTGATCAATTTCGATATTGTTAGCACTTGTGTCTTGGCTCATGAGTTCTGAGATATTATGTAAGACTCCTGCTTCCGCCCGTGTGATCATGTTATCGATGGTATGAAAACCAAGGTCGGGAGCCGTTCTTGAGGAAATCGCGATGTTGATTTTATCCCAGTAATCCCAGAAAGAAAATCCCGTGCCGACGACAACAATCTCATCTTGGCTTTCATTAAACGCAGTGATGAGGGCTCTCATTTCTCTAAAGCCTTCACTTCCAACGGGGGACATATGCCAAAAGTTAAGTTCGACTTTGCCCTCATTCGCAGGATCGCCACAAGCGGCAAGGACGCTAATGAATGACAGCATGGTAACCAATAATAATAATTTCTTTTTCATGGGTTTCTCCTTTTTAACCTTTTATTCCGGTAAAGGTGATGCCTTCGATAAACTGCTTCTGAGCTAAGAAAAAGATAATGAGGGTCGGCAGCATGATGAGGATGGAGGCTGCCATCATCAAGTCATAGCGGCCGCCAAACTGGAGCTGGAAGGCCCTCAGTCCTAAGGCCAGCGTCCATTGGTCCGGGTTACTTAAAAAGATGAGGGGACCAAAATAGTCATTCCACGTTCCTAAAAAAGTAAATAAGGCGACGGTAATAATCGCAGGTTTAGAGAGTGGCAACATAATTCGTGTAAAGATTTGAATGTAACTGGCCCCATCAATGATCGCCGATTCTGAGAGTTCTTTCGGGATCCCTTTGAAAAACTGCCGGAGTAAGAAAATATAAAAGGCCGCTCCGCCTCCAAAAAAGGCAGGAATAATCAGCGGAAAACGGGTCCCTAACCAGCCAATCCGGGCGTACATGATGTACATCGGAATTAAAATGACTTGAAGGGGAATCATCATCGTTGCGAGCATCACTAAGAACCACTTGTCTCGACCTTTCCATCGCAGTTTCGCAAAGGCATAGGCTGCGGTGGTTGAAGAAAATAAGGTCCCCGCAATGACACTGGTCACAATCAGTAAGGAATTACTTAAGTATAGTAAAAACGGAATGGTGGTGACAGCGGTCACAAAATTATCCCACTGTGGATCACTCGGGAAGAATTGAGCCGTTCCTTGGAGTAACTCTTGCGGGGTTTTAAGCGCCGTAAATAACATCCACAAAAAAGGAAACGTAAAGACAAGACTGAGTGAAATGATGACAGCGTGTAAAATCGTGTGATAGACACGTCGTTTGGTTTTGCGGTTCCAGGCCATAACGTTCTCCTTTATATGGTTTTTAGACGAATAAAGCGAGGGCGGTAAATGTGGGCATGACTCATATTGTGGTCAAAGTTATAGGTATTGGTATTATAAGAGACTAAGATGTCGGTGGCGGTGGATAAGTGGGGATGGGCTTTGGCGTTATACGTGTAGGTCGTTGATTTAAAAATATCAGGTTCAGGGGTGACATATATTTTTTGAGGGGGGGTGAAGGGCCCATAAGGCGTTTCACCGATGGAAAAAGCGACATAACGGGTATTGGTGTCAAAGGTCATGACCGCGATGTACTTTCCTTGGTGGGGGCCTTCATTGAGGTATGACACACTCATTTCACACGAGACGTGGTCTAAGACCGGGGCGGCTTTCATGAAATCCGGGGTAAAGGATTGTCCGTCAAAGTAATCATACGCATCGAGATTCCAGAGGTTTTCTTTTTTAATCCGGGAGACTAAGAGCTGACGAAAACCCATTTGAGATTGATAACCATACATATAAATGTAGCCATCTATGTCTTGATGGTTCATGACGGCCGCTCCAAACATGATGGTTTTGCCTTGATGATCATAAAAGTTGCGCATCGGTTTTTGCTCAAGCTTTTCAATCTGAAGCCCTTTTTGCGTAAAAGGAACTTTAAAGATCATCGTGCTTAAGACTTTAAATTGTAGGCCTTCAGGTTGGGTTTGATCCCCGATGACTCGCATCGGATAGAAATAGAAATGATCATCTAAGATAATCCCGTCTTGAAGCCATAACCAGGCATGCAAGGGGGCTTCAAAAAAGACTTGATTGACCGCGATATCAAAATCAATATAGCGTTGATTTTGATAACTGAGTCCAAGGTAACGACATCCAACAAGGGGACGGTGCTTCTTGATCACACATTTAATGTAGCGCGCGTTTAGGTTGACCTCAATCGACGTGATCGGTCCTTGGGGCTGTGATAGATCGACTCTTTTAACGAGTTCATAGGTCACATGGTTATGACTTTGATAAATCTCCATCTTTTGAAAGGCCCGAACCGAGGTTTCTTTAAAATCAGGGTCATCGTAATGACCAATTTCCAGCGTATCAACGGGTTTTTGGTGGTGGAGGTCAATAAAGATCACCACGTCTTCATCGGTATCAGCACTGAGATATAAGGTTTCGTTATCATCAAGCACATTTTCAATCGATGTCCCTTTTTTGGCGTAACGGGGTTCTAAATCAAAGACGTTTTTAACCGAATGATTATCGGCTTTTTCTAAATGAAATGAAATCGATTCGGCTTTCATTAAGGCATAACTGTTGTTGGGCATCAGGGTCGGTTCAAGACGTCTAAAGGTCTCGGGATTAATTTCACCAACAAAAGTATCCCCAAAGACGAAAAGCGTATTTGAATCCTTTGGCGCGTCAAAACCATCAACGCCCTGATTTAGATTAAAGGAATAGATGCCATCTCCTCCCCGCCATAAATCTTCTTTTAAAAATTGGGCGGTAAAGGCTTCATCTTTTTCAGCGTAAAATCCAGGTTCAAGCACGACTTCAATGGTTTGGTCTTGAGAGAGTTCAAGTTCAAGACGATTCGCATACAAGGTGGTGGACGGTTCATCATCAATAAACCGGTGAACTAAAGCGGCTTTGACATCTTTGACCGTGACCGGGTAAACACCGCCCAACTTAATCTTTACGGGACCTTTTAAATGGGGCTGTTGATAGAGAATGTGATGAGGCTTCATGGGGTCTCCTTTTTTATTTAATCCGGTCTAAGCGAATGAACCGAGGATAATAGATGTTGGCATCAACAAACGCCGCAAAGCCAATACTATTGACGTTATAAGAGATATAAATCGTATCTTCTGAAGACAAGTGATAATGGATTTTAGCGTTATACGTAAAGGCGTCTAGAAACTGAGGTTCTAAGGCTTGATAAATATCAACCCAGGCATCAAAAGGGCCAAACGGCGTATCTGATAAGGCATAACTCACGGTCCCTGAGGTGGTGGTTTTCATCGACACTAAGAGATAGGGTTTTCAAATGCATCCCCATATAAGACACACTGAGCTCGGCGGAGACGCCGGTCATGATGCCTTGGACGCTGCGAATATCTTTCTTAAAATCCGTGCCGTCAAAATACGTCCAGGCATTAAAATCTAAAAAGTCCTCTTCTTGTACACGGGCTACGATGAGTTGACGACCGCCGAAATCCTTATAGCCATAGACATAGATATAACCATCGATGTCCCGGTGGTCCATGACGCCGGCCCCGAAGAAAATCGTGCCGCCATCCTCGGTATACACTTGAAGTGGCGTGTGGAGATACGCAGTCGCTTCATGGTGGAGTACGCCATCGACAATCGGGATTTCCATTAGACCGACATTATCGACTCTAAAAAAGTTCGCTTCATCTTTCACTAAGATCGGAAAGACATATAAGTTTGAACCGATGACAATGCCATCTTGAAGCCAAAGTCTCGCACTCTGATCGTCTTTACTGAGGGGAAGTTCTACATAAGGGGCGGTTAGGACTGGAAATAAAGGACCTTCTAACCCTTCCACAAAGAGTTTGGATAATCCGATGTAAGGGCCTTCTTCATGACCTAAGACTCTTAACTCGATGGCCTCTACGGCTTGATTAATTTCAATCGACGCCGACACCGACCCCGCTTGATTAAACGGCTCAAGGGAGGCATTTTTTAAAAACGTCCAGGTATCGTTTTGTTTGATATACACAGCGACTTCTAAAATGTAAGAGGTCTTATCAGGATGATTCCAAAGATGAAGGGCTTTAACATCCGTTAAGGTATTAAACGAGATTTGAAGGGTCGCATCAAAATCATCCGTCAACCAGGTTGACGTCGTCAACGGATCTACGCGCCCGTTGATGTGAGAAGAAATATCAAGGCCTTCTGGGGAGAGCAGTTGAAAAGGGAGATGATTTAGATAAGCGTCGGCTAAAAAGAGGGCTTTTTCAGTTCGAGTGTAAACAAAGGTCCAGGGCTCTAACGCCTCTTTGTTGTAATAGGCAAGTGAGTTGTTAATCAGCTTAGGCGCAATTCTTTGTTGAGTAGAGGGGTTCACCCCTCCAACAAACGTATCTGAAAAGATAAATGCGGTGTTTGGATTTGGAGCATTTAACGTATCGCGTCCGTTTAAATCAAAGCTAAAGATACCATCAGCCCCGGTCCACCCTTCTTCTTTAAAAAAGGCTTTGCTAAAGGGTTCATCTAAAAGGACTCGGTAGCCTTCAGCTAAGGTAAAAGCAATTTGGTGAAGGGTGACGTCGTTTTGAGTGGGGAAAATCAGTTTAATGTTACGGGCATAATGGCCCTCAAAGTTTTTTGAAGTTTCGGTGGAAGCCATCGCGGTCAATGCTGAATATTTAACGCCATCTAGGGAGGTTTCAATCCGGATATCAAAAACACCTAAGGTGGTCAAATCAAGGTGCATCTGTTCAATGGGATAAATCGCATCTAAAGTCAAAAAGATTTGATGGGTTCTTAAGGTGGATTCAGTAAATAAAGCGGTCAATTCATTTTGTTCACACGGGGTAATGACCGCCTCTAAAAGACCGGTCACGGTTGAATAAGGAGCACTGATCGATTGAATCGGCATCTTTGCGTCTTTTTCTAATCGATACTCATAGGGGCATGGGGGGAGTTCTAAGGGCTCTTCTTCCATGCTTTCACCTTCTTGGCACCCAATTAAAGCAAGCGATGAGATTGTTAGTATAAAAAAACCATAAAGTTTTTGCATATATCTCCCGAAAACGCTTTCTTTATGGTTATTTTATCGTATTAAATAAGTTATGACAATACATTTGCAATACATTTTACTTTTTATAAAAGATTTTAGTCCGGTATTCGTATTGTTGGGCGTTATAAAAGGTCTCTGTGTATTCAATTAACTTGCCCGTTACATCATAGCTAAAACGCTTCCGTTTAAGCTGAGGGGTGATCGCATCGACTTGGAGTAATAACTTCACTTCTTGCTTCGCCTGAACCGCACTGACAAACTCTTCAAAATAACTAAAGTAGATTTGATGTTTGGCTAAAAAAGCATAGAGAGACCCATACATCTCTTCACTGTCTAAAGGGATGTCGATGACGGGGAGTAGATAAGTATCTGAATAAATGAGAGGTACAGTCGTGCCCCGGGTTCTGACGATGTGATAAACCATGTCTCCGGGGTTGATTTTAAAGATACTGGCTAAAAGATCATTCGCTTCCACTTTTTCCACCGAGGCATGCATGGTTTTAGTGGCGAGACCCATCTCTTTCATTTCATTGGTAAAGCTCTGAATCAAGGTAAAATTTGACAACAAACTCCGGTCCGGGTTGACGGTCGTCCCATAACCCGCTTTACGGGTTAGATAATGGGCTGATACCAATAAGTCGATGGCTTTGCGAATCGTCACACGAGAAATTGAGAAAAAGCTTCATTAATTCCGCTTCCGTAGGGATTAATTCGCCTTCTTTCAGACTTGTTGATCGATCTTCTTGAGATACTCTCTAATGGATGCGTATTGCGGGATTTTAGTTTTCATTGTCCCCTCCATGTCAGCTGTATCATATCGCAATTGTAATACATTTGCAATACCTTTAAATCAACACCATCATTTTTAGTCACTTTACTCAACAAAAGCGTAGATAAGTTAAAAAAAAGACGGATTAATCCGTCTTTAGTAATTTTTTAGCACAGATGCAGGCCCCAATGGCCGGGCTGCTTTTGCATTATAGACCAACAGGGTTGAATCAAGTTGATTTAATGCCTTGATGAGTCTCGGTTTAAAGACACTCTCTTCTTGGGCTAAGGACCCGACTAAAGCCAGTTCTTTCTGAGGTAGGTTTAAACGCTGATGCAGGGGTTTAATGAGTTCAACTAAAGTGATTCACCGCGTGCTCAACAATCGCTAAAGCATGGGATCGTTTAAAGGCATACTTCGTCACATACAAGGAAAACCGGGCTGTTTCTTGACGGTTTGTGCATCGTTTCAAATAAAGACGCTAAATCATATAACGAGTGAATCCCAAGTCTTCTTTAAAGCGTTCGTCATCGGTGAAGGGTCAAGCCGACCATCTTCGGCTTTGGCGAGGGCTTTTAATGCCATGTGGCCACAATATAACCACTTCCCTCGTCGCCCTCTTGGTAAGAGATGCCTGACCCGGAGGGTTTGATGGGCATCCACGCCAGGGCTACGGAGCCTGTTCCACTGATTAAGACCATCCGTTAGCACCTTCTAAGCCGCCCGCATGGGCAATCACTACGTCATTTGAAAGACTGATGAGCGGATTTAAAGGGTGAAGCCGTGTCTTAAAGCGTCTAATAAACGCTTCTCATCTTCAGGCCCGCTGATATCCCCCAGTCCCATGTAAATGGCTTTGATGCCGGGTGCTTTTCATAGGGCATCCAGGATGCCTTCAGTGAGGGTATTTAAGGCATGTTCAAAAGAGACGCCATGAATCGCGGTGGACCCTTTTCTACGTGATAAATAGGGACCATGTTTGCATCGCATACGACAAAGGCTGTTTTGGTTCCGCCCTATCAATTCCTAAATACATGCTTGACCTCGAATGAATATCCCCTCTAGATGAGGGGATAGGTTTTATAAATCTTTATATTGCGACGAGTTCTTCGACGGCTTTTTTACCGTCTCCAATAACATCAAGGTATTATCCATTGCAAAGAGTGGATTGGGAATTCCTGCAAACCCTGAACTTAAGGAGCGTTTGATGACGACACAGGTTCTCGCTTGATCGACATCTAAAATCGGCATCCTGGAATCGCTGAGTCTTTTCTCTGGCAAGGTATTAACCACGTCATTGGCCCCGATAATAATAACCACATCCGTATTCTGCAAGGTCGGGTTAACGGTATCTAAATCTAAGAGTTTCTCATACGGAATGCTTTCTTCAGCTAAGAGGACGTTCATGTGGCTCCGGCATTCTTCCTGCGACCGGGTGAATCCCGAAGACCACTTCAACACCGTTCGCTTCTAAGGTTTCAGTCAGTAACCGAACTGGAGTCGCTGCCCGGGCAACGGCCATCCCGTAACCTGGGACAATGACGACGCGTTGCGCGGATTCTAAAATCATTGCGACTTCATCCGGCGAGGTGGATTTAATTTACCGTCGTAGATCTCATCGCCAACCGATGAGGTGGTACCTCCGCCCCCAAAGCCACCGAATAATACGTTGACTAAGGAACGGTTCATCGCTTGGTCATGATCATCGTTAAGATAATCCCAGACGCCCCGACTAAGGACCCGGCAACAATTAAACTAAGTTATTTAACACAAAGCCCGTGGCGCGCCGCAATCCCTGAATATGAATTAAGGAGTGAGATGACGACGGGCATATCGGCGCCGCCGATCCCAATGACCAGTAAGACCCTAACACAGGCCCCCGGCGACGATAATCCAGTAGAGATTCACCATCGTAGGTTCAACGACTAAGACGCCGGATAAGGCTAAGAGTCCCGCTAATAAGACGAGTTTTAACACTAAATCAAATTTAAAGGATACCGGTTTATCTGGAATAATCTTTAAACCTTGGAGTTTCGCATAAGCAATAAAGGACCCCGATAACGTCACCGCCCCGATCAGACCGGATAAGCCGGTGGCGACCATGACGTTGACCGGTAAGGCTGTATTGATAACCTCTGCCGACATTCCCGCAACTTTAGAGAGTTCAAAAATCAAATACACCCCGGCGACTAAGAATGAAGCCCCGCCGCCTAGTCCGTTAAAGATGGCGACCATTTGAGGCATGCCGGTCATTTGGACTTTAATCGCTGATATCACCCCGACGACTGATCCTAAGAGTAAAGCGACTAAAATATAAAGCCAATACGAGGTCGCAAAGGTGATGTTATTAGAAGCGTCTATCACGAGTCCAAAGTCAATGAACGCCGCAATCACCGCGACCAACATCCCAATCGCCCCAATTTGATTCCCTTGGGTGGCGGTTTTGGGTTTAGATAAACGTTTGATGCCGATGATAAATAAGATCGCACTGATTAAGTAAATAACCGCGACTAAAACATTTTTAAATTCCATTGTCATGATTTTTTACCTCTAAATTTCGCAAGCATCCGGTGCGAGACCACAAAGCCTCCGACCACGTTGACGGTCGCAAAAAATAAGGCGAGTGCCGCTAAGATAAACGGCCATACCGCAACATCATCGGTGGATACGGTGGTGAGTAAGATTCCTAAGGCCCCAACAATGGTAATCCCTGAGATCGCATTTGAACCTGACATCAAAGGGGTATGTAAGGTCGCAGGCACTTTGGTGATCAGTTCAAAGCCTAAGAAAATAGCCATCGCAAAGACGGTAATTAAATACACTAAAATCATACGGTGCCTCCAATCCATGAACGAGTCCGTTCATTGGGAACTTGACCTTCTTTAGTGACGACGGTCGCCGCCACGATGTCATCGTCCCATTGAATGGTTTTTTCTTCTTTTGAAAGTAAGTTATTTAAGAACGTGGTCATGTTTTTAGAATAAAGCGTTGAGGTATTGCCATATAAAGACGCCGCTAAGTTTTCAGGGCCTAATATGGTCACGCCGTGTTTAACGACGGTTTTACCTGATTCGGTCAGTTCACAGTTTCCACCGCGTTCAGCGGCTAAGTCAACAATGACCGATCCGTGGGCCATCCCTTTGACCATCTCTTCAGTAATCAGGACGGGGGCTTTTTTCCCAGGGATGTTCGCGGTGGTGATGACGATGTCTTTGGTCGAGAGTTCTTCTTTCATCAACTGGCGTTGTTTTTCATAGTACGCTTCATCCATTTGTTTAGCGTACCCGCCTTCACCGGTGGCACTTTCTAAATCAAAGACGACAAACTTCGCCCCTAAGGACTCGACTTGTTCTTT
>JAGYII010000008.1 GCA_018402725.1 Candidatus Izemoplasma sp. | reverse complement strand
TGCCTACGTGGATGATTCGTCCGCACTAACCATTAAAGAACAACGTGGTGATTTAAAAACACCGGGTCAAAATAGTCCATTTAGAAACCGGTCAATTGATGAAAACATTGCCCTCTTTAAAGCGATGCGTGAAGGTCAATTTACAGACGGTGAAAAAGTATTGCGGGCTAAAATTGACATGGCTCATCCCAATATGAATATGCGCGATCCTGTTTTATACCGGATCCAACATGCTCACCATCACCGCACAGGTAATGCATGGTGTATTTATCCCATGTATGATTATGCCCATCCTTTAGAAGATGCCATTGAAGGCATCACGCATTCGCTGTGTACTTTGGAGTTTGAAGACCACCGGCCGATTTATGATTGGGTCGTGGAACACTGTGAAATGCCTAAAGTTCCTCGCCAAATTGAATTCGGAAAACTTCGGATCAAAAATGAGATTCAAGGGAAACGTTTTATTAATCAACTGGTCACTCAAAAAGTGATTGATGAATACGATGACCCCCGGTTAATCACTTTGAGTGGTTTAAGAAATAAAGGCATCCCGATTCAAGCGATTCACCAATTTATCCATGCTTTAGGTCTTCCTAAGTCTGAAGGGGAAACCGAACTTACCATGCTGGATGAAGAAGTGCGTCACGTATTATCTAATACCCCACGCATTCATATGATTAAGAATCCGTTAAAAGTCACTTTGACTAATTATCCAGAAGGATCTGTCGAAACGTTAGAAACAAAATGGTTTAACGAAGGATCCGAAGATTCTCGGATGTTGCCTTTTTCCAAACACTTATACATAGAAAAAGATGACTTTTTACCGGAAAAACCCAATAAAAAATGGAAACGATTATCCTTAGGACTTGAAGTCCGTTTGATGCATGCCTATTTCATCAAAGCCGAAGACATGGTCTGTGATAAAGACGGGAACGTCATCGAAATTCTTGCGACGTATGATCCTGCGACCAAGAGTGGGTCTGATTTTGATGAGCGTAAACCCAATGGGAATATTCATTTTGTCGAAGCCACCACAGCGGTTAAGACCGTTGTTGAAGAGTATGAGTCTTTACTCATCGATGAGGCCGACAAGACCCTACCTTTAGACGAAATCCTTAATCCGAATGCCCTCATCCGTTATGAAGCATGGGTCGAGCCCCATTTACCTGAAGATTTAGCTTACTTCCAAGCTATTCGCCTCGGTTTTTATCAAAACACCCCTTCAGGATTCAAACGGGTCGTCGCTTTAAAAAGTTCGTTTCGTTAAATTTCTGATAATAAAAGGTGAAACCTTGCATTATTAATAATAAAGTGTATTATATAAGAGAACTTAAAGGAAATTTTGTAATAAGAACTGGTTTTTCCATTCTTATGAAACAAATGAGTATTTTAAGCACCTTTCTAAGAATGGAGGAACACACATGGCTACAGGAACAGTAAAATGGTTTAATGCAGAAAAAGGCTTCGGCTTTATTACAACAGACGAAGGTACTGATGTATTTGCGCATTACTCACACATTCAAAAAGATGGATTCAAAACACTTGATGAAGGCGAAAAAGTCGAATTCGACGTTGTCGAAAGCGAAAAAGGCCCACAAGCTGAAAACATCACTTCTCTTTAATAAGAGTTTTAAAAATCAACCTCAGGGTTGATTTTTTTTATGCCTTAGGGACGTGCAAATCACCCTACTATTTGGTATAATTATTTAGATGAAAACACCTTCAAATCGGCTTAATTCTTTGAATGAAAATCAGCGTCACGCGGTCCTTTCAATCGAGGGCCCTTTGATGGTGATAGCCGGCGCTGGAAGTGGAAAAACAACGGTTCTCACTGAACGCATTGCCCACCTCATTAATGAAGTGGGGGTGCCCAAAGAAAATATCCTTGCGATTACGTTTACGAATAAAGCCGCAGGGGAAATGAAATCGCGCCTCCAAAAAATCCTGATGACGTCAACGTTCGATATGTGGATTTCCACCTTTCATGCGATGGGGGTCAAGATCTTAAGGATGTTTGGGGAACGAATTGGAATTGATAAGCATTTTCAAATCATTGATGATGAAGATGTCACCCAACTGATCAAAGCTTTAATCAAAGAAGCCAACGTCTCCTTAGATACGATTAAACCGAAACAACTTAAAAACCATATCATGCAAATTAAATCCAGCCAAAAAACCATGGCGGATTATGAGTATCCACTAAAAGACGCTTTAGAAGTGGTCTATCCTTTATATCAAGCGAGACTCCAAAAAAATCATTTGGTGGATTTCGAAGATTTGATTAATAGAGTCATTGAACTTTTAAAAAAACATCCGGATGTTAAGAAACACTATAATCAAATGTTTCAATATGTGTTGGTCGATGAGTTTCAAGATACGAACCACCGCCAATATGAACTAATTAAGTTATTAGTCGGTGACCATAAAAATGTTTTTATTGTGGGCGATGAAGACCAAAGCATCTATGCGTTTCGCGGAGCCAACATTCTAAATATTAAGAACTTCATGAAAGACTTCAGTCCGCAGTCTATCATTTTAGACGAAAACTACCGATCGACCCAAACGATTTTAAACGCGGCCAATCAGATCATCAAAGGCAATAAAGACCGAATTGAAAAGAGCTTATTTTCGCGATCTAAATCGGGCCAAAAAATCGTCTTTTTCAAGGGTCAAAACAATTTTGATGAAACCAACTTTGTCGTTGATCAAATTAAAACGCATCACCAAGAAGGGATCCCCTATGATGATATGGCGATCTTATACCGGGCCAACGCCACCAGCCGGTCATTTGAACAAGGGTTATCAGGTCGGCAAATTCCATACCGAATCATCGGGAACTTAAGTTTTTATAAACGAAAAGAAATCAAAGACATCATCGCTTATTTTAGATTAATGATGAACCCCTATGATGATGTCAGTTTTGAACGGATCATCAATGAACCTAAACGAGGGTTGGGAGACAAAACCATCGATGCTTTAAAGTTATACGCAATCGATCACGATCTCAGTTATTTAGAAGCTTTAAATCATGACCTTCCCACCAGCCCGAAAGCGAAAAAAACATTCACTGATTTTTATCAAATGATTGAACATCTCAAAGCGGTATTTTTAGAAAATCCCTTTTATTTATTTGTTGAGCAACTGATGGAAAAAACGGGTTATGAGTCCATGCTAAAAACCGATCCCATGGGCGAGATGCGTAAAGAAAACATCTTAGAACTCGTTGGTTATTTTGAAGAAGTTAGAAAGATGTATGTGGATATATCAAAGAGTGAAACCTTAATGGCGATGCTTGAAGATATTGCCTTAAGAAGTGCTGAAGATGAAAACAAAACCGAACAAGGTGTCTCTCTCATGACGTTACACGGGGCAAAAGGATTAGAGTTTGAAGTCGTCTTTATCGTCGCCTTAGAACAAGGTATGTTCCCCCTAAGACAAACCCTTGATTCTGCTTTTGAACTTGAAGAAGAACGCCGATTGATGTACGTCGGAATCACCCGAGCGAAATCCCATTTATATCTTACAAATGTTTCAGAACGATTCATCCACGGTGAATACCAACATCTTCTAAACAGTCAATTCATCGAAGCGATTGATGAAGATATTTTAGAACTTAAAGGTCATCACCAAGCAATCTTTAAAACCACCCAACGAATTGAGCACGAGTACCGTGAAACGAAAATATACAAAGCTAAAAAACAAGCCTACTTAGAACGGACTGAGAATGATCTATCCCATGGGGACAAAGTCATTCATACTACCTTTGGTGAAGGGGTGGTCATCCGGGTCGAAAATGACCAGTGTCAGATTGCATTTGATAAACGATTTGGAATTAAAACGTTAATGAAAGATCATCCCGCCATTAAGAAGGTAAATCATGGACGTGAAGCAACGGATTGAAGAACTTAAAGCCCTCTTAAAGAAATATAACCAAGCGTACTTCGAATCTGATAGTCCGCTTATTTCAGATGTGGCGTATGATGCCTTATTAAAAGAACTTGTCGACTTAGAGACCGCCTATCCTGAATACATCACTCAAGACTCACCCACTCAAAGGGTCGGTGGTTCTTTATCCGCGGCGTTTCAAAAAGTTCCTCACCGCAGTCCCATGCTTTCTCTTTCTAATGCGTTTAATGCAGAAGACCTAAAGGCTTTTGCAGAGCGCGTTGAAAAAATCACTCCTAACGTCACCTATGTGGTCGAACCTAAAGTCGATGGCTTAGCCGCCAGCATTCGCTATGAAAAGGGAGAACTCAAACTCGGCTTGACCCGAGGAGACGGAACCACAGGTGAAGATGTAACGCATAATATTAAAACCATTCAAGGGCTCCCTTTTAAGATTCCTCACCAAAGCTTTTTAGAAGTTAGAGGCGAAGTTTATTTATCCAAAGAGCGGTTCAAAGCGATTAATCTTAAACGTCAAGACCAAGAAGAACCCTTATTTAAAAACCCCAGAAATGCGGCTGCAGGGACGATGCGTCAACTCGATTCCACCCTCAGTTTAGAACGGGGTTTAGAAATCAATATTTATTCGGTTTCAAATGATTTATTTAGTTCAATGACTCATCTTGAAACGTTACAATTTTTACGTGAATGTGGTCTTCCCGCACAACCGTATGCGACCCATCATAAGACGATAGAATCAGCAATTAAAGCAGTCGATGAAATCGAAGAAAATCGTCATCAATATCCGTTTGAAATTGACGGTGCGGTTATCAAAGTAAATGAGCGTTCGTTATATGATGAACTAGGAACCACCTCTAAAAGTCCGAGATATGCGACGGCCTATAAATTTAAAGCCGAAGAAGTGGAAACCGAAATTTTGGATGTCATTTTTAGTGTTGGACGGACCGGACAAATTACGCCTGTTGCGGTCTTAGCACCGGTCATGGTGGCAGGTAGCTTAGTCTCAAAAGCGACCCTTCACAATGAAGCGTATGTGATGGATAAAGACATTCACATTCATGACCAAGCCTTGATTAAAAAAGCCGGGGACATCATTCCTGAAGTCATCCGAGTCCTGAAAGATAAAAGACCTCTCAATGCCATTAAAGTAACGTATCCCACCCACTGTCCAAGTTGTCAAAGTACATTATCCCAAGTCATGGGCGAGGCAGATTGGTATTGTTTAAATCCTTTATGTAGTGCCCAACAAAAAGAAAAACTTGAACACTTTGTTTCTCGTCAAGCGATGAACATTGAAACCTTTGGTGAAAAAGTCGTCGATGCCTTTTTTGATTTGGGATGGCTCAAATCGATTCCTGATATTTACCGGCTTCATCACCACCAAGAAGCCATGAAACATTTAGAAGGTTGGGGCGAAAAATCGGTGGAGACGCTTTTAACAAACATCGAATCATCGAAAGCAAGACCCTTTGAATTTTTACTCTTTGGACTGGGGATTAAACACGTCGGTTTAACCACATCAAAAATGCTTGCGAAACATTTCAAAAACCTCGACGCATTAATGCGTGCACCCTTTGAAACCCTTCTTGATATTCATGATGTCGGGGAGCGAGTGGCCCAATCGATTGTTGATTATTTTAATCATCCTGAAAATCAAAAAGGGATTGAAGATTTAAGACACTTTGGGCTCCGTTTTGATACGACTTTTAAAGCGGCTAAAGCTCACGAAAAAATAACGAATCTAACCTTTGTCTTAACGGGCACTCTGCCCTCTTTATCACGAGATCAAGCCAAAGATTTAATTGAATCATATGGGGGTAAGATCAGTGGATCGGTCTCTAAAAAAACCGATGTGGTATTAGCCGGTGAAGAAGCAGGCTCTAAACTCACGAAGGCCCAAGAACTCCAAATTAAAATAATTGATGAAGCCACTTTGTTAAGCTGGATAGAGGAATCAAATGAATGAAATAATCATTAAAGGGGCCAAAGAAAATAACTTAAAAAATATTTCGATTAACCTTCCAAAGAATAAGTTCATTATCATGACGGGCTTATCAGGATCTGGAAAAACATCGTTAGCCTTTGATACGATTTACAAGGAAGGTCAAAGAAGGTATGTAGAAAGTCTGTCTTCGTATGCGAGACAGTTTTTAGGCAACTTAGAAAAGCCTAACGTTGAAACCATTGAAGGTTTATCTCCTGCGATCTCCATTGATCAAAAAACAACATCTAAAAACCCACGTTCAACCGTGGGAACCGTGACCGAGATTTATGACTATTTACGGTTACTTTTTGCGCGAGTGGGAGTGCCCTATTGTCCAGTTCACCACATCCCAATTACCTCTCAAACCATTGAAGAGATGACAATCAAAATATTGGAATGGGATGAAGGCACCCGGATTCAAATTCTATCTCCGCTTGTAGAAGGAAAAAAAGGAACCCATAAAGAGCTTTTAGAACAACTTACTAAAGAAGGTTTTTTCCGAATCAGGATTAATCAAGAACTCACTGAAGTGACGCCTGATCTCGAATTAAACAAAAATCAAAAGCATACCATAGAAGCCGTCATCGACCGTCTCAAAGTATCGAATGATCAACGGTCTAGACTGTATGATTCTTTGGAAACGGCTGCTAAAAAAGCGGATGGTAAAGTCATCGTCTTGAAGGAAAATGAACCCTTTGTTTTTTCCGAAAAATTCGCCTGTCCTCATTGTGATTTTTCGATGGGAAAACTCGAACCAAGACTGTTCTCTTTTAACGCACCCTTTGGAGCATGTGAAGAATGTCATGGGCTCGGCTATCAAAATAAAATCAACCCGGATCTCTTAGTACCCAACGATGAGTTAACCATCAACGAAGGTGCCATTAAAGGTTGGACCAATATGGATGCTTATCACTTTAAGCAACTATTTTCGACGTGTCAGTTTTATGGCATCAATATGAGAAAGCCATTTAGGGAACTCACTGAAAAAGAAAAATCGATCATTTTTTATGGATCAGAGGATGAAATCGAGTTCAGTTTCCAAGGCAAAACCAGCCAAATTAAACATGAGAAAAAAGACTATTACGAGGGTGTCATCACCAATTTAGAACGACGTTATCTTGAGACGACATCCCGGTTTATGAGAGAGTGGATTGAATCACTCATGGCTGAAACCACCTGTACCAAATGTCTCGGTAAAAAACTAAACACCAGTGCTTTAAGCGTTAAATTTGATGCCCTTGATATCATTGAAATGACAGACCTTTCTGTTAAAGAATTAGTGAAGCGTTTTAGTGAACTAAAGCTTTCTAAAATGGATGCTCAAATCGCCGAAATGATTTTAAAAGAACTTAATGAACGTTTAGGTTTTTTAAATAACGTCGGTCTCGATTATTTAACCCTTTCAAGAAGAGCAGCCACCTTGTCAGGTGGGGAAAGTCAACGAATTCGTCTTGCTACGCAGATCGGATCGCAGTTAACGGGGGTCTTGTATGTATTAGATGAACCATCGATTGGATTGCATCAACGTGATAACTCACGATTGATAGCAACTTTAAAGAAAATGCGAGACTTAGGGAATACTTTAATTGTCGTTGAACATGATGAAGAAACCATGGAAGCGGCCGACTATATTGTTGATATTGGTCCTGGAGCCGGGGATGCTGGGGGTGAGGTTGTTTTTGCTGGAACGTATGAAGAAATATTAAAAGCCGATCACTCCATCACCGGACGGTATTTATCCCATAAAGAAAAAATTCATGTCCCAAAACAACGGCGACCGATTGATCAAGGTGCGATAAAACTTTATGATTGTCATGAAAACAACTTAAAACATGTCGATGTCGCATTTCCTCTGAGTGTCCTCACGGTGGTGACTGGAGTCAGTGGATCAGGGAAAAGCTCTTTAGTCCACGGGTGTTTATATCAAGGTCTTTATAATCAAGTGTATAAACCCACGTATTACAATTTAAAAATAAGTAAGATTGAAGGGGCCAAAAACATTGGGAAAATAATCTTAATTGATCAATCTCCGATTGGGCGCACCCCCCGTTCAAATCCAGGCACTTATACCGGTGTATTTGATGATATTCGTGATTTATTTGCGCTCACTCAAGAAGCTAAACTAAGAGGCTATGAAAAAGGTCGCTTCAGTTTTAATGTGAAAGGGGGCCGTTGCGAGTCATGTCACGGCGACGGAGTGATTAAAATCGAGATGAACTTTTTACCGGATGTCTATGTCCCCTGTGAAGTTTGTCATGGAAAACGGTATAATCAAGAGACCCTTCAAGTCGTCTTTAAAGGAAAATCAATTGCTAATGTTTTAGAGATGAGTGTATCTGAAGGGATTGAATTTTTTAAAAACATTCCCAAAGTCGAACACAAACTTAGAACGCTTGAATCCGTAGGCTTGGGTTATTTAAAAATTGGCCAGCAAGCCCCGACATTATCTGGTGGTGAGGCGCAACGCGTGAAACTCTCAAAAGAACTTCTAAAACGCTTAACCTCTGATACCATGTATATCTTAGATGAACCGACCACTGGGCTGCATAGTGCCGATGTTAAAAAATTATTATCGGTCTTACAAAGCATGGTCGACCAACAAGCGACCGTCGTCATTATTGAACATAATTTAGATGTCATCAAACAAGCCGATCATTTAATTGATTTGGGCCCTGAAGGGGGCGACTTAGGGGGAGCCATTATTTTTGAGGGAACCCCAGAAGCTATCATCAAGGAAAAAGCATCGTATACCGGACAATATTTAAAAAAATTGATGTGAGGGTGAAATGGCAGACAAAGAACCTAAAAAGAAGCCAGAAACGAAAGATGATTCGTTTGATCAGTTAACGGATGAAGAAAAAATTGATTCACTGATTAAGTCATTAGAAGAGCAAGTTCAACCAGAGCCCAAAAAAGAACTTCCCAAAAAACCCAGTGTAAAAAAACCCGAAGTCCCGCCAACAAAAAAACAGTCGCCGTTAAATAAACGTTTGATTATGATAAAATTTGGGGGCGCTTATCATCCGAATTTTTATCTCAATTTATTTATTGGGTACTGGGTTAATTTAGTGGTTTCGGTAGGGGTCTTAAATCTCTTTAATTTAGGACAATTTCCAGAACAACTATGGATTCCCTTGGTTTTTGTATTCATTTATACAGCCTTAGAGTGGTTATTTAGAGAGTGGATGATTCAACGTTATTCACAAATCGTATTGATGTCTTTTGGACTCGTATATTTTATCGGTTACACCACTTTATTTTTCTTGATTGATGCATTATTATTCACAAACATGCAAATCTTTAATAGTGAAATCGAAGTGGTTGCCTTCACGTTATTATTTATGATTGTGCGCTATGCACTCAGTTACGTGATTCAAAAAGGAATCAACTGGAGACGAACATGATTACAGTCGAACGACTAAGCAAACAATTAAATTTGAAAGTCATTGGGGGAGAACAGGGACTTGAAACCCCCATTTCCCTAGCTCAAATTAACCGACCGGGACTCGAACTGGCTGGGATGTTTGAATTTTATGAACAAGACCGAATTCAATTGATTGGAAGTAAGGAAATTACTTTCTTTTGGTGGTTATCAGAAACCGATCAAGACATCCGTGTCAAGATGATGTTTGAAATATTACCCCCTGCGTTTGTCTTTTCAAAACACGCCGAGATTCCTGAAGTCTTTATTAAGTATGCGAACGAATTCAAAGTTCCTTTATTAAAAAGCCAACAGCGGACCAATGAATTATTTAGTAAAATCCTTCAAACCCTAGGTGAAGCGTTAGCGCCAAGAACCAGTATTCACGGAACCTTAGTGGATATCAATGGGGTGGGAGTATTGATTCGCGGGAAAAGCGGAATCGGTAAATCAGAAGTGGCCCTTGAACTGGTGAGAAGAGGTCATCAGTTGGTTGCGGATGACCGGGTCGATGTCTATGAATCCATTGAAGGCGTCGTGGTAGGAGAAGCCCCACCCATCTTACAAAAATATTTAGAGATCCGCGGAATTGGGATTGTCAATGTAGTGCAACTATTTGGAGCCTCGGCGTATAAAGAGAGTAAACGGATCATGGTTATTGTTGACTTGCTCAATTTTGAAAACACCGTGGATTATGACCGACTTGGACTTGAAGACGTGACCGAACGAATATTTAATACCGATATTCCCAATGTTAAAATTCCTATTACAGCTGCTCGTTCAGTGCCGACCTTAGTTGAAGTCGCGGCAATGAATGCCCGGCTTAAACATCTAGGCACTCACATGGCAAAAGAATTTACCGAAGAACTCACTAAAAACATTCAAAGTAAAACCAAACATCCCAAAAAATAAAGTAGGTGTAGAAGATGCATGTTTACAATCCACTTCCTAACAGCTTAGACCTGGGCCCGATTAGTATCGCCTTTTACGCGTTAGCGATCTTAACTGGAGTCATGGTGGCCCTATATCTTGGATTAAAAGAATCTGAAAAAATTGGATTAAACCCAGATATTTTATACGATGGTATTATTTGGATCCTTCCGCTAGCCATTCTTGGTTCACGCCTATATTATGTGATCTTTGAATGGGATCGTTACCGCGGAGATTTTGCCCGAATCTTTAATTTTGCGGAAGGTGGATTAGCGATTCATGGCGCCTTCTTAACCGCCGTCGTGGCCGTGGTCATTTACGCCCGGATTAAAAAGTTTGATTTATTGAAGGCGCTTGATTTAGTGGCTCCTGGATTTTTAGTGGCGCAAGCTCTTGGAAGATGGGGTAATTTCTTTAATCAAGAAGCCCACGGATTTGTGATTGGGAACCTCACGAATAATCAGCCCAACTTATCCTTAGATGAGCAACGTGCTTTTTTAGAAACCACCTTAAGATTGCCTAAATTTATCGTTGATAATATGTATCTTCAAGGTCCGTCAGGATTAAATTATTATCACCCCACTTTCTTTTATGAGTCGATGTGGAACTTAACGGGGTTTGGGTTAATGTTAGTCCTAAGAAGAACGAAGTTGATCCGGAGTGGTGATTTGATTGGGATCTATTTAATTTGGTATTCAGTCGGTCGATTCGTCATTGAAGGGATGAGAACTGACTCCTTATATTTTGGGGAATCAAATTTAAGAACCGCTCAGGTGGTCTCTATTTTATCGGTCTTAGCCGGGATTGCTGTGATTGGACTGAACTGGTTCTTCTTTAAACGTCCTAAATATGCCGATGTCTTAAATGAACCTAAACCGGTATTCACCAAAAAATCTAAAGCAAAGAAAAAGTAATCGATGTCATTTGCCCAAGATGTTAAACAAGAAATCCTACAAACGGCCTTAGAACCGTGTGAAGCGCTCCCGTTCTTAAGTGCGCTGTACCGAATGAATGGGCGGTTGGAAGATAACCGCCTTGTTTTTAAATCGGTTTCTTTAGGATTAGTGAGACGGATTCGGGTCATGGTTAAAGAGCGTTATGATTTAGACGCCCACGTCTCGATGTATCACCAAAAACAACTTAAAAAACAAAAAATGTATGAATGCATCGTCACTGATGCCGAACAAATGATGAACGATTTAGGACTTTTAGAAGGAACAAGCTTTGGGGGCTTATTTGATGATCTCATGGTTTTAGACTCATGTGCTAAAGTCGGTTTTTTAAAAGGAGCCTTCTTAGCAACAGGATCGATTAACTCCCCTGAGAGCTCATCGTATCATTTAGAAATTAGTGCCCCTCAAAGAAAACTGATTGAAGGCATAAGAACGTTATTTGATAGTTTAGAGGTCCCCGCAAAAACCCTTAAAAAGAAGAATAATCGTTATTTGGTCTATGTCAAAGAATCAGAAAAAATTGCTGATTTCTTAAGATTGATGGGGACGACAGAATCATTATTTACCTTTGAAGATGAGCGGATTAAACGTGATTTTTATAACTCGATAACCCGGGTTTTAAACATTGAACTCGCCAACCAAAATAAAACCCTTCAAGCGGCGGATAAACAATTAAAGAACATTGCTATTTTAGAAAACTTAACGGACACCGAAGAGTTTCCACAAGGTATTATTGAAGCCATCAAACTTAGAAAGAAATATCCAGAGCTTTCATTAGTAGAACTTTCAATGAAAAGCGAAGAAGAATACCACAAGCCCATTTCAAAATCAGGGCTTAATCACCGCTTTAGAGAAATCGAACGGTTAGCCACCGAAGCGATGGAGGTGTATCATGCGAAATCTGATCGGCATTGATATCGAAGAACTCGATCGCTTTAACGATAAAATAGACAGTCGCTTTATTGATAAAGTGCTTTCAATGGAAGAACTTAAAATCTATCAAACGTTCACACACGATCACCGGAAGCAGACCTTTTTAGCGGGACGTTTTGCAGCGAAAGAAGCCTACACTAAAGCGTATCAACAGTTTGATCGTCCTTTGAATTTTAAAGACGTATCGATTTTAAATGATGCGCACGGAGCTCCTTACATAAAATCTAAATACCGCCCCGATGATGTCTTAATGATTTCGATTGCCCATTCTAAAAATGTGGTGGTCGCCGTAGTCACAGGAACCACCCATGATTAAAGTTGTTTTAAGTCTCCTCCTGATCTTCAGTTTAATGGGATGTCAACGCCCAGAAACGTATGATGCGTTCAATGAAATCTTTGAATGGTCTGAAGTTGAGATGCTTGGCTTTGAAGATGAACGAATTATGGTTTATTATTATAATCGTGATGTCTTTGGCACCGAGTGCCCAGGATGTAACTTAGTAAGAGACCCCCTATTTGATTTCATCGAGGCCCAAGACGACTTTATCCTTCACCTCATTAACGAACGAGTGGTGTCTGGAATCAGACCTACCGGTATTCGATCAGCGCCTACTTTATTGTTTATTGATCAAGGAATTGTCGCCTACTACATCTTAGGGGCTGGACCTATTTTAGAAGCTTTAAATCAAATTGAAGAAGGCACCTTTGATTTTGAATTAATTACCATTCAGGAGGATCCATCATGAAAAAAAGTCAACCCATGTATTTATATGTTTTGGTCGGATTATTTGTTTTACTTGTGGGGGCTTTTTTAGTCGCCACTGTTGTTAACGCTCCCATCAGTTATACCGATGAACGTTTAGTCTTAGTCGAAGATTGGTTAACTTATTCCACCCAATCGTCCGGCGAAGGCATTGAGCTTATCTATCATTATTCAGAGACATGCTCATTTTGTGAGCAAATCAGAAATGATATTTTAGGCTTTGCGATTGAGAATAAAATGGACATTCCTGTGTATGTTGTCGATGTCAACTCGCAAGCCGTCAATCAAACCTCCATGGATGCTCCAGCTCAAATTACCGGGACCCCAACGGTCAGTATTTTTGTCAATGGACGTTTGGTGAATCAAGTTGTTGGCGTTACCCCCATCTTAACCCTCATCGATCAAGTCAATGCCGGGACATTTACCCCTTAGGAGAAACCTTTGAATCAGATTATTGTCAAAGAGCTTAGTCAAACCTTAAGTATTAAACCCTCACAAGTTGAGACCGTACTTTCTTTACTCGAAGAAAATACGGTCCCTTTTATTGCGCGTTACCGAAAAGAACAAACCGGTAATTTAGATGAAAGCATTATTCGTGAGATTGCGAACATTTATGAAGCGGCTTTAAAACTCGAAAACCGGAAAGCGGATGTCTTGCGTTTGATTGAAGAGCGAGGCATGCTGACCGATGAGCTTAAACAAGAAATAGTGTCTGCAACTAAACTCGTCGATGTCGAAGACTTGTACCGTCCATTTAAAGAAAAGAAAAAAACAAAAGCCACCGAAGCGATCAAAAAAGGACTTCAAGAGTTAGCCGATTATTTAAATCAAGCCCCTCAAAATGACCCGCTTTTAGAAGCTGAAAAATACCTAAATCAAGACGTCTTAACCACAGAAGAAGCTTTACAAGGTGCGATGGATATCATCGCAGAGATCATCAGTGATCATCCTCAATCAAGAAAAAGACTTAGAGACTACTTCGAACGCACCGCTCAAATGACCAGCACCCTTAAAAAAGATGCGGTGGATGAGAAATTGGTGTATCAAGATTATTACGCCTATGAGACCCCTTTAAAACAAATTAAACCTTTTCGCGTCTTGGCTTTAAACCGTGGTGAAAAAGACAACATCTTAAAAGTAGGGGTCAGTGTCGATGATGAGCTTGTTTTAAAAGAGCTCGCTTATTTTGCGAAGAAGAATGTGTCCGAATATTCTGAACCTTACATCGATAAAGCGATGAGAGATGGATATAAGCGTTTAATTAAACCCAGCATCGAACGCGAAATTAGAAGTGCGCTAACAGAAGTTGCTGAAATTCAAGCGATTCATGTCTTTGGTGAAAATCTTCACCAACTTCTTTTGCAACCTCCTTTAAAACAACAAACCATTTTAGGGGTGGACCCAGCTTACCGTACGGGGTGTAAATGTGCGGTGGTGGATCCTTTAGGTCGGCTTTTAGAAAAGACCGTGATTTATCCCCACGCTTTAAGACCGGGAGAGGGCGTCTCCGCCGATAAACTCAAGCACGCAGAAAATACCATCACTATGTTAGTGAAAAAGCATCACGTGGATACGATTGCGATTGGCAATGGGACCGCTTCAAGGGAAACCGAAGAATTTATTGGAGACCTGATTGCGAAAGAAAAACTAAATGTCTCTTATAGTATTGTCTCAGAAGCGGGGGCCAGTGTGTATTCAGCCTCGATTTTGGCCAAACAAGAATTCCCGGACTTAAATGTTGAAGAAAGAAGTGCAATTAGTATTGCTAGACGTCTTCAAGATCCGTTATCAGAACTCGTTAAAATTGATCCAAAAAGCTTAGGGGTCGGTCAGTACCAACATGACGTCACCGCCAGTAAACTCACCGAATCCCTTCTTCACGTGGTTGAAACCGCCGTGAATCAAGTTGGGGTCAATGTAAATATTGCCTCCGCTCCCTTGTTATCTTATGTGGCAGGACTCTCTTCCAACGTCGCTTTAAACATTGTGGAGATGCGCGATCAGTCTGGTGCCTTCAAATCCCGTAAAGAACTTAAGAAAGTCAAAGGTTTAGGTCCCAAAGGATATGAACAAGCGATTGGATTCTTAAGAATCTTAGACGGGGATCACCCTTTAGATAAAACATCGATTCACCCAGAAAGTTACTCCGCTACCGAAGCGCTGATTAAATCGATTGGCTGTACCCTCAAAGATGTCGGAACCCCGAAGATGATTGATGCCTTAAATACCGTGAGCATCGGCTCAAAAGCCTTAGAGCTTAATATGGGTGAACTTACCTTGTCGGATGTTGTGGATGCCTTAAAACAACCTCTAAGAGACCCCCGGGATCAATTTGACGCCCCTTTACTTAAAAAAGGATTACTCAAGCTTGAGGATTTAAAACATGGCATGGCTTTACAAGGCACCGTGCGTAACATCGTCGATTTTGGGGCGTTTGTGGATTGTGGGGTTAAAACCGATGGACTTGTCCATATTTCAGAGATGGCCAACCGGTTTGTAAAGCATCCTTTAGATGTCGTTAAAATAGGACAGATCGTGGATGTCTATGTGAAAGCCGTCGATGTCCAAAGACAACGGCTTCAATTGACAATGTTAAAAGAACGGCTCTAGACTGATTGACACCTAGCTTTAAATGTTTTAAACTTATAAAGCTAGTAAAATGGAGCAGTACTCAAGAGGCTGAAGAGGTGCCCCTGCTAAGGGTATAGGTCGGGAAACCGGCGCGAGAGTTCGAATCTCTCCTGCTCCGCCATTTCAATGACAAACAAGACTTTGGTCTTGTTTTTTTAATGCTTAATTTACGGTCAATGCGGTATAATGATGGCGGAGAATCTATGGGAAAATATGAAGAACCACATTATGAAGTCCTTCATCAAGAAAAAGATGTTGAAATTAGAGCCTATGACCCCTACGTCACGGTCGCAACCCCGGACGGGAGTCTTTCTGGGTCTGGATTTAACCGCTTATTTAGTTTTATCAGTGGCCAAAATCAATCGGGTCAGAAAATGGCGATGACGATTCCGGTCATTAATGATACAAAAGAATCGACCATGGAATTTGTGCTGCCACTCCATATTAAACATATCGATGATGCCCCTATCCCAACGTCTTCTCAACTCAAGTTAAAACAATATCCAAAAGAAAAAGTCGCCGTGATTTATTTCTCAGGGCGAATGACTGAAGGGTTGATTCAAAAAGAATTAACACGCCTAAAAAAAGTCGTTGAAACCATGGGCTATACGTTAAAAGATCATTACCGTTTAGCGCGTTATAATTCACCGTTTAGTTTACCGTTTTTAAGACGCAATGAAATTTTATGTTCCATTGAGGATAAGAATGAATAATATCATCAGTCAACTATTAATTGTTTTTAAAGGGTTTTTAATGGGCATCGCGGGAATCATTCCTGGGGTTAGTAGTGGGACGGTGGCCGTCATTGTTAAAGTTTATGACCACATCATATTAAATGTAGATAAAGTCATCAAATCAAGATTTACTGACTTAAAAGCATTAACCTTTTTGCTTCTTGTTTATGGCGGTAATTTTCTAGCTTTATTTACCTTAGCAAGTACCATGGAAAATCTCTTAGCGACCTATCCGACACTGATGAGAATATTCTTCATGGGTCTCATTGTTGGAAGCTTACCGATTATTATTTTAAAAACCACGGAGTCTTCTGAAAAAAGGTTTACTCTTGGGACGACCCTAGCTTTCTTTTTAAGTTTAGCTTTTATTGTAGGATTAAATATCGTCACCACCACCGATATTGAGGCGGCTCCGATTACGGTACTGACCTTTGGAAATAGTTTTATTATCTTTTTCACAGGTCTGATTGCCAGTGCCACCGCGATTGTTCCGGGGGTATCTGGATCCATGGTCCAACTCGCCATTGGAATGTACCCAACGTTTGTTAATGCTTTATCGACCGTCAATATTCCTATTCTAATTGTGCTGTTCTTCGGAATGCTCCTTGGATTGATTGGAGCTGCACGGTTGATTGGTTACTTATTAAAACGCTATTATCAAATCACTTACTTTACAATTATTGGATTACTAGTTGGATCCATTTATCAAATATGGCCAACCCGACTCGATCTAGAACTTCCAAGTATCATAAGCATGATTGTTGTCTTTGGTTTTGGTTTCATTCTCGCTTTTGGGTCCCATCTATTTGATCGGTTTAAGAAAAAAGACACGCTTTAAACACCCAAATGGGTGTTTTTTTTATACTAAAGTCTGTAAAATGTAAAATAGCTTATCAATGTTATACTATTTGTAATTAAGGTAAAATTTAAGATTATCAATGTACTTGTCTTGAAAAAAGGAGAAGAAAAATGGAATGGATAGTCATTGGAGTTTTAGTAGTAAATTACTTAATTGATACAGGATTAACATTATTGAATGTGAGGTATAAAAAAAATCCTATCCCCGATAATGTCAAAGATTTATACGAACCCGCTCGATATAAAAAGTGGGTCAATTATACCGAAACTAAAACTCGTTTTGGCCTCTTGACTTCAGGGATTAATCTTCTTGTTTTATTGGCGCTTTTAATCAATGGAGGCGCCTTAATCCAAGTATTGAATGGGGTGGCGAATTCATTCAATAATCCACTACTTCAGACCCTCGTATTCTTAGGACTTTATCAAGTCATTAGCTTTGTCATTGGCATTGGTTTTTCCTATTACCGGACCTTTGTGATTGAAGAGAATTTTGGATTTAACAAAGCCACCAAAAAAGTATTTGTCAGCGACCAAATAAAACAAATCATCCTCACGGTTATTCTAGGGGGTGGATTTATCACGGGGCTATATTACCTGTTTGAATCCTTCCAAGAAAACCTCTTGGTATTCGTGGTTATTTTATGGGTGAGTGTGATGGCTATCTTTGGACTTATATCTTACTTATACACGGCTGTTTTTGTGAAAATATTCTATAAAATCGAGCCCATCGAAGAGGGTTCCTTAAGAACGAAGATTGAAGCGTTAGCTGAAGAAGTTGGTTATAAAGTCAAGGCCATTTCTAAACTAAATGCATCGAAAAGATCGTCAAAAATGAATGCTTTCTTTTCGGGGTTTGGAAAACAAAAAGAAATTGTTTTCTTTGACACCTTATTAGAGAAAATGGGAGAAGATGAAATCTTGGCTGTGCTCGCCCATGAGTTTGCTCATGGTAAAAACAAAGATGTTCCAAGAAACTTTATCCAACAGTTTATTATGGTCGGGTTATTTGTCTTCTTAATCTATTTCATTTTAACCAGTCCGAGTTTATACACAGCCTTTGGATTTGACGATGTCTTTGTGGGATTTGGAATTATCTTATTTTCAGTCTTAGCCTCTCCTCTTAATTTCTTATTTGGCATCCCCACCATGGCTCTTTCCCGTAAAGCGGAATACAAGGCCGATGCCTTTGCGGTTCAACAAATGGGAACAGAAGCGATGGCCAATGCGCTTAAAGTTTTAGCAAAAGATTCCTTGTCTGATCTTAATCCTCATCCCTTATATGTCATGTTTAACTATTCTCACCCCCCTATGCATTTACGATTAGCAGCGATTGAAAAATAACGACAGCCTAGCTGTCGTTTTTTTGTTATACTGAATTTGGAGGCCATGATGAAAAAAGTTGTGATTACAGGGGCTGGTTCTGGGATGGGACTGGCGCTCGTCAAACGCTATTTGAATCAAGGTTATCAGGTTTATGCCACTAAGCTTGTGAGTCAAAAAACGCCCGTGACATCTAAAGCCCTAACATGGCAAGATATTGATTTTTTAACAGGTGATTTAAACTCGTGGATGAATCAAATTCCAGATGACATTGAGCTTTTCATTGCCAATGCAGGGAAGGGGTCTTATGAGGTCAATACCCCGGTTCTTAAAGACGATGATTTATACCGTCTTAATGTCGTCACTCCATCGACAATGTTTCATTATCTCAAGGAGAAAGGCTTTAAAGGAATCTTTGTCGTAATGGGTTCCATCATGGCGGTTTGGCCCTTACCGGGCTATGCAAGATATAGCCAAACCAAAGCGGCTTTGGTTAATTATTTCAAGTCTTTACAAATGACCGAAACGATTCCTATTGTAATTTTACTTCCTGTCGCAGTCAAAACGGAATTCTTTAATCAATCCAATCAACCGCATGCCCCGTGGTTAGCCCAAGACGCTAATAAAGTCGCCTTAAAGATGATGAAAGTCATCGCTAAAAAGAAAAAGGTTTGGATTTCTTCCAAGCTCTTTTCCATCAGTTATCGCATGGCTCCTTGGGCCTTAAAGTTTTATCTCAAACGTGAACAAAAGTTATACCATAAAAAATTTATTGAAGGAGCGTCCCATGATTAGTCGAAAAGAATTACTCACAATCGACCATTTCCCAGGTCAAGAAATCACTGAAGTTTTAGGATACGTTAAAGGAGCCATCGTCCAAACTAAGCACATTGGCCGGGACATCGCCGCCAGCTTTAAAACCCTTGTCGGTGGAGAAATTAAAGGGTATTCAGAGATGATGAATGAAGCCCGTCAAATTGCCACCGAACGGTTATTAAAAGAAGCCGATCAATTAGGAGCCGATGCGGTGATTGGATTTAGATTACAAACGTCCGCCGTGATGGCCGGTTCAGCCGAAATCATCGCTTATGGAACTGCCGTCAAATTAAGAAAGAGTGAATAATGAACAAAACCGTCCGTAACTTAACTTTAGCAGGTCTCATCATTCAAGCCCTCACACTAATTGGGTTATTCACCATAACGATTCTTTTGTTTCAACCTGCGGTGATTACATTTATTGAAAGCGAACTTGGAAATGAAGCGATTTGGTTTGGTGTGATCCGAACCCTCATACTTATATTCCTCAGCCTTTCTATTATTTTTTTCACCTTAAATGCCTACTTATTTATCCCCATCATTCAAGGGAAATCAGTCCCTAATTTATCGGGTAAATTCTTGTATCTTGCGATCTATGGGGCGTTTAATTTATCTTTGAATCAGCTGATGGGTCTCATTTATTTAATCGCTGGCATTATGGGGTATAACCGTATTGAAAAAGAAGAAAACCCCATCAGGGATGGGATCTGATGGAGTGGAACCAAGTCATCATAATTTTAATCCCCATTCTTGTCGTTGAGTTGGGTTTTCGAGGTTATGCTATTTATGATTTAGTTCAGTCCAAGCGAAAGGTTAAATTCTTCTCAAAAAAACTTTGGCTACTTTTAGTAAGTATTGTAAATTTTGGATGGGTCTTTTATTTATTGATCGGTCGTGAAGACCCAAAAATAAAATATTTTTAACATTTAGATTAAATGTTTTGTTTTAGATTTTAAAGCGTATTATACTATAAATAGTTTTATGCAAGGAGGCTCAGATGCAGCCAAATATCGATAAATTAAAAAAGTTTAATTTAGGGATGGGGTTCTTACACTTTATCCAAGGAACTACGATGTTACTATTGGTGTTATTCATTGACACCCTGAATGAATTTAGACCGACAATTTTTGGTCGCTTTTTTGAAGGGGGCCAAGATTCTTATTTACCAGGAACTCAAGAATTATTCACGTTACCATTTGGGGTTTTAGCCGCGAGCTTTTTACTCTTATCAGCGGTTTTTCATTTCCTGATTGGAACGGTTTTATATCCCAAATATTTAAGAGGTATTACGCAAGGTATTAATAAATATCGTTGGTATGAATATGCGTTATCATCATCATTAATGATTGTCTTACTCACCACGTTGTTTGGACTCTTAACGATTGAATCCGTTGTCTTAGTCTTTACGATTAACGCGTTGATGAATTTCTTTGGGTTATTGATGGAAGAAATGAATCCTCCCGGAAGAAAAACAACAAACTGGAAACCTTATATTTTTGGCTGGGTTGCAGGCATCGTACCATGGGGACTCATCTTACTGTATTTATTTGGAAATACTGATTTATCATTACTTCCTTGGTTTGTTATCCCCGGCGTCACCTTTTATTTCTTGGTCTTTAATGCCTTCGGATTTAACCAATTCTTCCAATATAAAAAAATCGGGCCTTGGGCCGATTACATTTTTGGAGAAAGAATGTACATCGTCTTAAGCTTAGTCGGTAAATCAGTCTTAGCCTGGATGCTTATTTTAGGAATTGTTTTAGCGTAATTGAAAAGGGATGCAGCGCATCCCTTTTTTTATTGCATCATTTCAATCAAACGATTGATTTTATCGGTATTAATAAAGCGAGATTCTCGTAAGATTTCTTTACCTTCATGATAAAGCATGACGGTGGGGACGGTGAAGATCATAAACTTACCCCTGAGTTCATCGTGGTCATCCAGATAGAGTTCAATCACATTCAGTGATTCAAAAGCAGGGACTCGTTCTTTAATGTAGGGGATGATGTTCTGACAGATAGAACAGGTATGGGTTTTAGTGACGACTAAGGTCATCGGTTTTGAGAGTGCTTCATCGATTTGCTTCATATCATTTAAAATCATGACGTCTCTTTTCTATTTAAAATTAGGGTTCAGACGTATTATAATGCAATTAGCACCGTTCATTCCAACGATTTAAATTCATTTTATTTTTTAGAGTGAATACGCTATAATATATTATCAATAGGAGGTCTTTTCATGAGTAGAAAAATCCCTACCAAACCTTTTGGAGCTAATGCCGAGGCTAAAGCGCCAGAGACAACACCTAAAAAAAATACTTCCCCCACAGCAGCGACCCGGAAAAAAGTCGTGGCTCAAGCGCCCGTTCAAGTCCCCACTCCCCCGGTCGTTGAATCCACGTATAAAGCAGGATTTCAATTCATCATTCTCTTAGTTATCATTGCCTTAGGCGGTGTCGCTGGTTACTACGGAGTTCCCGTGGTGAGTCAAGCGATTAATCCAACTTCGGTGACCCGAGTTGACTTTAATGATACCACTCTAAATTACGAAGTTGGAAACACCGGTCGTTTGGGTGTCAGTGTCCAAGGTGCGTATTCAAGAAGTGATTTAAAATGGGTTTCATCTGATTATTCGATTGTCGATGTTGATCAAGGCGGAAACGTCTTTGCCAAAGCACCTGGGACCGCCATCATTCAAGCGTTTGTCGGTGATGGTTCAATCAAAGATACCATCGTCATCAACGTAAGCTTACCCAGTGAATAAAACAAACCATCTCGTAAGAGATGGTTTTTTCTTGAGTGCTTGTCAAAAGAAAGATAGAATTATATAATACAAAAGCCGTCCAACCATAGGGGTGTGGTGTCAATGGTAGCACAGCGGTCTCCAAAACCGTTAGTACGGGTTCGAATCCTGTCACCCCTGCCATTAAAATAGAAGCGACTTCGGTCGCTTTTTTATATCCATAGAATGCCTTCGGTTATGCTATGATGAATACAGTAAAGGAGCATTGATATGTTTGTTAAAGCGATTAAAGACAGTGCTTTGTATACCAAGCAGCTCAGAACCATTCACCGAACGTATGGCTCTAAAGAAGTGATCAAAAGTGCCTCCACTTTGATGATCCTTAATGACCAAGGGTGGTTATTAACATCTAAACACGTGGCCCAAAATTTTAACTTAGCGAATGTGCTGAATCAACGGTATGAGGAATATAAGAAAGACAAAGATGAAAATCATCTTTCTGATTCTGATTTAAAAGCGAAATACAATTTTCAAAAAGGCATGCCCGTTCAACTTAAAAATCAATTCTTTGGGGTCTTTCAAGGGGTCCCTCAATCGATTCGGGTGCTTTTTCATAAGACCTTAGATTTAGCCTTGGTTCACGTCGAAGGCAGCGATATTAAAATGATGTGTGAACACTTCCCCCTCTTTTCTGAAACTGAAGTCGAAGCGGGGATGATGTTATGTAAACTCGGTTACCCTTTTGCCGAATACACCTGTGTCGCCTATGAAGAACTCACCGATGATATTAATTTTACTCAAGATGGTCAACTCAATTCACCCTATTTCCCGTTAGATGGAATGGTCACCCGGAAGATTGGCGATGGCCAAAAAATCATTGGATTTGAAATGTCGACCCCTGGGATTAGAGGCCAATCTGGAGGCCCTGTATTTGATGAACAAGGCGTAGTGTACGGGATTCAAACCGGAACTCGTTCTCATGATTTAGATATCAAGATGACCAAGACGATTCGTTTAAAAGAAGGGCCTATTGACCAAGATGAATATGCCTTCTTAAATGTGGGCATTGTCATTTCCTCCAAAGAAGTCATTGAATTTATGCGTGAAAATAATGTCACATTCCGATCGATATAAGATGAATCCAAGAACCTGGTCTGCGATTAATATTTCGGAGGGAAGAAATCAAAAAATCCTTCAAAAAATAGAAGAAGAATTAAAGCCTCTAGGCTTAGAAAAAGTGCTGATTGAACCGGACCATAGCTATCACCGAAGTGTGATTTCATTGGTGGGCCCTTTAGACCTTATTTTTAAAGCCATTGATTTGATGACCCCTATCGTCCTAGATGCGGTTGATTTAAATCACCATAAAGGGTCTCATTACCGAATGGGGGCGATGGATGTTATCCCGTTCGTTTTTGAAGCCGATGACCTTGAGTTTAAGGCAGCGGTCACGACCTGGGCTGCGACTTATGCGACTCAAGTTCCGGTCTATTTTTATGGCCGTCTAAATCCGGCTAGACCCACCGTGGGTAGTATCCGTAAAGGCGGCCTTGAGAGTTTATTAAGACGCATTGAAAAAGGTTTTTCAAGTCCTGATTTAGGGGGCTTTCCTAACTTGAAATCTGGCGTCAGTGCGATTGGCGTTCGTTCGCCTTTAGCGGCTTTTAATATCCGGGTCCCTAATCATCCTTCGTTACTTGAACTCGTAGTTCAGATGCGTGATCTGCGACACGGTTTTAAAGGATTGATGAGTGCGGTTTTTCCCGTCGATGTTTCGGTGGTGGATTTATCATTTAATTTAACCGATCTTCGTCAAACGTCGCTAAAAGAAGTATATGATTTTGTAGTTAAAGCCTTAGATGCCAACGACATCACCCTGATTGAAAGTACCTTAGTAGGGTTGATTGCTAAGAAAGATTTATTTAAAGGATTTAAGACCACGGATCTTGGAGAGTTAGAACGTTACTTTAAGTTTTCCCATCCCTTATCCCATAAAATCATTGAATGGAGTGAACGTTGAGTTATTTATATAGCACCTTTGTAATGCGTAATGATAGTTTCATTCCTGGAGCTTTAGTCTTTGGGTACTCGCTTAAAAAACAAGGCATTACTGATCCGGTGATTTGTTTTGTAACCAATGAAGTCTCCCCTTCCGCTCAAGGCCATTTACGCAGTGTCTTTGATGAGGTGATCATGATTGACTCGGTGGAAATACCTCACCCCAACCAAAAAGGACGTCAAGACCGGTCCTTTTTATTTACCCGGTTGGAAATCTTAAAATATACCCATTATCAAGGTCAAAAAATTGAAAAAATAATTGTCTGCGACAGTGATATTTTACCGCTCGCCAATTACCAAGATTTAAAAGAAGTCCCTTCTCATGCGGCGATTTTGAATGAATCTAAAGATACTACGGCGGTCATAGAAGACCATCAATATGTGATTTCTCCTGCCGTTTTAGAAACCGGGACATGGCGGTGGCATGAGATTTATAAAGACATTCCGCACGGGACTAAAGTGCCTAAAAGTATTACCGACCGTGTCTTAACGGATGAATCTAATTTAGGAATGAACACTTCGATTTGGGTCTTTAAACCCTCCAATGATAGCTATAAAACGTTGATGAATGATTTAGCTAAAGAGGCGACTCAAGAGAAGGTTCAGACCTATAATTGGCCAGAGATGCAATATTTAACGGGTTCTTTATCCGGACAGTGGCACAACATTGATATTAAGTATGCAAGTTTTAATGGTTATCCTCGCATCGACTTAGTCTACGGGATTCATTTTGCTGGGGTTAAACCCTGGGCGATTCAACACCGATCGTTTGAACATTATTCAAAGTTTCCTGATTTTAGATTATGGCAAGCCGTTTTTTTAAAGATGATGAGAGATGTCAAAGGCTTGAGCCATTACCCCAAATTATTAAGAATTAAAGAAGTCATTTACGATCAATTTAAAGATGAACCGGTGACGCCTACTGAAAGACATCATGCCCCATACTGGGTGTGATGTTTTTATGTAATTACCTTGACAGATAGAGTAGTAATCGTTACTATTAACTTAACTTAAAAGGAGTGACTTGATGGAGAAACAACTTGGTACTAAGCTAAAGGATTTAATGCTCAACGGTGGAACTGACGTTACCCAAACACACTTAGGCGATCGACTCGCTAATTCAATCAGCCACGGGGTGGGGTTCGCCCTTGCAATTGCAGGGACCATTTTACTTGTCATGCGGGCGACTTCATGGTTAGAGATTAGTGTATTTTTAATCTACGGGATCTCATTAATGATGTTGTTTCTATTTTCTACCCTTCACCATTCTTTACCGGTTAAAACGGATAAAGCCTATCAATTTCTACTCACCTTAGATATGGTTGCTATTTATTTCTTAATTGCCGGAACGTATACCCCGTTTATGTTGTTGGTGGTGAATGATTCGACCACCAATATATTGTTCATAGGGATTTGGGCAGTGGCCTTAATCGGTGCGACCTTACGACTAGCCTTTCCTAAACGATTCATTCCTATTCACGTTATTTTATACGTCGTTATGGGATGGAGTATTGTCTTTATATGGCCATTAGTGAGTCCGCTTTTATCAACTCCGGTCTTATGGTTGGTTTTCCTAGGCGGAATCACCTATACTTCAGGGATTTTCTTTTTTGTCTTATCTTATTTTAAAAGAGATTGGCATTATGTCCATATGGTTTGGCATCTCATGGTTTTACTCGCAGCTGTCTTACACTATTTCGCTGTCTTTCAACTAATATAAAAAAAATGGAGGATTTATGAAAGAATTTGGATTTGTGGTGGACTCCACCTTTTATTTGACCCAAGAAGAAGTCAAGAAATTTGATACCGCCGTCGTTGATTTAAATGTTATCGATGGTGAAAAGTCATACAAAGAATCAGAAATCACCCCGCAGTTTGTATATGAGCGTCAAGATGCTGGGGCCGGTCTTACGACCTCACAACCTTCTCCCCAAGAGTTTATGGATGCCTACACCGCTCAGTTTAATAAAGGGTATCAAAGGCTTTATGTCTTTACACTCTCTAAAGGCTTAAGTGGAACGTACCAAAGTGCAATGATTGCCCGAAATGAATCAGAGCGTAAAGAAGATATTTTTATCTTTGATACAGATAATGCTGCCTACGGGAATCAGCTTGTTTTCTTTGAAGCCATGAAGTTGGCTGAAAAAAGTAAAAGTGCTGCGGACTTTGAAGCGGGAGTTCAAAAAGTTATTGAAAGTGCTGACTTATTATTCAATGTAGAGAACTTATTCTCCCTCCAACAAGGGGGCCGTCTTTCTAAAGCTCAAGCCATCATCGGAACAGCGATGAGAGTCAAACCGATGTTGGTTCTTGATAAAGGTAAACTCACCCTTGGCGGTAAAGCAAGAACGTATAATAAGTTACTCGACATGATTGTTGAAAAAATTGAAGCTGGAAAAGACGCTAAAAAAACCTTGGTCGTAAGGATCATTGGGATTAATTCTGATGATGCTTTAAATCAAATGAAAGAACGCGTTGAAAGTGCATTTCCAAAAGTGGAAGTCTCCACGACTCGCTATATTGGACCCGTCTTCTCAGTCCATGTGGGTAAAAAAGGATTTGGACTCGCTTGGTATTATCGCTCTAACTAGTAAAAAGCTCTGGTTATCCAGAGCTTTTTTTATCCCCAAAGCACTCATTGAGGCTTTTAATAAGAGTTGACAATTGCGGGTAATACCGCTAAAATTGGTATTGCGCTTTTTAATTTTTAAAGCGTAATATGGCGGCTGTGGCGAAGTGGTTAACGCTCCGGATTGTGGCTCCGGCATTCGAGGGTTCGATTCCCTTCAGTCGCCCCATATTGGGCTATCGCCAAGCGGTTAAGGCATCGGACTTTGACTCCGACACCGGAGGTTCGAATCCTCCTAGCCCAGCCACGTGCGGGTGTGGCGGAATTGGCAGACGCGCTAGACTTAGGATCTAGTTCCTCGGAGTGCAGGTTCGACTCCTGTCACCCGCACCATTTTTCTTTCGATGTTTACATAAAAGGATGATGGTGGTATATTATTCTTAGACTTTTTTGAATGCAGGTGTGGTTTAGTGGTAAAACGTCGCCTTGCCAAGGCGGAATCGGGGGTTCAATTCCCCTCACCTGCTCCATTCTTTTAAGTCTTTTTTTATTTCTAACCCCCACCGGTTAAGATTGTTTTAAAGACGTTAGTTTGCTATGATTAGAATACACCTTTCAGAAGAAGGAGACGAGATGCAATTGATTATTTCACAACTCAGAACGTTACTTAAAAATGCAGATGAACTTCAAGATTTAATCTATGATCATAAAGAACTTGAAAGAAAGAAAAGAGAATCGATTAATGCTGATTTTTTTGTCCGCAAATCGATTGCTGAATATAAGTATTTTAAAGGCTTAGAAGCTAAAAGCTTTGTCGTCTTCCAAATTTTTTCTGTGCTTGTAACGACTTTATTGTTTGTCATCTTATATGAATTCTTTGACCAACAGATTCTTTCATTACTCACCGCTTTAGTTTTAGGAACCGGAATAAATATCTGGTTTGTTCTTGTTTATAAGCCTTATAAGGTTGAAGAATGGTATATGGCTGGACTCCTCTTTTATGGCCTATTACTTGCTGGTTTCGGAACTTTTTTATTCGCTTATTTATCGGTGGTGTTTTTCTTAGATACGGGAACATTCTTGTTAATCTTATTAAGTTTACTCAACATCAATATGGTGATTAGTTTATTGATCGGTGCTATCTTCCCGATTACGTTTATGATTTTAGATAAACGGGCGATTAAACACCCCTTGTTAAATGCATCGATTGAAGAACTTCAAAGACTCAAAGAAGAAGAAATCAATCAGATGGAAGAAGAACTTAAGACCTTAGATATCAAGATCGAAAAATGTGAAGAAGCCCTCGATAAGATTACCGTCATTCCCTCACAATATAAAGGAACAAAAACGATTAAAGTATTGATTCAATATTTCGAAGATAAACAAGTAAAATCAGTCGAAGAGGCTTTAGAACTTTACGACCTAGAAGAACAAGATGCTTTAAGAAGAATGACAATGATAAAAGTAAAAAAATAGCGGCTCAAGCTTAGGCTTGAACCGCTTTTTTTAAGGCATCGACTTTGTTAAGTTGTTCCCAAGGAAGATTTAAATCATCTCTTCCAAAGTGGCCATAAGCCGCCACTTGTTGGTAAATAGGTTTAAGTAAATCAAGTTCTTTAATAATCGCGGAAGGTCTTAAGTCAAAGACTTTATTGACCGCAACGAGGATTTGTTCATCAGGCACGTTAGAGGTCCCAAAGGTTTCTAAGAAAATACTGGTAGGCTCGATAATGCCAATCGCATAAGATACCTGGATTTCACAGCGTTTAGCCAATCCTGCAGCCACGATATTTTTAGCCACCCAACGAGCGGCATAGGCAGCGCTGCGATCGACTTTAGAAGGATCTTTACCACTGAATGCTCCACCCCCATGACGCGCTACACCCCCGTAGGTATCCACGATGATTTTACGCCCAGTTAATCCGGAGTCTCCTTGGGGTCCACCAATCACAAATTTACCAGTAGGATTGATATAGTAACGGGTTTTTTCGTCTCGTAAATCAACTGGTAATACGGGTTCAATGATGTATTTCATTACATCTTTTTTCAAGGTTTCTAAGGAAACTGTCTCAGCATGTTGGGTGGATAAAACAACCGTATCAATCCGTAAAGGATTTCCGTTGCCATCAAATTCAATGGTCACTTGCGTTTTGCCATCGGGTCTTAGATAGTCCAGCGTATTATTTTTTCTGACTTGACTCAGTTGAAGGGCGAGTTTATGAGCGAGGACCGCAGTGATCGGCATGTACTGTTCGGTTTCATCGGTGGCGTAACCAAACATAATCCCTTGGTCACCCGCCCCGAGTTCATCACCGTGGGTGATTCCTTTAGAAATATCATCAGATTGAGGATCAATCGCCACAATAACGCCGGCATTATCCGCATCAAATCCGTATTTCCCTCGATCATAGCCAATGCTTTTTACGGTTTTACGAATTAAGGATTGAATATCAACATAGGTATGAGTTGTCATTTCACCAAAAACAAAAACGAGCCCTGTGGTGACGGCAGTTTCAATTGCTACCCGAGCATAGGGGTCTTCTTTTAAAGCAGCATCTAAAATGGCATCAGAAATTTGGTCACACATTTTATCAGGATGACCTTCGGTCACGGATTCAGAGGTAAAAAAGTAATTGGGTTTCATCTTTGTACCTTCCTTGATGTAGGGACTGGGTCATAGCCCCCTTTTGAGAGTGGGTTGCAACGTACTATTCGCCAACTACTTAAACCTAAGGCGATAAAAAAAGACCGTGTTTCAAACGCTTCCTTTGCATAATGCGAACACGTGGGGAAAAAGCGACATGTGGGATTTGTATTTTTGGAATGACCTTGGTATTTCTCGATCATTTTAACGGTCCATTGGTTTACTGTTTTCATCGCTATAAGCATATCAAAGACCCCCATATTGTGCAAGCTTTGATAACTGAATGAATATTCACTTTTTACTGATTATGGTTTTACATCAAGGGTTTAAAATGCTATGATTAATCGGGTGATATGATGGTTTCAAGCCCCACTGAAATGATGCTTTCCTTTTTGGAAAAAGTATATCCGCTTTATCTAAATGAATCACGTTTAGGGATTGATGCACTTAATCGTGTCTTTCAGTATTTACTCGAAGATGATATTACGCTTGAATCTGTACATGATCAAAAAAAGGTAAAAGCCGCTAAAAAAGAAATCATTGATATCAACTTTGATGTGAAGTCAATGCGCAAAGCGTTTCAACTTTTTATCTTGCAAGCTTTTAAAGACGATCCGATTATCTCCCCGGAGATGACCCCGGATGCCATTGGTTATTTTATTCACTATTTGATTTTAAAACTCTTTAAGAAGATGCCGGATATAATTTTTGATCCCTTAATGGGGACTGGTAATCTGATGGCGACTATTGCCGAATCCCATGAAGAATTGATGGTCGTTGGGGTGGATATCAACGACCGAATCTTAGAACTATCACGTAATTATTTAGATGCTTTAGATATTCATCACCAACTCTTCCATCAGGATACCTTTAGTTTTCAAGACCGAGTATTCCCCTTAATTATTACGGATTTTCCCGTTCATAGAAAAGATAATAAAGGACCCTATCTCCCATACTATGTGATCTTGCATCACTTAAAGAATTTAGAAGCTGATGGGTATATGATTGTTCTCATCGAAAATGATTTTTTCTCAGTGGCTCCTGTGGAAAATTTTAAAGAGCTCTTACAAAAGGAAGCCCACTTATTTGGGTTATTAAAACTTGATGATTCATTATTTAAAAACCATCCTAAAAGCATCTTAATTTTAAAGAAAAAACACGCACCCGAAGAACAAATTGAACGGTTTTTAGTAGCCGATATTCCTTCGTTTACGGATCAAGAAGCGATGAGTGACACGCTTCTTCGTTTAAATACATGGTTTGAGAAAGGATAATCAATCAATGATCATTTTAGCGGTTAACGCCGGGAGTTCATCTCTCAAGTTTCAAGTCTTAGAAATGCCAAGTGAAAAAGTCAAGGCGTCCGGTGTCTGTGAACGGATTGGTCTTGATCAATCTTTGTTTACTTTAAAAATGGACACGGATAAAAAAGTGTTTCATCACGATTTTCCCACGCATAAAGATGCCGTCGTTTTTTTACTGAAAGTCTTAATCGATGAAGCGATTGTAGGCGCATTAAGTGATATCAAAGGGGTGGGTCACCGCGTGGTCCATGGAGGTGAAGCTTTTAAAGATGCGGTCTTAATCGATGAGCATGTTAAAAAAGCAATTGATCAAGTCTCTGATTTAGCGCCTCTTCATAATCCCGCTAATTTAATGGGTATTGAAGCCTTTCAAAAAGCCTTAGAAGGCGTCCCTCAAGTGGCTGTATTTGATACCGCATTCCATCAAACAATGACGGAAGATGCCTTCATGTACGCCACGCCTTATGCGTGGTATGAAAAGTATCAAGTCCGTAAATATGGATTTCACGGTACGTCTCATAAATATGTGTCACAACGAGCCGCTGAAATTTTAGGTAAACCCCTCAAAGAAACGAAACTTATTGTATTACACATTGGAAATGGAGCTTCTTTATGTGCCATTGAAGGAGGTAAGTCCGTTGATACCTCAATGGGCTTCACGCCTTTAGCCGGAATCCCGATGGGGACCCGGAGTGGAGATATTGATCCTGCCATCATCGAGTACATTGCGATGAAAGAGAATCGCCCGTTACAGACTGTCTTAGAAGACCTCAATCAACGATCAGGATACTTAGGAGTATCAGGTGTTTCAAGTGACTCTCGTGACCTTTGGATCGCTTCAGATCAAGGAAATAAACGGGCCTTCTTAGCAATTGATAAACAAGCGAAAATGATTGCTGATTACATCGGTGCTTATGTATTAACCATGAACGGAGTCGATGCGATCATCTTTACGGCGGGTGTGGGTGAAAATGCCCCTGAATCCAGAGCCCTGATTGCGAAAAGATTGGGCTTCTTAAAAACCAAGATGGATGGAAAGAAAAACCAAGTTCGTGGAAAAGAAGAAATCATTTCAACGTCAGATTCTGAAGTTAAACTCATGGTGATTCCCACCAATGAAGAAGTGATGATTGCGAGAGATACCTTAAGACTCATTAAATAAAAAGTAAAAATCAACGCTTCCTCATATCATCTGATTGAGGAGGCTTTTTTTATGTTGATTAAAATCTTTATGGTATTACTAAGTTCGTTTTTTGCATTATCTGGACCTTTTACAGAGTCACTAGACGGGACGCATGTGGTTGTTCAAAAAGAGAGAAGGGAGGGTTATTTTGCGCTTGTTGTCCGCGGGACGGGAATGTTTACCTTTGTCCATGAATTTGGATCAGCCAGTGAAAACTATCACATCAACTCGCTTCAAGTGATGGGGGATGACTTTGTCATTGACGGTTACTTTTTGGATCAAACCACTCGAATTTATCACGCATACTATCTCGTGATATCAGCCGAAGGAGAAATCAAAACGCATCATCGATTCATCGATCTTAACCATCAAGACATTTCAGGAATTTACCCTTTAAAAGAGGGGTACTTAATTCACCTGACCCAGATGAGTAAGTCCACCGAACTATTTGAAAAAGACCTGCTGATAATTCAGCAAAATAGCGAAGATAAGGAAGACACTTTTATTCGCGAGATTTTAAAGATTGAATCCACCGAACAAGGCTATCATGTCTATTTCAAATACGAGAATGCTTCAGAAATATTCATCACAATGGAAGGCACTTTCATCAAGGGAAATGATTTGATTGGGATTCATAATGAAGCCGTTGTTGAGGGTGAAGTTTTGTTACTGTTTGCGGGTGAAGCTCAGTTAAATCATACTGGGATTAGTGCCCCTTATAAAATTGAAATCCCTGGGCATTATACGTTGGTTTTAAATCAACAGTACACCCGTTTTACTTTGAATCCAATCGTCAGTGGAATTCAAGCAAACACGGTTTACATAAAGCCAGTTCAAATCCAATATGAATTTGGCCAGGCGTATCTCAACGAAGAACCCTATGCATCTTTCCAAACCATTGAGAAACCTGGAAACTATGTTTTTGGTTTTTATGAAGAGGCATATACGTATGAAATTCCCTTTACTTTAACCGCAAATGTTCAAGGAGTTAGACACTTAGAGCGCTATCAAGATTCTGTCTATATTGAGTTTTTAGGAGAAGGCTATCTGAATAATCAATTTATTCAATCTGGATTTGAAATTACGGAACCAGGACGATATACCTTAAAAGTATTTGGAGCGAGTGGTTACTTAGAAACGCATCTCTTTGAAATTGAAGAGGACGCATCAAAAGGGATAGACATTGTTTGGGTAGAAAGAGGTTTACTGGGTGGATCTGCGGTACTTGGGTTAGGTCTTTTGGTTGACTTTATCCTCCATAGAGTAAAGAAAAAGCATCCCTAAACATGGTATAATACTTTTTGAGGTAAAGAGCTTTGAATAGCCTACATACGCAGAGCGTTTACAGCTTTAATGGGAGTGTTTTAACCCTTGAACAGCTTGTAAAAAGCGTCCAATCAAAATCACCCTTTGTGGCTTTAGCCGATCGAGGAATGCATAGTGCGCTCCGTTTTTTATCTTTGGCTAAATCCCACCAACTTCAACCGCTATTAGGTATTGAAGTTGAGGTGGAAGGGCCGTTACAAAAAGTGCCAGCCTTGATTTATGCCCGGGGTGAAAAAGGGTATCAAGCGTGTTTAGAACTTTCCAGTTTGTATGCGTTTAAATCCGTTTTAAGTAAACCCGATTGTGAACCGTATCAAGACAACATCACGCTTCTTTTTTTTACAGATTCAGCTGAAGAAAATGATTTCAAAGAACACTATCAATCACTCAAACATATCGTCTTTAATCCCTCTGATTTAAATCTCCAAAAAGTGACTCGTCTCAATGATTCATTTAAAGATGTTGATGAAGTGATGGACCAACTTTTATCTTCAAAAATTACAGAAAGCCAAGGACTTGAAGAAACCTTTAAGTCCTCTTTGGCGATGGATCAATTTGCAAAAGAACACGTGTTAGCATTTACCTTTCAAGAAGCATCCTTACCCGTCTACCCTTCCCCCGATGATCTGAGCTCTAATCAGTATTTGAGAGCTCTTGCAAAAAAGGGACTTGAACGAAGACTTCAAATGACCGACCAAAAACCTAAAGGGTATTTTGAGCGTTTAGAAAAAGAACTTACTGTTATTCACGAATTAGGATATGATGACTATTTCTTAATCGTCTGGGACATCGTTAAAGAGGCTAAACGATTAAATTTATTGGTCGGCCCTGGACGAGGATCAGCCCCTGGAAGTTTAGTGGCTTACGCATTAGGGATTACCCATGTAGATCCTTTAGTTCATAATTTACTCTTCGAACGCTTTTTAAATGCGGCCCGCAAAACCATGCCCGATATCGATATGGATTTTCCTGATGAAGACCGGGAAAAAATCCTCTTTTACCTCAAAGAAAAATATGGGCCTGAACACGTCGCCTTAATTGCAACATTTGGGACCTTCTTAAAAAAATCTGCGCTCAGAGATAGCGCTAGGATTTTAAAAGTAGAAGATAAATATCTAAAAGATGTTTTAAAAGAAATTGAAGATTTTGACACAGTGGAAGCCATGGTTACTGGCAGTGCGACCGTGAAGGACCGGATGGGCCGTTTTGATCTTGTCGATAGATGGTTAACCATTGCGATTCAATTAGAGGGACTGCCTCGTCATATCAGCACTCACGCTGCCGGCGTATTACTTTCAGACCGTCCCCTCACGACGTACACCGCTTTAAGCCCAGTTCTATATGGACTTGCCCAAACTGATCTCGAACAAAAAGATTGTGAGCGATTAAATTTATTAAAGATTGATATCTTAGGTTTAAGAAATTTAACATTGATTCAGCGAATCACCGATTTAATTGAATCAAAGAAACCGATTAATCTTTATGCCTTGAATTTACAAGATTCAAAAACATTCCAAGGTTTTCAAACGGGACAAACCGATGGGATATTCCAACTCGAATCCCCAGGGATGCGCCGTTTAATCAAACGCTTAAAACCCGATCGATTTGATGACATCGTTGCCTTATTAGCGCTTTATCGTCCAGGTCCGATGGAAAGTATTAACACCTATCTAAAAAGACGTCAAAAGAAAGAAACTATCCCGGTCATACATCCAGCCATTGACCGTATTTTAGCGCCGACTGAAGGCATCTTAATTTATCAAGAACAAATCATGGCGATTGCGACTGACTTTGCGGGGTATACCCTTCAAGAGGCCGATCTTTTAAGACGTGCTGTATCCAAAAAAGACCGCGCTATTTTAGAAGAAGAGCGAAGTCAATTTGTGAAAAAAGCGGTGGCTTTAAAAAATCCAAATGCCTTAGCTGAAGAAATTTATGATTTCATTGTTCGGTTTGCTGATTATGGGTTTAACCGCTCTCATTCAGTAGCGTATGCAATGGTCGCGTACTGGATGATGTACTTAAAAACCCATGCACCTCGCGAATTTTTAGCAGTGATGATGGAACAAGCTCTCCACCAAGAAAAAGCGATGATGCAATACATTGAAGAAGCAGAACGCCTAAATATTACCGTCGAAGGACCGTCTTTAAATCACTCAGATCTTTACTTTAAGAAGGATACTAATGCTTTATATTACCCTCTTTCTGGAATTAAAAATATCGGGAAAGAGTCGGCCAAAAAAGTCATTGAGGTGAGACCTGAAAAAGGCTTCAGCACCTTTATGGATTTCATTAAATTGACCAAGCCTTTTTTGAATGTTCGGCAATGGAAAGCCTTCATTGATGCGGGGGCTTGTGATGATTTTGGATTCACCCATCAAACGATGATTGAAAACGTAGAAGCGATCCGAACCTTTTTGGACTTTACAGAAGAAGACGTCAATCAATTCAAGATCGAAGTCCATGAAGAGTATTCTTATGACTATTTAGAGCTAAAAGAAAAAGAGGCCCTTAGTATTAATTTAAGCTACTCCTTATTTGCTCCCTATCAGAATCATCTCGCTCATCCTGATGTTTCGACGTTAGATGATTGGCTAAAAAATACAAAAACAAAAGTCTTCCTAGCACGACTTGAAAACGTCAGAGAAATCACGACCAAGACGGGAGAAAAGATGGCCTTTTTAACGCTTCAAGGAAAAACCACATCCATCGAAGCCGTCTTATTTCCTGAAGGGTTTCAAAAAGTGCCCGTGTTAGAACCCAAGATAATGTACCAATTTGTTGGCCAAAACCAAGAACGAAACCAGAAAGCCCAAATCAATATTTCACAGATGAAACCGATTCCGTCGCTTTAATGAAAAAAGGCTGTGCTATAATTTGGATGAGGTAAAACTGTGAAAAAAATCGCTGTGCTAACTTCAGGAGGAGACGCTCCTGGGATGAACGTTGCCATCCGCACTATTGTCCGTACTGGATTACATTATGGAATCGAAGTTTACGGTATTTATGAGGGATATAAAGGCCTTGTTGAAGGTCAAATTGAACCTCTAAGTCGAGAAGATTTATCCCGAATAATGAACCGGGGTGGGACCATTTTAAGATCCGCCAGATATCCAGAATTTGAACAACTTGACGTCCAAAAAAAAGGCATCGAAAGACTCAAAGAAAAAGGCATTGAAGGATTAGTGGTGATTGGAGGAGATGGGACTTATAAAGGAGGCTTAGCGGTTCATCGCTTAGGCATTCCTACCGTCGCAATTCCAGCAACCATCGATAACGATATTCCATCGACCGATTATTCAATCGGATTTTTTACAGCTTTAGAAACCGCCATGGACTCCATGGATAAATTAAGAGATACATCCTTTTCTCACCATCGTTGTAGTGTCGTTGAAGTGATGGGACGTCATTGCGGAGACTTAGCCTTGTATGCAGGGATAGCGGTGGGAAGTGAATTTATTATTACCCCAGAAACAGGGTTTGATTTAAACCGAATCTTAACCGCGATTAATGATTCATATAACCGCAAAAAGAATCATGAGATTGTCATTGTGACTGAAAAGATGACGGACGTGAATGAACTCGCTAGAATCATCAATCAACAAACCAAATATGAAACGCGCGCCACGATCTTAGGACATGTTCAAAGAGGGGGGTCACCGACCGCTTATGACCGAGTCCTTGCCACCGAACTCGCTGAATACGCCGTGACTTTACTTCATGATCAAAACGGGGGGTATGTGGTTGGTCAACGAGGGATGGATATTGTTCACACCCCCATTGAAGACGCTTTAAATTTGAAAAAAGAAGCATCTAGTAAACGGTATGGATTATTTGGAAAATTAAAAAACAAAAACGGAGGGACCCCATGATTGAATTTAATCAAACCAAAATAGTCTGCACGGTTGGACCTGCAATCGAAGAAAAATCAATCATGAAAAAAATGATTGAAGCCGGGATGGATGTGATGCGGTTTAACTTTTCGCATTCCACTCATGCTGAACATTTACAACGTTTAAACACATTAAGAACAATCAATCAAGAACTTGGGACCACCATCGCAGCCTTGGTCGACACCAAAGGACCTGAAATTAGAACGCATACCTTTGAAGGAGGTATGGCTTCATTTAGTGTGGGTCAAAAAGTCTATATTCATATGAATGAGATTGTCGGTAATAACGAGCGTTTTAGCGTCTCTTATCCTCAGTTAATTGAAGATGTTAAACCGGGCGGAATCATCGTCGTTGATGATGGCTACTTATCCTTAAAAGTGCTTTCAATTGACGCTCAAGAAAAAGTCATTGAAACAATCAGTCAAAACACCCATAAAGTTAGAGATCGTCGTGGAGTGAATGTGCCTGGAATTGTCCTTCATCTTGATTATATTTCTAAAAAAGATGAAGAAGATATTTTATGGGCATGCCAAAATGGAGTTGATTTTTTAGCGGCTTCTTTTGTAAGACGGGCCGATGACGTATTTAAAGTCCGATCACTTCTCAAACAGTGTGGGGGACACCGTATTCAAATTATTGCAAAGATTGAAAACCAAGAAGGGGTATCAAACATTGATGAAATCATTGATGCCGCGGACGGGGTCATGATTGCAAGAGGGGATTTAGGCGTTGAAGTGGCTCCTGAAGAAGTGCCGGTGATTCAAAAAAGAATTATCTTAACCGCTCATCAAAAAGGGAAATTATCAATCACCGCCACCCAGATGTTAGAAAGTATGCAAGAACACCCAAAACCCACCCGAGCCGAAGTATCAGATGTTGCCAATGCGATTTTAGATGGCTCCGATGCCATCATGTTATCGGGTGAAAGTGCGATTGGGAAATACCCCGTTGAAACCGTAGATATGATGCGAAACATCAGTAAACGCTTAGAAAAAGAAATAAAAAGGGAATCGTTCATCATTAAGACGCATGAAAATCATACCGATATCCCAATCAATATCGCCACTTCTGTGGCCTATGCGGTTTTACAAGGTCAAGCGGAACTCATTATTACTCCGACCATCACAGGATCAACCGCCCGCTTACTCTCTCAAAACCGACCTAATTCGACAATTTTAGCCCTTGTTAGAACTGAAGATATCGCAAGAAGTTTGATGCTTCATCACGGGGTATATCCGCTGGTTTATGATTTAGGGGATGACACCGAAATGCTGATTAAAAAAAGCCTTCAGATGGTCAAAGATAAAGGCTTTATTCGTCCTGGGGGTCGCGTGATTGTCACCGGTGGATTCCCCCTTGGGACGACCACCAATAGCTTAAGAATATTAGACGTTGAATAAGAGCCGATTCTTGGCTCTTTTTTTTAGGCGTTATGCTTGAAGCTCAGGATAGGTGTGTTATTATATATACCGACCGACCGTTCGGTCGGAGGAGGTTACATGAAAAGTTTAGTGCAATTTTCTGTGGATAAAGCGATTACCGTTTTCATGGTGATCATTGCCGTTTCCATTTTTGGATTTGTATCATTTACAAGATTAACCACGGATCTATTTCCGTCTATCAATATTCCCTTTGTGGTGGTGATTACTCCATATCCAGGGGCTACGCCTGAACAAGTTGAAGCGCAAGTTACGATTCCTTTAGAAGCAGTCTTTCAAACAACGACTAATGTGCAAGATGTGACCACTACATCCAGTGAAAATTTGTCCTTAGTGGTTATTGAGTTTTCTCAAACAGCGAATATGGATAGTGCCGTTGCTGAACTTCGTGAAAGCTTAAATGCGGTCCTTGGGAGCTTACCCGATGAAGTCGGATTTCCGAGCATCATCCGGTTAAATCCAAACCAACTTCCTGTCTATGTGATGAGTGTATCGATCGATGGCCTTGATTTGCCGGATCTGACGGATTGGGTCGATGAAGTGATGCGTCCTCAAATCGAACGGATTCCTGGAGTGGCCACGTTTGATATTTCAGGAGGATTTACTGAAGAAATTAGAATTCGAATTAACCAAGAGGCTTTAGATGAATATAATGCTTCATTAGCCCAAGTTTTTACCAACTTACCGACCGAAGCACCAGTGATTGACGCTGCCTATATTAGTAGAATTTTATCGGCTCAAAACTTAGCTTTCCCTGCAGGCATCGTTCAGATTGATGGATTATCATACATCGTCAGAGTCGGGGATGCGTTTAGTTCACTCGATGAATTAAACGATTTAGTTTTACTGAGCTTAACGTTGCCTGGAAATCCACTTCCCCCACTTACACTTTCTGATATTACTGAGGTTGGATTTGAATCAGTCAATACCCAGCAATATTCAAAAGTAAATGGCTTAGATGCGATTACCATCAGTATTCAAAAAGGCAGTGAGAACGCGATCACGGATGTCACTAATGCGATTGACTTAGTCCTCGCTGATTTAGAAGTTGATTTTGCTGATTTAACCGTGACCACGCTCTTAAACCAAGGCGATGTCATTGAAGCCTCGACCAGTGGGGTTTTATCCAACCTGATTTTAGGGGGGATACTCGCGATTGTCGTCTTACTGATTTTCTTAAGAAATATTCGCGTCACCTTTGTGGTGGGTGTGGCGATTCCCGTCAGCTTACTCTTTGCGATCATCCTTATCTATTTATCAGGAATCACACTAAACGTCGTCTCCTTAGGGGGGCTTGCTTTAGGGATTGGGATGCTTGTAGATAACAGTATTGTGGTCATTGAAAATATCTACCGATTAAAAAGAGAAGGAAAGTCCAATAAAGAGGCCGCAATTGCTGGTACGTCTCAAGTAGCTGGGGCGATCACGGCATCGACCTTAACCACCGTAGGGGTCTTTGCACCGATTATCTTCATCGAAGATTTTGTCCGTGAGATTTTCTTACAATTGGCTTTAACCATTGCCTTTTCTTTAATTGCTTCACTCTTAATTGCCATCACCTTTGTTCCGGCCATTGCCAATAAGATTATTCGCGTAGAGAAAAAAGAAACGTCCTCAAAACTTAAAGGTCCAAACAAAGTTTACGCAAATATCTTAAATGGTTTTTTCCGGTTTAAATACTTTGTTTTAGCAGGCGTTATGGCTTTATTCATTTTGGCGATTTTAGGCTCGGTAACCAATGGCTTTGAATTCTTCCCCGCCACGGATGAGGGGACCTTATCTGCCACCATTCAAGTCCCTGAAAATGTGCCTTATAACTTTGAAACATTTGCCGAAGATTTAGATCAGATATTTGTTGCCCTTGCCGATATAGACAACATTGAAAGTGTGGGGATTACATTAGGTAGTGGAGGTTTTGGCTTCTTTGGTGGTGGGGCTCAAGGATCCGCCAACTTAAATATCGTTTTAAGTCCAGACCGAACCTTATCCACCAGTGAAATGCGCGATGAAGTGGCGGATGTCCTCAGTAGATTTACGCAGTATGAAAACACCGTGACGGGGACTGAATCAAGCACTGGCTTTTTAGTGGGTTCAGGCATTGAAATTCTGATTCAAGGCCCAAGCCTTGAAGACTTAAGAGCTGTGGCCCTTGATCTTACAGAAGCTTTAAATGATATCGACGGACTCAGAGATATTGATTCGGGCCTAGGTCGTGTCAGTCAAGAAATTAAAGTCACGGTCGATAAAGATTTAGCGATCGCTAATCAACTCACCGTAGCTCAAATTTTAGGCCTTGTTAGAAATCAATTAACCACCCCCACTACCACGACGCAACTCACCGTCGGAGGCGAACGATTTGCGGTCAAAGTCTTTAGTGAAGATGACACCCCAAATGCGACCGCTCCATCGGTGGAGTCCTTTGAAAACATTGTGGTTGGGATAAATAATATGGGCCAACCCGTCCTTTTAAAAGAGGTTGCATTGGTGGAAGTTTTAGGCGGCTTTTCGAGTATCACCAGGATTAATGGGGCACGTTCTGTGACGATCACGGCAGAAGTCGATAGTGAGTTCAATGCTTCGTTACTTGTGACCGATGTTGAAGCCATCATTGAAGCGTATGAAGCCCCCCTTGGTTTTTCGATAGAAATTCAAGGTGAAACCGAAGAAACCGCTGAAGCGATCGAAGTCCTGCTTTTAGTGGCGGCGCTTGGGATTGCCATCGTTTACATGATCATGGCCTCTCAATTCCAGTCGCTGGTTTATCCTTTCATCATCATGATTACCATCCCCCTCGCCTTTACAGGAGGACTTGGAATCTTATATATCTTTGGAATTCCAGTCAGTGTGGTCGCGGTCTTAGGTCTAGTCGTTCTAGCAGGAATCATCGTTAATAACGGAATTGTCCTCGTCGATTATATCAACCAGTTAAGAGACGAAGGACGACCTTTAAAAGAGGCGATTATTGAAGCGGGTGAAACCCGACTCCGTCCGATTTTCATGACGGCTTTAACAACCATCTTAGCTCTCACAGGATTAGCATTAGGTTTAGGGGAAGGGACAGAACTTACCCAACCCTTGGCCTTAACGTCAATCGGTGGACTCATTTACGGAACTTTCTTAACCATTTTCGTGGTGCCTATCATGTATGATATTGTGACGAGAAAAGGACGCTACATTTTTGGTGGGTTCTTACTTGTTGTAGCTATTTTACTGGCGGTTTTCTTATTTGAACCCTTTGGAATCGTGATAGCCTCAAGCACCAGTGTCACGGCCTTAGCACTTGCCATCTTAGTCTTTTTTAAAGCGCCCCGGTATCAAGAATCTAATCTGGAAAATAGACAAAGCCCTGACCCAAAAAGCCCTAAAAAGAGAAGACCTGTAAATAAGAAATCATTTGAAGAAGTGGTGAAAAGAGCAGGCGACATTCGATGAGCAAAAAACGCAGTGAAATCTTGGAACAAGTATTAAGATTACTGCACATGCACACCGCTGAGAAATTTACGATGAAGAATGTTGCAGATCATATGAATTTATCAAAGTCTTCACTTTATGAGTATTTCCCGAACAAAGCAGCGATGATTACCGATGCCATCTTACAAATGATGGAAGAAAATCAAGCCCTCATCGATACCATCAAAAACCCTTCCCATCTTGATTTTGAAACGCATTTATCAAGATACCTTGAAAAAATTATGGAGCAAATTGAGAAAAACCGAATGATGCACCAAATGATGTTTCATCCAGAAATAAGTATTTTACCCCCCGACATGAAACTGAGAGTTTTCAACCAAATGCAAAACACAAAGAAAAAATTAAGTCATCATTTCAACTCAATTTTAGAAAAAGGGGTTCAAGAAAATAAACTTGAAACCCCGATTGATCCCTGGAAAGTGCGGATGGTTGAGTCCATGTTACTAGGGGTGATGATGGAACGCTCTAATCCTATTAACACCTGGAAGTCAGAGGAAGTCTTGATTCACTTAAAGCAATGCATCTATGAAATCATGGCAAAAAAACGCTGAAAAGCGTTTTTTTCTTTTAAACTTGATATACTATTTTAGAGGAAATCATGGATCAATTTAAACTGGTTAGTCAATACACTCCCATGGGAGATCAAGCGAAGGCTATCGAACAACTTGCGAAGAACATTGAAGCCGGTGTTTTTGAGCAAGTCTTGCTTGGTGCCACCGGAACAGGGAAGACATTTACGGTCTCTAACCTCATTGAGAAGATAAACAAACCTGTTTTAGTCTTGGCGCATAATAAAACATTAGCCGGTCAACTTTATTCAGAATTCAAATCCTTTTTCCCAGAAAATCGAGTTGAATATTTCATCTCATATTATGACTATTACCAACCTGAGGCGTATGTTCCAGGGCGCGATTTGTTCATCGAAAAAGACGCTTCTATCAATGATGAGATTGATGAACTTAGACATAGTGCAACGGCGAGTTTATTAGAGCGTAAAGATGTAATCGTTGTCGCATCTGTATCGTGTATTTATGGAATCGGGGATCCTGATGATTATAACGACGCTCGTTTAACTATTCGGGTCGGAGAATCAATTGACCGGGATGATTTCTTAAGACGGCTAGTAAGTATGTTGTTTGTTCGAAACGATTTTGATTTTCAGCGGGGGTCTTACCGGGTAAAAGGAGATGTTGTAGAAATTTTGCCCACGTATAAAAAGACCATTGCGTACCGGGTAGAATTTTTTGATGAAGATATTGAACGGATTCGCTCATTTGATGTGTTGACGGGTGAAATCATTGAAGAATATCAGGTCCTAACCCTATTCCCTGCCACTCAGTTCATTACTAATCCTGATAAATTTGAAGAAGCAATCAGAAGAATTGAAGAAGAACTCAAAGTACAATTAGATGTGTTTGATAAAGAAGGAAAAGTCGTTGAAAAAGAACGTCTTAAACAACGAACACACTATGACTTAGAACTCTTAAAAGAAACCGGAACATGCAAAGGGATTGAAAACTATTCAAGACATCTTTCCTTAAGAGAAGCAGGAGAAACCCCCTCAACACTGATGGATTTTTTAGGGGATGATTATGTCTTAATCGTCGACGAATCTCATGTGACCTTACCCCAAGTAAGAGGAATGTTTAATGGCGATAAAGCCCGTAAACAAACGTTGGTGGATTTTGGATTCAGACTGCCTTCAGCCTTAGATAACCGTCCATTAAACTTTGATGAATTTAAAGAAAAAATTCATCAAGTTGTTTATGTATCGGCTACGCCTGGGGATTATGAAATGGCTCAAACACCTCATGTGATTGAGCAAATTATCAGACCTACAGGCTTACTTGATCCTGTGGTGACGGTGAGACCTAAACATGGTCAAATTGAACGTTTGATGGAAAAAATCTATGACCGGATGGAAAAAAATGAACGTGTCCTTATTACGACACTAACCATCAAGATGAGTGAAGATTTAACGGCCTACTTGAAAGAGATGGGCATTAAAGTTGCGTATCTTCATTCGGAAATCAAGTCCCTGGAGCGAATTGAAATCATCAGAGACTTAAGGCTGGGTATTTATGATGTCTTAGTTGGAATCAACTTGTTAAGAGAGGGACTCGATCTTCCGGAAGTCAGTTACATTGGAATATTAGATGCTGACAAGGAAGGCTTTTTAAGAAGTGAACGCTCCTTGATTCAAACCATCGGCCGAACTGCAAGAAATGTCAGAGGTGAAGTAGACTTATTTGCTGATAACATTACCCCATCGATGGTTAAAGCGATGGAGGAAACCCAACGTCGTAGAAATACTCAGATGATTCATAATGAAAAATATGGAATCACCCCGCAAACGATTAGAAAAGATATACGTGATTCAATTCGTGTTAAGATTGATGCGAGTGAAGTCGAAGCTAAACGGATACTAGATTTATCGAAACCAGAAAAAGAATCGTTGATTGATGATATTGAACAACGGATGAAAAAAGCCGCTAAAGCCCTTGATTTTGAAGAAGCTGCACAACTCAGAGATTTACTTTTCGAACTAAAAGCATCCATCTAGGATGCTTTTTTATGACACGAATGTCATTATTTGACAGTAAATGACACTTGTGTCATAATTAGACCATGATTAAAGAGACTTTTCACCGTTTAAGTCCCATAAAAAAAGAGTTTATCCTTAAAAAGGCTCACCAGGTTTTTGGAAGTCGCGGATATGATCAAATCACCGTAAAAGACATTGTGAAAGCAACCGAGATTTCTCGGGGAAGTTTTTATCAATACTTTGATACGGTTTTTGATGTATTTCAGGCGTGTATTTCGGATATCTCTTTAAAGAAAATACAATTTATGACTCCTTACATGAATGAATTTGGTCAAAAACCCTTCATGCTTCTTTATAGAACCCTTATTGAAAAGGGGATTGATTTTGCTTTAGCCCATCCTGATGAAGCCTCTTCAGCACTCATTGTTTATGGTTCTCTTGATCAGGAGGTTTTAACCATCAAATTAGAGATGGAAACACAAGGGATTAATTACATCTACTCCATGATAGAAACCGATCAAAAAGCCGGATTCATGTCGAGTTACATTGATGTGGAGATTCTTGCTAGAACCCTATATAACTTTAATGCGTATGATTTGATTGTTAAGTTTAATGAAGGTCTATCAAAAGAAGCCTTGATGAATTATGCAGATGGCTTTTTAAATATCTTAGAAAATGGAATCTTATAGGAGGAACACATGGCAGTCTTCGAAGTAAAAAACCTTAAGTATCAATATGGAAAGCAAGGGAAAGAAGCCATTAGAGGCATTAGCTTTTCGATTAAAGAAGGGCAAATCTTTGGATTATTAGGCCCTTCTGGCGCCGGGAAATCAACCACCCAAAAAATCATGACTAAGCTCCTCCCAAGTTATCAAGGGTCTGTCCTTTATCAAGGGAAGGAATTAAGAACGTATGGGTCTGAATTTTTTGAATCAATCGGGGTTGGTTTTGAGCTTCCTGTCCATTTTCTAAAGTTAACGGGACTTGAAAATATGAAGTTTTTTCAAAATCTTTACCAATCGAAAGCTGCGATTGAACCCCTCTTAGAAAAAGTAGGTCTTCTTGAAGATAAAGATAAACTCGTGGGTGAATATTCAAAAGGGATGAAAATGCGACTAAATTTCGTTAGGGCTTTACTTAATAATCCCTCGTTTTTATTCTTAGATGAAGTCACCAATGGGCTAGACCCAACAAATGCTAGAATTCTCAAAGATATGATCCTTGATTTTAAAAACAAGGGTGGGACCGTTCTTTTGACCACGCATTTAATGGGCGATGTCGAAGCTTTGTGTGATCAAGTGGCGTTCATTAAAGAGGGGATAATCATTGAAAGTGATACCCCAAGAAATCTTAAACTCAAGTATGGCGTAAGAAAAGTGGATGTTGAGTATCAAAATAAAAAAGCCCTTAAGAAAGAGACTTTTGAATTAGAAGGTTTGGGCCAAAATGCTGCATTCTTAAATCTTATTCAAACTAAAACCATTGAAACTATCCATAGTGGAGAGACTTCCTTAGAAGATATCTTTATTCAAATCACGGGAGATGATCTCCATGCGTAATGGTGTGTATCTTCTAAAAAGTGAAATGAGAAGACTCATAAAGTACCGAATCTTAACGATATCCCTCGCAGTCAGCGTCTTGTGGATGGTTCTTTTATATTTCCTAGGCACCGAAACGGCCCGTTCTTTTGTGGGATTATTCATTGCCATTGATGCCACCATTATGAGTATGATGATGATTGGTGCTTCGCTTTTTTATGAGCGTCAGGAAAACACCTTAAAACCGCTCTTAGTAACGCCTGTATCGGTTGGCACGATGATTACTGTCAAGGTCATAACGACCATTTATGTAGCTCTTCAATCGGCCTTGTTGGTAAGTTTATTTGTCTATTTTGTGATGGATATTAATCTTCAGTTTATTCCGCTCATCTTACTAGTTTCTTTAGTCGCTACGGTTCATGCGATGATTGGATTCTTATTAAGTTTAAAAGCAAAAGATTTCACGGGATACTTAGTTGCTATTATCGTATATGCCATCTTTTTTGCCTATCCTTCTTTATTCATGGCTTTAGATATCGTTCCCACTAATTTGGATTTCCTTTTGGTTTTATCCCCCTCTCATGGGGCCTTTATTTATTTGGATCAAATCTTCTTAATTGAGGGGGCATATGCTTATGATTCGTTTATCTTTATTTTTAGTGTGGGGTATTTAATCGCTGTGACTGCGGTCTTATACCTTAAATGGGTTAAACCTCGTTACCCAGAATTGGCGGTGAGAGAATGAAAACTTTCTTAGCTTTAGGGCGTTATGAATTTAAAAACATTAGGCGCGATAAGATGACGGGTTTTATGGCTGTTTATCCGATCTTCATCACCTTGATTGGGGCTTACGTTATTCCAAGTGCATTTAACTTATTTGATGGAAACGAAGCGGCCTTCTTAACGACCTCTTTAGTGATTGCGATTATTATGGCTTCGCTAGCGCCGATGTTAGGAGGAGCGATGCTCGGTTTTTTATTGCTCGATCATAAAGATGAAAAAACCCTGGATTCACTCCGGGTTACCCCCTTATCTTTAAGAAGCTACTTAATTTTTAAGTCGGTCTATACCTATTTATTGTCGGCCAGTGCGAGTGCGCTAGTTATCTTTGGAATCCGGATTCTAAGTGGTGAAAGTTATACATTCATGGGTCAAAATGCCTTCCGCGATCTTCCTGTTTCAGGCATCTTATTCTATGCATTAGTGGGGGGATTATTTGGACCATTGTTTGGATTATTGATGGCGAGCCTTGCCAAAAATAAAATTGAAGGATTTGCCTACTTGAAATCCTTGGGTATTTTATTATTAGTTCCTGTCCTAGTCATGGTTGAAACCTTTCAGGATATTAAGCAATACATTTTAGGAATCATCCCAGGGTTTTGGGCGGTTAAAGGATTATTAGAGTCGGCATCGATTCTTCAAAACGAAGCTAACTTGCCCGCATTTATGTACTTTATCATCGGGTCGATTTATATGCTGATTATGATTGGTTTACTGATTTATTTATTTCAAAAAAAGATCTCTGAATAAGCCTCCTCTGGAGGCTTTTTTTATAAACGGCTGATGGGGTGCCCGTGTTATAATGAACAAGGAGATGCGCATGAAAAAACAATTTGAAACCTATGAAGTAACGTTTGAAGACATGACGCATGATGCCCGAGGTGTTTGTAAAATTGACGGGTATCCTGTCTTTGTTAAAGATGGCCTAAAAGGTGAACGAAGTATCATCGAAATTACCCGAAGAAAAAAAGGGTATGGTGAAGGTCGAATTATAAAAAGACTCGAAAACTCACCCTTTAGAATCGAACCCATCTGCGAACATTTCTCGACGTGTGGTGGATGTAACCTTATGCACATGCAGTATGATACACAACTAGATTTTAAAACTTTAAAAACCCAAGGAACCTTAAAAAAAATCGGCCACATTGAAACCCAAATTCCAAGGACCCATGGCATGCATCAACCGTATGCTTACCGGAATAAGGCTACCTTTCATTTCTCGATTCAAAATGGAGAAATTGTTGGGGGCTACTTTCAAGAAAATAGCCGAAGTATTGTTCAAATTAAACGCTGTCATATTGTCTCAAAAGTCTTTTCAGATTTGTTAGATGAATGTCGCAAGATGGCGGAAAGTGGACTGCTACCGGTCTATGATCCAAAGACAGGTCATGGGGTTTTCAAAGGACTTATGATTAGGCAAAGTCAATCGACGAAAGAGTTATTAGTGACGTTGATCACCCGAACAAAAAATATTCCTCAAGTCGGAAAAGTGGTGACAGCTCTAACGGTCAAGTATCCAGAAATCGTTGGCATAATACAAAGTTATCAAGACAAAGACACCAGTCGAATGGGTCGTGATTTTCATCTATTATTTGGTCAGAATGTTCTTAAAGAAACCGTCGGTAAAATCACCCATCAACTCTCTTTTCAATCTTTCTTTCAAGTCAACCCTCAACAAGCAGAGACCATGTTGAAATGGATTGAAGAGATGGCGCTGGTGAGTCGTGAAGATACGGTTTTAGATGCCTATGCAGGCGTCGGCTATATCGGGTTTTCTTTAGCGGCTCAGGTAAAAAAAGTGATTCTCATTGAATCAGAAAAACAAGCCGTTATTGATGGCGAGAAAACCGCAAAAACGTATCACCTTAATAACACTGAATTTAGATTAGGGGATGCGACCCAAGTGATCCAAACATTAGAAGAGCCGATTGATTTAGTGATCGCTGATCCTCCAAGAGAAGGATTAGATAAAAAATTCATAGACTCAGTGATTGAGAAAAAGATTAATAAAATGGTCTATGTATCATGTAATGTCTCAACCTTGGCTCGCGATTTAAAATTCTTCCAAGAGGCAGGATATCAAATTATAGAAACACGTCCGCTTGATATGTTTCCCCAAACCTCACATGTGGAATCAGTGACTTATCTTAAAAGAATTGAACAATCTTAAGCGATTTCTTTTAAAACACGGGTTTAATTGTTATAATAAAGCTAAATTTGAATCAAAATAGGAGGTCTTTATGGCTGCAAGTGTTTTACAAGATGACAAATTATCTTTTTCAAAACTTATAAGATTTAATATTATTATGGGTTCGATCCATCTGATTCAAGGAACGTTTATGATGTTCTTCGCATTCTTCATCTATCCCAATTTAGATGGAAGTGGAACGCAATCATTTACCATTCCTGTGATTGGGAATTATTTAGATTTTGTCATTGGTGAAGGTTTAGTATTAACCAATACAGATACCTTATTTGAACTCCCATTCTTACCGCTTACTGCGAGTTTCTTACTCCTCTCAGCGGTCTTCCATTTCATCATTGCATTCCCATACCGCGATAAGTATGTCTCTGATTTAAAACAAGGAATCAACAAACTTCGTTGGTATGAATATGCCTTATCATCATCGCTTATGATCGTATTAATTTCAGCATTATTTGGGGTTCGTGACGTGGCAGTATTCGCCCTCATTGCCTTATCCAATGCTGCGATGAACTTATTTGGATTAGACATGGAACTCTTAAATTCAGGGGCGGGTAAGACGGGTCGTAAAGTGAACTGGTTACCCTTTATCTTTGGTTCAGTGATTGGACTTGCTCCTTGGGTCGCCATCGCCTTTTACATCGGGGTTAACCCGAACTTAGACGCTGTTCCAGGATTTGTTTGGGCCATCTTAGTTACTTACTTTGTAGCCTTCAATACATTCCCAGTGAATATGTGGCTCCAGTACAAAGGAGTCGGCAAATTTAAGAATTATCTCCATGGTGAAAGAGGCTACATCATTCTTTCACTAGTTGCGAAGTCATTACTAACTTGGCTCGTATTATTTGGTTCATTCCAACCTTCATAAAAATAAAGCTTCAACCTAGGTTGAAGCTTTTTTCTTAAGGAGACATTATGTGTGGTCGATTTACCATAACCATGACGGCCTCTGAAATCGAATCCTTAATTAATCAGGGGTTTGAAATCAATCATCCGACCGTCGACTCTTTCCCTCGATATAATATTGCGCCTACTCAAAATATTCTTGGTATTTTATATACGAAAGACCATTTTCGCATTGGGACGTTGAAATGGGGATTTCAATTTTCAAATCATCTCGCGATTAATTCGCGGATGGAGTCGATCGAAGAAAAAACGTACTTTAAAGATTTATATCAAACACAAAGAATTCTATTATTTAGCAACGGCTACTTCGAATGGGATCCTTCGTCCAAAACACCTTATTATATCCACTATAAAAATCAAGAACCGATGTATTTTGGGGGTTTGTGGCGAAAGAATAAAGAGCATTTTGAGGCGAGCATAATCACCTTACCCGCAGATCAGACCTTACAAAAAATTCATCCTCGAATGCCTTTTTCAATGAGACACGATCAAGCGAAATCATGGCTACAAGGTTCCATGGATTTTAAAGAAAGTGTCAGCGTCCCAACTGAGGTGAGTGAAATTTCTAAAACGGTAAATTCTGTCCAAAACAATGATATGAATATCTTCGAAAAAAACACCGCTTAAATTAAGCGGTGTTTTAATAAGACCTTTGAATGATGGTTTCAATGAGAGTTGAAAAAAGCGTATGCTCCAAATCAAGTTTGAAAAGAGATTGTCGAATCTTTTGATGGTAGTCTTTTTCAAGTTCTTGTGCTTTTTCAAGTCCGAGATAGGTGACTGTAGTGGGTTTATTTCTGACCGTATCACTCTTTGATTTTCCAAGCACCGTCGCCTCTTCTAAGGTTTCTAGTAAATCATCTTGAAGTTGATAAAGAAGGCCGAGGTGATGGGCTAACATTTTATAGTCTTCAAAAGAAGATTCGTTAGCGACAATGGCTCCAAAAAGAATCGAGGCTTCAAGAAGTTTTCCCGTTTTTAATTGGTTCATTTCTTCAAGCTCATTCAAGGAAACGTTTTTTCCTTCAGAAGCAATATCTAAGACTTGGCCTAAAACCATGCCCCTTGAACCAATGGCGTTTGAAAGGGTTGTGATGAGCTGAACTTTCTGATCGGGTGACAGGCTAGTGTGTTCTGAAATGAGGCTAAACGCATCGGTCAATAAAGCGTCCCCCACTAAGATGGCGGTGGCTTCATCAAAAGCGATATGAACGGTAGGTTTTCCTCGCCGCATCGAATCGTCATCCATCGCAGGTAAGTCATCATGAACCAATGAATAAGTGTGAACACATTCGAGGGCTAAAGCCAATGAATAAAAAGACTCAGGGCTTAACCCACGTGAGGCAATGAGACTCAACATGAGCTGGGGTCTTAGTCGTTTACCGGTCCCTGACAGTGCATAAGCGATCGCTTTTTTGAGGGATGAATCCGGAAATTTATTAAGATAATTTTGAATGGATTGTTCGAATAATTCATTAAATTTGGTCATGAAAATAGTATAGCATGTTTAGAGTTATCCATCATAAATCTTCGATATGTGTTAATCTTATTTTAGACGTAAAGCAGAGGCTAATATGGAGAAAAATCAAACCATCCTGATCACGGTTAAAAAAATTGGAATCAACGGAGAAGGGATTGGCTATTACAAGAAAATGCCAGTCTTTATTGATGAGGCATTACCCGGCGAAGAAGTCATTGCTGAAATCACGCATGTCAAGTCAACGTATGCGTATGCGAAAAGGGTTAGAAATAAAACTGAATCACCCCACCGGGTTAAACCTTTTTGTCCCATCTTCCATCAATGTGGGGGCTGTCAACTGCAACATCTTTCCGTCGCCAAACAGCACGCAACCAAACTTGATTTAGTCAAAGAATCCCTTCAAAAATATACCTCTATTCAATTAAGAAGCGTGAAGTTTATTCCGGTTGAAGCTGGATTTACCGATCGCTATTATCGTCATAAAGCGCAGATGCCTTTGATTAATACTAAAGATGGAGTCCAAACAGCGCTTTATCAGAAAGACTCAAAAACCCCGGTTGTGATGCGGACATGTCCCGTCCATCATCCCGAAATTAACCGGGTCAATGGAGCGATAATTGATCTATTAAAAACATTTGATTTAAGAGCGTTTGATGAAAGAAGCCGAGATGGATTACTGAGAACTTTAGTGACCCGGGTATCATCCTTTAATCAAGACATTCAAGTGACATTTATCGTAACTATTTATAATTTCTTACTCAAAGACTTAGCGAAAGCATGTCTTGATATCCCTGGGGTAAAAGGGGTATCTATTTCTAAAAACTATGAAGCCCATACCCATGAAGTATGGGGGGAAACCACCGAACTGTTAGCCGGTGAACCGACGCTTAAAGAACAACTAGGTCCCCTAACGTTTAACTTATCCCCAAAGGCTTTCTTTCAGCTGAACCCACCGGTTGCTAAACGGATTTACGAAGATGTTTTAACGCATGTTAAAGGGTTTAAAACAGCCGTAGACTTATACACTGGAAGTGGTCCACTGGCTCTCATGTTGGGCACGGAGCTTGAAAAAGTGACCGGGATTGATATCAATGAATCCTCGATCCAAAACGCCAAAGAAAATGCGAAAAACAATGATTTAAATCACGTTATTTTCATGAAAGACCAAGCCTCAAGTGGTCTCAAATATCTATTAAAAAAATCAGTCCCTGACGTCATTACGTGCGACCCTCCACGTAGCGGTCTTGACGAATCGTCATTAAAAACCATGAACGAAAGTGGCGTTCAGAAAATCATTTATGTGTCCTGTAACCCTGCCAGTTTAGCTAAGAATTTAAATGAGCTTAAAAACTATCAACTGACTGAACTTAAAGCGTATGATATGTTTCCTCATACTTCTCATGTAGAGTCTTTAGCAGTCTTGCATTTAATCAACGCAAAGTGAAGGAAAACTAGAACTCGATGATTCAAACCAAAATCTATCAAGCAGGCCTTTTAAAAAAAGAAGATATAAAAACCGTTGCCGCCCTTATCAAATCGGGCGGTCTTTGTGTATTACCCACGGAGACGGTATATGGCTTAGCAGGAAATGGACTTGACCCTTCTGCGATTGAGAAGATTTATGAAGCCAAAGGACGCCCATCTGACAATCCTTTAATTTTACATATCGCCGAAAGAGCGATGTTAAAAAACCTTGTAAGAGAAATCCCTGCGGGCGTTAGTAAGCTGATGGATGAGTTTTGGCCAGGGCCCCTTACCTTGGTTTTCAAAAAAAGTGATTTGGTTCCTAAAGAAGCCACCGGCGGTTTAGATTCCGTGGCCATCCGGATGCCGAGTCATCCGGTGATGCAAAAGATTATTAAAGAAGCGAACGTTCCTTTAGCCGCCCCTTCGGCGAACTTATCGGGTAAGCCTTCATCCACCCGCTTTAGTCATGTCTTTAAAGATCTTAATGGCAAGATCGAGGCCATGATTGATGGGGGTGAAAGCACCTTAGGGATTGAATCTACGGTCCTCGATATTTCATCATTACCCTGGACGATTCTTCGTCCTGGTTTTGTAACCCAAGCGATGATTGAAAATGTCGTCGGACATCCTATTTTAAAGTCCAATCCGCTATCACCTCTTGAAACCCCTAAATCTCCTGGAATGAAATATCGGCATTATCAACCTCAAGGAATGCTTCACGCTATTCTCGGTCAAATCAGTTCAGTGGTGCCTTATATTCATCAGACTCAGTCCCCTTCCAAAGGAGTCATCTGTACTCAAGAGTGGGCACATCACTTTAAAACCCTCCACTTGCGAACCATCGGTTCCATTCATGATCTTAATTCGATGACCTCTGAACTTTATGCGGCCTTAAGAGACATGGATGACCGAGACGTTGAAGATATTTATCTGGTGGCCCATGAATCGATGGGTGAAGCCTTACTCGACCGAATCAAAAAAGCATCCAGTGAATGGATTGAACTACCTTAAAGGAGTTATCGATGAATCTACGTTTTCGAAAAGGCACTGAAAAAGATGTGCCCTTAATTTTAAGTTTTATTAAAGAACTCGCTATCTATGAAAAAATGATTGATTCCGTAACGGCCACCGAAGAAACCTTAAGGGAAACCATCTTCAATCAAGGGTATGCTGACGTCTTTTTCGCCGTAGTTGATGACAAAGAAGTAGGTTTTGCGCTTTACTTTTATAACTACTCGACCTTTTATGGAAAACCAGGCTTATATTTAGAAGACATCTTCATTAAGGAACCTTTTAGAAACCAAGGAATCGGTAAAAAGATGTTTAAAGAGCTTGCGAAGATTGCTCAAGAAAAAGGCTGCTGTAAAATTCAGTGGTGGTGCTTAAACTGGAATCAACCGAGCATTGATTTTTATCTCAAACTCGGGGCCATAGCCCAAGATAAGTGGACTGTATTTAAACTGGATGAGGTGGGTATCAATCATCTCGCAAAGGGGGCGATGTAGTGCATTACTTAAAAACCATCCAAAATTATAAAGCTACGACCGAACAAGAAAAAACGGATCAAGCGCTGATGCTTCAATTCATTGAAAGAAATTCGATGTTTTAGAACGTTCTAACTTAGCAGGTCACCTCACTTCATCGGTCTTTACTGGCGAACTGGAGCCGGACGAAAGTCTTATTCGGTTTTCATAATATTTACCAATCATGGGGCTGGTTTGGGGGCCATCACGATGGGATGGAAGATTGCTTAGAGGTGGCGCTTAAAGAAGCGGCTGAAGAGACCGGGATTAGTGTTTATGAGAGATTAAGCTGACGATCCCGTGGCCTTAGATGTCATCTATGTAAGTAACCATCTTAAAAACGGTATTTTCATCCCCGATCATCTTCATCTCAACATCACCTTTGGATTAGTGACATCTGAAAAACAAGCCTTCAGCTATAACGAAAAAGAGACAGTGGATTAAAATGGTGGGGAGTTAGAAGAATATCTTGACCATGTTAATGAAGAGAGAATGAAACCTATCTATCAAAAATTGGGGAAGAATGCAAAAGTAAAATGGAACTATTGACGATTTTAAAAACCCGGTTTAAGCAAAACCTCACCGTCACCCGAGCGTCACGTGGGAGAACTATCACCAACATCTAATTCTATTTAAGTTCAAATTGAGAAGATGGAAGAGACCGGCGGTGAACCTGACTTATACGTAATTGAAGAAGCATGGATCATCATCGACAGTTCTAAAGAAACGCCTAAAGGGCGGATAAACAGCTGTTACGACAAGGAAGCCCGGTTAAAAAGAAAAAAATTCCCACCAGATTCATCAGCCCTTGAAATGGCGGATTCGATGGGAATTAGGTTATGTGATGAAAAAGTGTATGGCGAGCTTCAAACCTTTGAAGTTCACGATGAAAAAACATCCAGCTGGATTTTAACCCCTGAACCGATCAGAGCATTAGGGGGCGCATTATTTGCGGATGCCCGCTATGGAAGAACGTTTACGTATCATAACGGAGCCGATTCATATTACAGTACGCGCGGCTTTAGAGGTATGATTAAAATAAAATAGATCCCGAAGGATCTATTTTTTATTAGTATCTAAGGGACATGTATCTATGCCAAAGAGTTTATAAAGGCCACAAAAGCCCACTAAGCCGGTCACGATCAAGACCAACGCAGTGACGTATAAACCAATGGATACACTTAAGTTAGCATTTGTGAAGATAGAAATAATGATTAAAACTGCAGCGGCTAAATAACGTAAGTTTGCATCTTTCTTTCCAACGTTTTTCATGCATTCCTCCTCGGATATGAGATACATGTATTATAATATAAATAGTGAACAATTACATTATTTAAGCATCCTTCAAGATGAAGGGAGGGTATGATGGAATATATTGAATCAAAAGGGTTAGATCACCATCCTTTATATTTACTTTTTCATGGGACGGGTGGGGACGAATACGACCTTTTAGGCTTAATGGCATTATTGGATGAAAAAGCAGGATACCTTTCTTTCCGGGGTGAAGTTAATGAACACGGTTTATTAAGGTTTTTTAAACGGATACGACCCGGGGTATTTGATGAGCAAGATTTAATCGAACGAACCAGTCGCTATATGAATGAATTACAAAATTTACTTGATCAAAAAAAAGTCCCAGAGCAAGCAGCGGTCGCTTTAGGGTATTCAAACGGAGCTAACTTTATCGCAAGCCTCTTGTACCATAATGAAAAACGGATTCAAAAGGCCGTTTTACTTCATCCCATGGTTCCTTATCAATCGATTAAACCCAATGATTTAAAAGGGTTAGACGTATTCATTGGGGCAGGGAGTAACGATCCTATTTGTCCTTACAATGAAGCGTTGCAGCTGAAAAAAGACTTAGAAGATGCAGGGGCCGAAGTGACCCTTTTTACGAGTGATCAGGGCCACAGTATCACTGACTTAGAACTCCAGGCTGCAAAAACCTGGTTAGCAAAATAAAGCATTAAAGGAGCGGCGATGGAACACGAAAAATTAGAAGTCTTAAGAGAATTTAGACGACTCATTAACGATCAACAACTCGATCTCCTTAAGCAAAAAGCCAACTCCTTAGAGCCTTTTTTCCTCGCCGACATCATTGAAGTTTTAGAACCAGGAAAACAAAGTGTGGTCTTTCGTTTACTAAACAAAGATCGGGCACTTGAAGTGTTTGAATATATCGAGCCTGACATTCAACAAGAGTTGATTCAAAACTTTACGGATGCTGAAGCGTTACGTTTTTTTAGTAACTTAGAACCCGATGACCGCGTGGCCTTGATGGATGAACTTCCCGCGAAGGTGGCTAAATATTTAGTTCAGTCTCTTTCGAAAAAAGAAAAAGAACTGACGACGTTGGTCATGGGATATCCTTCAGGGTCTGCAGGTAATATCATGACTCCGAAATATATTTCCTTTAAAAAAGGAATCACGTGTGAAGAAGCACTCAACCGAATTCGTAAATCCGCCGCGGATGTTGAAACCATTTATCATTTATACGTAACCAATGCCACGCGTCAACTTCTTGGAATGATTGAACTAAGAGACCTCATCATCGCCGACCCAAGCGCCCTCATCGACACCATCATGATTGAAAGTCCAGTCAAAGCGTATGTCTATCAAAATGATGGAGATGTGGCTAAATTACTCCAAGATTCTGATTTATTAGCGGTCCCAGTAGTTGATAAAGATGATCGTTTAATTGGGGTAGTCACCGTGGATGATGCTATCGATATTTTGGAAGAAGAAGCCATTGATCGAGAACTGACGACATCCGGCTTTTTAGAGTTCAACAATAAAGAAACTGACCGGTCCAAAATACTTGTGAGTGGGTCTTTATGGCAAATTTGGAAAGTACGCGTGCCTTTTTTACTTATCACCTTAGCCGGAGGAATGATTGCAGGATCGGTCATTGAACAATTTGAAGAAACGTTAATGACCATCACCGCCCTGGCCTTTTTTATTCCCGTAGTGATGGATATGGGGGGTAATGTCGGCACCCAATCATCCACCATTTTCACGAGAGCCTTAGCCCTCGGCCAAATTGATTTCCCTCGGTTTATTAAACAGTGGGCGAAAGAAGTCTTAGTTGGATTTACCATGGGCATCATGCTTGGAATTGGTGCGGGTATCATTGTTTACCTATGGCAAGGAGATATTAATTTAACCTTTGTCATCAGTTTAGCGCTCTTATTTACCGTCACGATTGCGACTGCTCTTGGCTTTATGGTTCCATTTTTACTATTAAAAACAGCAGATTGGGTACAGGCTAATAATTTTGGA
>JAGYII010000007.1 GCA_018402725.1 Candidatus Izemoplasma sp. | reverse complement strand
GAATAAAAATGCGAGGAAATGCGCAAAGACAAACAAGATGGTATCTTTATAGACACTACTTAATAATAAGGCCCCGAGCGCCCAAACAAAATTAATGGTATAGGCTTCGACATTAAAGTTATAGGCTAAGTTAATTAGGAATAACCCCGCCCCAAAAATGAGAACACTTAAATATAATAAGGCTTGCGAAGTGATGGGTCGTTTCTTTGAAGTTAGATATGAACTTGCCATCGAGGCAGCCAAGAAGGCTAAGATAATGATGACTTTAAAGGGATTTGAAATAACTTCCCAGTTTCCTGCAATGAATAACAAGACCCCAAGACCAATCAAAATCGATCCGATCGAAACCAAGACTCGAATAAAGTCAAGACCTCTTCTCTCTTCATAAAAGGCTAAAACATCTTTTTCTTGTTGGGTTGAAATGATATTCTTCTCAGTCGCATCTTTCAGTGCTTCTTGGAAAAATCGATAGACATATCTACTCAGTTTCTTTTTCATCGCTCGTCTCCTTTAAGATTTCTTTAAGCCAGCTTTCTACCTGGCCTTTTTCATAACTTGAGATGAACCTTCGCCCCATCCCATCAACAATGCGGTAATGGCTGGAAAAGTAATTTTGTTGAATTTTAAATCCGGATTCTGTTTTTAGAGTCCGCCAAAACATTCGGCCACCCATGGTTTGAGATTTAGGTAACGCCACTGAATCAAAGACAATCGATTTGACAACAAGGGCCGGATCGTCCTTCAGGGTCATTTTTAATATCTGAGAATCACTGAATAACATTAACACCGCTACAACCACACTCCATGACGCTAAAGCTCGGTCTTTTTCTATTTGAACGAGGGTTTTTTTAGTAATCCCAATCATCTCAGAAAAAACATCTTGAGAAAGATGGTATTCATTTCTAATTAAACGAAGGGATTGTGAGGTGAGTTCGGCAAGACGCTCTTTAGTCATCGCTTTCTCCTAGTGTAATATTACACTATTTAAAAGAAATTAGCAATAAAAAAAGCCTTTCGTTTAATCTCTAAACGAAAGGCCTGTGACGGTTTCTGACCAATTGAAAAACCTGGTGATATTGGAGGGGTTTAACGCAATGGCATTCTTCTTTTCATTTTGGGAGATGAAATGAGGATTCCCTTTGACTTTGGGGCCTAAGAAATCACCACTGTTAACTTCTTTAGCTAAGGCAGCTGCAATCGTGGGACGTGCTCCTTTTTCGGCACTTGAGGCAAAGGGCGCTAACAGTTTAAAGATGACTTTAAATCCCTTTGAGCTCTCTTTGCGGTTAAATAAACCTGTGCTTGCTAGGCCAGGGTGAACCGTGAGGACTTTAACCGAAGAGCCTTTAAAATACTCAACTAATCCCTCACTGAATAATACGTTTGCAAGTTTTGACTGGGCATAGCTCTTAAAAGGGGTATATCCACTTTTTTCATAAAAGATATCATCCCATTGGATTTTTCCCGGTAAGCTTGCTTGCGAGGAGACATTGATAATCCGTGCCTGCTCACTTAAGTGGTCTTTGAGTTGATGCGTTAAGATGAAGTGTCCTAAATGGTTGATGCCCATTTGTTGTTCAAAGCCTTGTTTGGTTTTGCCATATGGCAAGGCCATGATTCCCGCGTTATTAATTAATATATCGATAGAATCAAAGGTCTCTTTCACCTTATCAACAAAAGCGAAAATACTATCGTTATCCCCTAAATCTAAAGGGACAAATTCGATTTTAGGCCGCTTGTATACGGCTTCAATTTTAGCGATGGCTTCATCGGCTTTGGCTAAAGAACGAGCCCCAAAAATAATATGAGCCCCTCTCACGGCTAAAAATCGCATCGCTTCGTAGCCAATGCCTGAATTCGCGCCGGTGATAACGACTTTTAAATCTAAATCATTTAATTTTTCTAATGCCTTGAAATCAATCATTTTTTATCCTCATCATCACTATATATAAGTCTTCGTCATTTCTCAATAATAACGCCTTTTTGATATAATTATTTAGAGGTAAAAACCAATGAAACTAAAAATATTGGCCATCGTTATCACGGTTTGGCTCTTGGTTCAAATCATTCCAAAGCCCCAAATGGTCGAAAATAATCCCTTCTTGAAATCCAATGAAACCATGATTGTCGCGCATGGCGGCGGTCAATTTGAGTTTCCTGATAACACCCTTGAAGCCTATTATAATGCTTTTTCAGTAGATCCTAAGGTGGTCTTGGAAATGGATGTCAATCTCACGAAAGATGGGATCGTCATTTTGTCGCATGACCGGACTTTAGACCGTAAATCCAATCTTCAAAACGCCTTAGTCTCAGAAATTAATTACACCGATTTAGTCAATGATGAAGTGGATTTTGGGTTTGAAAACATTATTGTGCCTTCAGCGAATGGCTATAACGTATCGGGCGAATTGATTCGTTATACTAATTATTTGGGTCAAACCGTGACCCCTTTAGACGTCTCTTATCCTCCAGGGATATCCGCTCGGCATCCAGAAAAATTCTTAGTGACGTCGCTTGAAGATATTCTTATTGCCTTTCCTGAGAGTCTGATGAGCATTGAAATCAAACAGCAAGGAGATCTTGGGCTGAGCGCCTTAGAGGCCGTGATTGTCCTTCTTGAAGCGTATGACGCGTTAGATCGAGCGGTCTTAGTTAGTTTTCATATCGAGGTCGTAGAGGCTTTTAAAACCCTGCAAGAAGAAAAAGATGTTTTTTATTATGCCCCGCAAAATAACGGAGTGGGCGTCTTTTATTTTTTATCCAGAGCCGGATTATCGCTTTTTTCTTTTGAACGGCCGGCTTTATTAGCTATTCCCATGACCTTCAGTGTTTTTGATTTAACCCAGTCGACGTTTATGCGGGCGGCCAAAGCTCACGGATTAGCGATTCACTATTGGACCATCAATGACGAAGACGTGATGAGAGAGCTGATTGAAAAAGGGGCGGACGGTATTATGACCGATCGACCGAGCCTTTTAAGACAGATTTTGGATGAAAAAGAAGATTAGACTTATTTTTTATGAGTATATCTTTTGGTTCAATGCTCTACCTTGGCTATAATTGACCTAACATTAAAAAAATAAGGAGAAACCCCTAATGAAAAGAATATTAGTCGTAGGCCTCTTTGCAATCTCGATGTTTGCATTGGTCGCCTGCGGAGGAGCCAGAGATCAAGAAGTATTAAGAGTGGGCATGGATTTACGTTTCCCGCCCTTTGAAACCCAAAACAGTGAGGGTGAACCCATCGGCATTAGTGTTGATGTGGCGTTAGCGCTTGGAGAATTTTTAGGCAGAGAAGTGGAAATTGTGAACACCAATTTTGGGAGTTTAATTCTTTCACTTAATTCAGGCGAAATCGATGTCATCCTTGCTTCGATGAGTAACACCCCCGAAAGAGCCGAAGCCATCAATTTTTCTGAAACTTACTTTTACTTTAAAATTCCAAGTTTAGTCAACCGTGCCTTTGCAGAAGCCAATGGCCTCACAGAAGATTCTACCACTGCTGATTTAGAGGCAATTCCTGGAGCACGTTTTACCGGAATTACGGGCCAAATTTCAGCCGCACCGCCATTTACTAGAACTGACGTTGAAAGACCTGAAGTCATCATCGCCACTGACTTAGCGGCCGCGACATTAAATGTCGTTCAAGGGCAAGCAGATATTCTTGTGATGAGTGCCTTCCCGGTCGTAAGAGGACACATTGCAAATCCTGAAGATACCATCATCGTTTGGTCCCCATGGATTTCATCTCCAATTGGAATGGGCGTTCGTAAAGGCGAAGATGAATTATTAGCGCAACTCAATGAATTTGTAGCCGCCATGAGTGAAACGGGTGGCGTGTATGATGACTTAAGAGCCAAATGGAATGTCAACACTTTAGATCCCAATGACTGGGAAGCCGCTGTATTATTTGTATTAGAGAGATTTGGACTCGATTTCTTCATCGATGAAGACTAATAAAAATCAATTGCGTAGAGTTTTAGACTCTAAACCCGTATCTTATATATTTGCCTTGGGCGTGTTTGTCTTGTTTGCGATTTTAATCGTATCAAGACAGCTACGCCCTTTTCAACTGTCCGCCATCGAACCTTATTGGGGAAACATCCAATCGGGATTTCTGAATACCATTTGGGTCTCGTTCATCGCACTCGTTGGCAGCTTGGTCTTAGGCTTTATCTTTTACTTATTGACTCAATCTAAGTTAAAGTTCTTTAAAGCCTTCACCGATGTCTTTACTGAAATCATTTATGGAACCCCTCTGCTCGTCATGATTATGATCATGGCCTTCGTGGTCGGACCGGCGTTAGGTACCTTTAACCGGACCGCAACAGGGACCTTAGGATTAATTATTTATATCACGCCTTACATGACGAATATCTTTAAGTCTACCTTTGGTTCTATCAGTGAAGAGCAATACATGGCGATGGATTTATTTGGATTCAGTGGGTATCAACGATATCGCTACATCATCATTCCTCAAGTCGTCAGAATGTTGATGCCTCCATTGATGAATAATTTTTCACTAATCATCAAAGGGAGTGCTTTACTCAATGTCATCACCTACCGTGAACTCTTTTATGAAATCACGCAAATGACGAATAATAACTTCCGATTTGTGGAAGGATTTTTATTGATGTGGGGGCTTTATTTAATCATCACCATCCCCTTGTCTCAATTTACTAAATACATCGATCGGCGGTATGGACTATGAAAATAGAACTTAAAAATGTGTCCCATACTTACGATGTTGAGGTCTTGCATCAACTTAATCTTGTTTTAGAAAAATATAACGCCGTGGCGCTCTTAGGCGTCTCAGGATCAGGAAAATCAACCCTCATTCGTTTAATGGCGGGCTTAGAAAAACCCACTTCAGGTGAAATCTTCGTAAATGATTATGACGTCATCCACGATGAGGATTATAAAAAACACGTAGGTTTTGTCTTTCAATCCCATAATTTATTTCCCCATCTGACCTTAAAAAGAAACATCAGTTTAATTTTAGAAAAAACCAGAGGCTTTTCTTTAGAACAAGCCAATCAGATTGCAGAAGACAATTTAAAGCTCTTAAAGCTCGATGATCAGATGGATAAAATCCCAAAAAATGTATCCGGGGGACAAGCCCAAAGAGCCTCGATTGCGAGAGCCCTCAGCTTAAATCCCGATATTATTTTCTTAGATGAACCCACCGCTTCGCTGGATCCGATTTTGACAGACGAAGTCTTAAAAGCAATCGAAGAACTGAGAGAACTCGGTAAAGACTTTGTGTTAGTGACGCACGTCATTAGCTTTGTTAAAGACTTCGCCAACTATGTCGTCTTTATGGAAAATGGACACATCATCGAACAAGGAACCCCGAAGATTTTAGACGCTCCGAAAACCAATGAACTAAAAGCGTTCATGAAAAAAGTAAGATAAATAAAAAGCCTCGACATCTGTCGAGGCTTTTTTATTGAGTGGCTTCTTGAATAAATAATGTGAAAGCTTTTAACCCTTCTTCATTGTGAGGGAAGACCGCACAATCTTCTAGCCCTCTGACAAAGGTCTGCATCGCTTCTTCTTGAATCCAGTTTAGTGATATTTCTTGAGGTTGTTTAGCTTTGATCGATTCCGTCCATAATTGCATGGGGGTTGATAATTGATTTATCGGTGATTGGCCTTTTAAGACTTCTTCAACATAAGGTAACTCTAAAGCGAGACGGCCCGGTAAGACCCCTAAGCCCATGACTTCAATGAGCCCAATATTTTCTTTTTTAATGGCTTCATTATTCTCATGAATATGGAAGATACCTTCTGGATAGGTTTCGCTGGTCCGGTTATTTCTAAGCGCCATCATCAAGACGTATTCATCTTTTATTTTTCTTGCAATTGGAGTGATAGCATTATGACGTTGATCGGTGTAAGCGATGATATCAAGGGCTTCGTTAGAATAGGCTTGCCAGGTTTGGTCGATTTGGTGGGCCATCTCGATGATGGCTTCTTTAGACTTACTTTTTAAGCGAATTACACTAAGAGGCCAATCAATAAGCTCTACCTTAAGTGTGGGATGGGAAATTTGTTTTAATACGTGGGCGTGATCAAGCGGGAAATCGGCATAGCCCCCTTGATAGTGTTCGTGGGATAAAATAGAGCCTCCGACAATCGGTAAGCCCGCATTAGAGCCTAAAAAATAATGCGGGAACTGGTCGACAAAATCAAACAAACGCTTAAAGGTGTCTTGGGTCATCTTCATCGGAATATGCTCTTCATGGATGATGATGGCATGTTGATGATAATAAACATAGGGCGAGAATTGAAAAAAGAAGTTTTCTTGATTAAGTTTCAACTGAATCATCCGGTGATTAGCCCGGGGGGGATGACCGACTTGATTGAGTCCGACATATTCTTTACACAAATGACAGGCCGGAAATTGTCCCTTTGAACTTGAGGCGGCAGCGATGGCTTTGGGATCTTTTTCTGGCTTTGCTAAATTAATCGTCCCTTTTATCTCTCCATAACGTGTATTCAAAGTTAAGGGAATGTTTTTCTCCATCCGCTGGGTTTTGATGTAATTGGAGGCTTGAGCCCAGGCATAAAATTGATCCGTGGCTTCTTTTGGACTTTGGAGATAGAGTTTATTAAAGTGTTTTTGCATGCCGCTTGGACGCATCACTAAAAGGTCCATGACTTTGGCTTCAAAGGCATCTTTTTCATGCACTGAATCCTCTTCGATCAGCCCGAGGTTTAGGGCTTTTTCAAAAAGAGGATTAAAAATATCGTCAAAGGATTCAAGGGTGATGGGAAGATCATAAAAGGCCTGATTAGGCTCTACCTTAAATAAATCAGCCAATTGATTGGCGATGTAGATAAGGTCGGATTCTTCACACAATCGATGTTTAATTCCGTATGCGATTAGCGATTGAATACTTTTCATAACGCCTCCAAGACTTATTGTATCAAAAGAGCTATAAACTTACACCTTCTAGAAAAAAATCCCTCTTAATAGAAGGATTGTAAGGCGTTGTGGATGGGTCTTTTGATTTCGTTAGAGCGGTACTTATTTCTGAGGTTTTCTTTTAAGACTAGGACTTCTTCAGGGTCCATCGTCATGACGTAGCGATTTTCCGGATGCATCGAGCAGTATAAACTGCATCCGCTTAGATGTTCATGTTGGTGAGCCTGTGACCCAAAGATTTGTTCATTGCATTGGGGATTTCCGCAGTTAAACATCCGGTTGCAGGCTTCTTTCGTATAGTGGTCTTTTCCAATGACGGTGGGAGTTACTTTGTTGATGGGGACACTGATGCGGTCATCAAAAACATACATCGTACCTTCCCAGTATTTTCCGAGCGTTTGATTCGAATCTCCATAGGTTTGAATGCCTCCATGAAGCTGATGAACATCTTCAAAACCTTCACGTTTGAGCCAACCCGTGAACTTTTCACACCGAACACCGCCGGTGCAATACGCCACGATGGTTTTACCCTCAAGCTCTTCTTTATGATTTCTAACCCAATTAGGAAGTTCTCTAAAGGTTCTGATGTTGGGTCTTAAAGCCCCTTTAAAATACCCCATTTTTGATTCATAATCGTTTCGTGCATCTATGATCACGGTGTTAGGTTGATCGATATAGTCAATAAAGTCTTCAGGGGTTAAGTAATGGCCCGTTAAGACTTTAGGGTCGACATCATCTTCTAAGGATAAGTTGACCAATTCTTTTTTGTATTTAATTCTTAACGATTGAAACGTATGATTATCATTGGTACTTTCTTTGAAAGTGATGCCTCTAAATAAGGGGTGATGAATCATCATGGTTTTATAGTTCTCAATGGATTCTTCACTACCTGAGACCGTACCGTTCACCCCTTCTTCGGTGAAATAAATCCGCCCTAAAATATCATGCTCACGACAAAACTGTCGATGCTCACTGACGATTTTTTCAACGTCTTCGATTCGGGTATAGTGATAATAAAGCAATACGTGATACATAATGGACTCCTTTAAGAAGGATTGCATTTCTATTATAACGATTTTATAAAAAATGAAAAGCCCTGGCCTTTACCATCTTAACATCGAATTAACGCAGGATTGATGGGAATCAAATAAATAAGCGTTATGATAGCTGTGGATGTTAACTCGTCCTCCTATTTTTGAAGGTCACTTGACCTTCTTTTTTATGCAAGAATAATCAAAATCGACTACAATGGTCCTGAGGAGTTCTAATGAAAAACCTAGATTTTTTAACCCAAAAACCGATCGCTCACCGAGGTCTCCATGATGAGACTTCGTGTGAAAATTCATTATCTGCGTTTGAAAAAGCCATCGCTCTAGACCTTCCCATTGAACTCGATGTTCAAGCCTCTTTAGAAGGGATTCCGGTGGTCTTTCATGATGGTTCACTGGACCGTTTGACGGCATTGAGTGGGCCCATCTATCATCAAACCGTTGAAACCTTAGAAACGACGTTCCTTAAAAAAACGTCCGAAACGATTCCCACCCTAGAAACCGTGCTTAAAGTCATTGATGGCCGGGTCCCTTTGTTGATTGAAATTAAGTCTGAAAGTCCCTATGTATCTTTAACCAAAGCGGTGATTGAAACCTTACAAGACTACGCAGGCCTTTATACCTTACAATCTTTTGATCCCAATATTGTTAAGTTGATTAAAAAGCTTAACCCAGCGATCATCCGCGGTCAAATTAGTGGTATGTTTGAAGATTCTAAAATGAAGCCGATTAAAAAATGGGGGCTATCCCGGATGGTGAGGAATCTTTTTATCCAACCTGATTATATCGTCTATGATTTAAATCATCTTTCTAAACCCTGGGTCAGAAAAGCGCGCTTAAAAAGACCCTTAATCGTTTACACCGCCCAATCAAAAAAAGCGTCCTTAGACGCTCTTAAACATTGTGATAATGTCATTTTTGAAGGATTTTCATGGGACTAACCCTTGAAAGTCTTTTTATTTTTTATATCGGTTAAGCCTAAAAATACTGATAAAAAGTATTAAAACACCAAACGAAAGTCCATAGGCCATTATCATCCAAGGAGACCAGATGACATTGAAAATTTCTAAATTAACGCCATAAATGTTCATATAACTTTCTTGAACAGACTGAGGGGCCCCTTCAAAAACAAGCTCCAACGGAGCCTTCATCATTGTTTTTCTAAATAACACTACCATTTGAGCCGCCGGATTTAACTTTAAGATGTTTCCTAAATTCTCTGAAAGTGCAGCTAGAGGGACGTAAATACCAGCCAAGAAACCTAACAAAGTCCCAATGATGGTGTTTACGGCGTTAACACTCGCCGTGCTTTTGATGAATGAAATAATAAAAAAACTGACGCTTGAAAAAATCATGTTAGATAAGACGATATACCCTAACATCGTAAACTGGGCGCCTATATTTAACCACTCTCCCCCTGTGATGACTAAGAAGAGTTGACCCACAAAAAAAGTTAAGGTCGTCATTAAGACCCCAATTAAAAAAGCACTTAGGACATAACCAAAGACAATACTAGACCGCTTGATTGGAGCGACTAAAAAGTCATCAAAAACTCTTTTTTCTAAATCACTCACCATATTGCTAGAAATAGAAAGTGGTACTGTAAAACTTGTGACCGTTAAAAGTCCTGCGATTAACCACGCATTTACCAACCAGCGAATTCCTTCAATCTCACCCACTGAAAACTGAACATCGTTAACTTGTAAGGTTCCAAGAAATAGGGTATAAACACCAACTAGTATAAAAACCGATAAGAAAGAAAAAAAGACGGTAGAAGGATCATAAAAGTAATTCAGTAAATTCCTTTTCACTAAGGTCGTGATACTTCTCATCCATTGAGCTCCTTCCCTGTTAAGGTTATGAAGACATCATCCATTGAACCTTGAAGCACTTCAAATGATTCTAAATTAGATCTTAAGATAGTCAATAACTCGATACTATCAAGACTCGACTGTTTTATTTCAATCACATCATCTTTTAATACAAAAGGAATATTTCTTTCTTTTAAGACCGCCTTGATTTTTGTCTTTTTACCACTAAGGCGAACACGGTCAAATGAATATTTTCGTTTTAGTTCAGTCGGCGTTCCCTCCGCCACAATTTCCCCTTGATTGATAATGGTTACATGAGAAGCTTTAGCAGCTTCTTCCATGTAGTGCGTCGTTAAAAAGATGGTCATCTGACGCGATCTAAGTTCTTCGATGTAGGTCCATACTTCTTCTCTGGTTTTTGGGTCTAACCCAGTGGTGGGTTCATCTAATATCAATAAACTGGGTTCATTGATGAGGGCCCGAGCAATATCAGCTCGGCGGCGTTGGCCGCCTGAAAGCTTCCCATATTTTTGATCGATGAAATTACCCATTGAGAGTTCCTCAGTGAGTTTTTTAATCTGGCTTTTGAGTTTCGCTTTTGACATCTCATAAAAGCGACCTCTGATTTCTAAGTTTTCTTTGACAGATAATAAATCATCGAGCATGCTCGTTTGAAAAACAATGCCGATTTCTTTCCGAATAGCATTATCATTTTTTCCAATGAGGTGGCCGTTGATTGAAATGGAGCCACCATCTTTTTCTAAGAGCGTCGAAATCATATTGATCGTGGTGCTTTTACCAGCACCATTAGGTCCTAAAAAAGCGAAAAAGGCTTGTTTTTCGACCTTAAAACTGATGCCTTTAACAGCTTTAAGTGTTCCATAACTTTTTACAAGATCTTTGACTTCTAAATAACTCACTGATTTTCTCCTTCTAACATTCCTTTGTAAAAAGTGATTTCTTGGGTGTAGATATACTTTCCATAGGTAAGGGTTTGATGAGCGTAATGCCCCATCTCTTTTCGATACCTTTTTTCTAAATCCTCTAAATGTTTAACGGTGGAGGTCTTTTCTTCTATGTATGACTGAATCAACTTTGCACGTTCTTTTTTTGAAATCAAGTTCATGAAATATACCTGGGCTAAAAAGGGGTCTTCAGGTTTTCCCCGCATCCATGTTAAAAAATGTGATTTTCCTTTTTCAGTGGCATGGTAGATTACTTTCTTGCGCGCATCCTTTTGGGGTATGGCTTCAATCATCCCTGCTTCTTTAAGGCGGTTAAGCGTTGGATATATATTCCCAAAGCTCGGACTCATAAAATTCGCGACAGATACATCCATCTGTTTTTTGAGGGCATACCCACTCATGGGATACTGGATAAGAAAACCTAAAATGGGATATTGCACTTTATTTTGATTTTTCATGTCATCACCATGTATAATATAGCATGATGATATATAAAAGGCAAGAAATCATAAAAGCCATCAAAATGGATTGCACAATTTTTATATCATGGTATGATATATCATAGTACGATATAATGGCATATCATAATTATACGAATGTGAGGCGTTTTCATGATTGAAGTAAAGAACTTAAGAAAAACATTCAAGCTTTCTAAGAAACAACAAAAACTTGAAAAGACTAAAACCAAACTGAAAGTGGCCGTTGATGATTTGTCTTTTTCCGTTAACAAAGGAGAAATCTATGGGCTGTTAGGTCCTAATGGTGCGGGTAAAACCACAACCCTTAGAATCATGGCATCTTTAATAAAAGCCGATTCGGGGGATGCGTTTATTGACGGCATCAGTGTGAAAGAAAACCCGGGTCAAGTCAGAAGTAAGATTGGGTTTTTAACCAGTGAACTTAAACTCGATGACTTTTTTACCCCCAATTATTTATTTGATTACTTTGGACGGCTTCACGGGGTGGATGAAAAAACCCTGGCTGAACGTAAGATTAAACTCTTTGATCAATTTGGGATTGAGCCTTTTAAAGAAGTTAAAGTAGCAGATTTATCGACGGGGATGAAACAAAAAGTTTCATTGGTTATTTCCATCATCCACGACCCGCAAGTGATCATCTTTGATGAGCCGACAAATGGCCTTGATATCTTAACGGCGAAGACCGTAACGGATTTCTTGTTGACTTTAAAAAAAGAAGAAAAAACTATCATCTTGTCGACGCATATATTTGAACTTGTGGAAAAATTGTGTGACCGAGTGGGCATTATTATTTATGGCCAGATGCGGCTTTCTGAATCGGTGGAAGACTTATTAAAAGTTGACCGGTTGGAAAATGTATTCTTTAAACTCTTTGAAGAAGGGATGACATCTCATGTTTAAGCTAAAAACGTTGATTAATAAAGAACTCAAACGATTCTTCACCGACCGCCGGATGTTATCGACCTTACTCCTCCCCGGCGTCTTCATCTATATCTTGTATACCGTGATTGGGAATGTTGGGGCCTCGGTGGGCGAGGTGGATGACAGTTATATTTATCAAGTCTCCGTCGTCAATTTCCCTGAAGAACTCAGTTTTATCCATGATCAGTTTGAATCGCCCCTCGATGTACAGTTCTTAACATCAGAAAATGATGACCGGATTCAAGACGTTGAAGAAAGAACTTTGGATTTATACATTGTTTTTGAAGCGGATTTTTATGCGAATATGGTGGCGTATGACATTGCTTCCGGCCTCCCGGCTCCGCATGTTGAAATCTTTTATAATTCGGCCGCTGAAGAATCAGGCGCGATCTATCAATACTACACCGGGATGTTAAATGCCTTTGAGCGTCAAATCTCTAATAAGTTTGATATCAACCGCTCCGTGGAAGTTTCTTATAATCAAGCCACCGCTGCTGATTTTTCAAGACAGTTTGTCACCGGATTAGTCCCTTTTTTATTGATGATTTTCTTATTCAGTGGTTCTCAAGCCATTGCAGTTGAATCGATTGCCGGTGAAAAAGAAAGAAATACGATGGGAACCTTACTCGCTACCCCCACTTCACGGTCCCAAATCGCTTTAGGAAAAATCATTGCCTTATCGATTACGGCTTTAGTCAGTGCGTCTTCAAGTTTTTTAGGGGTGATGTTATCCTTGCCGCAACTGGTGGGCGATGATTCATTTACCTTAGCCATTTATGGGCTTGAAACCTATTTATTGTTGTTTGTGATTATCGTGACGACTGTCTTGATCTTTGTGGTCTTGCTATCTTTAATAAGTGCTTACGCCAAATCGATTAAAGAAGCCGCCACCCTAGCCGCGCCTTTAATGATTGTGATTTATTTAGTGGGCGTAACGTCCTTGTTTGGCACTAGTCAAACCAATCTATGGTTTTACTTGATTCCGATTTATAACTCGGTTCAAAGTTTGACCGCGGTGTTTGACTTATCAATCTCCATTCCGCAATTGACCTTTACGATTCTTTCAAACTTGACCTTACTTGGAATCGGCGTTTATCTCTTGACCCTCGCCTTTGATTCAGAAAAAATGATGTTTAATAAATAAAACCACCCATTGGGTGGTTTTTTAGTATTTAATTGGATGTTTGATGAGATATTTTTCAATCATCGATTCGGTATATAAAGGATCAACTAAGACGTCCACATAATTAAAATAATGGTTTCTAATGTGCATGCATTTTAAATATTTGATTTTTTTCTTATAGGTTTGTTCGTAACCGCGTTTATATAAATTGAGCTGTAGCTTTAAGCGCTCTTCGTTGAGATTAAGCGTCCGCTTCACATCAACAATCCCAAATCCGTCCATGTAGGGACTTTTCACCACCATATCAAAACGGCCAGCTGCAATCGGGACGCCATACGCTTCAATGACGACGATTTTTTCATTTTCTAAGACTTCAATTTGGTGTTGGCCTTTTAAGGCCATGTAACCGCGAAACTCAGACGATGCTGTTTTCTCGCCCTTTGTCTCATAACGTTCAATCATGTCATGAAGAGCGGTCCCTTTTTCGGCCGCTTTTTGTAAGATACCGGGATCGACATTCTTGTACGGTTTCCCTAAGACCTCATCAATCAGTTGCGTCACACTAATGACGTTTTGATTATTGACGCGGTACTGATGTTGGATGGGGTCAAACTCGACGATGTATTCTTTAAGCTGAATGATTTCCATAGGCTTCATTATAACAAAAAAAACACCGCCTTAACGGTGTTTTAATCCTAAGACTTCTTCAGCCACATACCGAGCAATTCCTGGGGCTGCGGTCACCCCGGGGGAATCAATTCCCGCAACATGAATAAAGTTTGTGAATTCAGTTGAACGCTTAATATAAAAATCTTTATAGGTCGTACTAGAACGGATCCCAACGTATGTTTTTATGACGTGGTGATAAGGAATGTTTTTAACGAGTTGATTGACCCCCTCTTTCACTTCTTGAAGGCCGTCTTCTAAGACGGTATCATCGTCTAAGGATGTTTGAAAGTGACTCGTCGGACCAAGCCGAATCGTGCCATCAGGCTGGGGAATGACGAGGATGCCTTTTGATATTTTTGAGGGGACCGGAAATAGCGTATGTTTAACGAGTTTAGTGGCCTCTTTACCTAGAACTAAGTACTCTCCTCGATTGGGACGCATTTGATAGGGGACGTTTTTTTCAATCATGGCCGCCACTTTTTCGGCATAAGTTCCCGCTGCATTAATCACATGTTTCGCATAATACGTATCTTCTTGAGTGACGACTTCAAAGATGTCATTAACCCATGTAATGGCCCTTACTTTTTCATTGAAGTGAAACTCAGCCCCGTGACCTTCGGCCGATTTTTTTAAAACCTGACAAAGTTGATAAGTATCTGCGGTCATCGCGGTGGGGAGTCTTAACCCGCCGACGATATCATCTGAAAGATTCGGTTCAAGCATCTTCATGGCTGCGCCTGATAAGATTTCAAAAGCATCCATCCCTCTCGCTTTCGCTTCTTCAGCGATTTTTAAAGCCTCTTCCATCTCTTGGGCCGTCTTCGCAATCAATAAGGCCCCGTTTTTTAAAACCGGAACCCCTAAGCTTTCAGCGTACGTTTGATAAAAGAGATTACCTTCTAAGGCAAGGGCGGATTTAAGGGTGCCTTTTTCTGGACTAATTAATACCGGAGAGTGCACTAGAGCACTGTTGTGGGTGGTTTGAACCTGGGCGACATCCGCCTCTTTTTCAATTACGCCCACGGAACCATACGGGGCGAGCTGATGCGCTAAAAAAGAACCAATGACCCCTGAACCAATAATCAGATAATCCATAATTCCAGCCTCCAAGAAGACATAAAAAAGTGCGTAAAAAAGAAAAACTTTTTTACGCACTCTATCACTTACTGTGTCTTAACTTAATTTTATTTTATCACAACTTAGGCATCTTTTTGCGGTAAAACAAGATTTAATGCAACCCCGAAGAGGGCAGCTAACGCCATGCCTGATAACGTGGCGGCGTCATTGATGACGAAGTTCGCACCCCCGAGTCCAATCACTAACATGGTGGAGACGATGATGATATTACGCATTTGACCTAAATCCACTTTCGCATCGATCATGACTTTAAGACCGTTACCGGCGATGAGTCCAAAGAGTAAGATGAGGACTCCGCCCATAACCGGCGCTGGAATCGTACTGATAAGGCCGGTGAATACATTGACGAAACTTAAGACGACCGCAATCACCGCAGCGCCTCCAACGACGTAAATAGAAGCCACTTTAGTCATTCCGATGACGCCGGTATTTTCACCGTACGTCGTATTCGCAGGACCGCCAAATAGAGCTGATACAAACGTTGCAATTCCATCCCCTAATAAGGTTTTGTCTAGACCCGGATCAGTCAGGAAATCTTCTCCTGTGATCGACCCTAAGACTTTATGGTCACCAATGTGTTCAGCAATCGTGACCATCGATAACGGTAAGAAAATGAGGACGGCTCTAAAATCTAAAGCATAGGTTCCGATGATTTGAAAATCTGGGATTGCGATAAGGGGAGCCCCTGATAAGACGCTAAAATCTACAGCACCCATGACAATGGCGAAGACATACCCAATCACAATACCGCCTAAAATAGGGACGACTTTGAAGAAGCCTTTAGCAAATATCGCTAAAATCACCACCGAAGAAAAGGACACAAGTGCAATAAGGGGATTGACGAGATCAGTCGCTAAGAAGGCAAAGAAAGCATCACTTGACCCACTGACTAATCCAGCTTGACCCGTGGCCACACCCGCAAGGCCAATCCCGATGATTGCAATCATCGGTCCAATGACCACTGGAGGCAAGACTTTTTGAAGCCATGCGGTTCCAACAAAACGAACAACAAGAGCGACAATCACATAGACGACCCCGACACTCATCAGTCCAACAAACGCTGCGCCAAAACCATACAGATTAGACGCCACAATAATCGCTGCTATATACGCGAACGACGACCCTAAATAAACCGGAACTTTCCCTTTAGTGATCGCGATGTAAATCAAGGTGCCAAGCCCTGATGCAAAAAGGGCAACAGATACGGAAAGGCCTGTTAAGAGCGGAACTAAAACGGTCGCTCCAAACATCGCAAAAACATGCTGCAAGCTCAAAACGAGCCACTGTACTTTACTTTGGGGTTTTTCTTTAATCCCCAGTCTCAATGTAGACATTGAAACCTCCTTATAGGTAGTTAGAGGACCCTATAAAAAAAAGTGCCTGATTAAAGGCACCTTCATCGCATGAAGAATTTCCGTTCCTTAGTATGCTCACAGGCATGCTTTAAAGGACCTCTACTTCCATTAATTTACCACAAAAGTTTATCGGGTTCAAGGTTTTTTGATATACTATTTTTAGGTGATTAAATGAAAGAACTCTTAAACCAAGAAAGTATTGAAAGAACCCTTAAAAGAATGACCCATGAGATCATTGAACGCTACCCAGATTTATCCCAAGTGATCTTAGTTGGGATCCTCAATAAAGGTTTTTTTGTTGCTAAAAAAATTCAAGAACATCTCAAATCATTTACCGGAAAAGACATCCCGTGTGTCCCCTTAGATATCACCGCTTACCGGGATGATCAAAAAGGCGTTGAAGCGCAAAAAAACTTCTTGCAGGCCCATCAAAAAGACATCATTTTGATTGATGATGTTTTATACACCGGACGCTCAGTGAGAGCGGCGATGGACGCGGTGGTTGAAAAAGGAAGACCTCAGTCTATTTCACTCGCGATTTTGATTGACCGGGGTCACCGTGAACTTCCGATAAGGCCTGACTTTATTGGGAAAAACATTCCAACTTCTAAAGATGAAAACATCTTAGTCGATCTAGAAAAAGGCACCGTGACCTTGATACATCCCTAACCATCACACCCCCATTCGGGTGTTTTTTTTGCTATAATTTATTTAAGGAGAACTTTTTATGTGGGCTGACTATATTCAATTAGCATTTTTACTTAGTGGTTTTATTTTGATGTGGAAGATCCCACGTTTTTTAAAGCCGTTTAAAGGGGACGTTAAAACCAGTAAAGTCTCGATTTTAATTCCAGCTCGGAATGAAGAAAAACGGATTGAACCCCTCCTTAAATCGATTCAAGCTCAGGGTTTTGATGGTGAACTCATTGTGATTGATGATGAATCCACCGATCAAACCGCCGCAATCGCTTTAAAATACGGGGCGAAAGTCATTTCATCTAAACCTCTCCCCAAAGGCTGGCGGGGTAAATCATGGGCCTTATATCAAGGGGTCGAGGCTTCTTCTTTTGAAGTGGTCATGCTCTTAGATGCCGATACCCATTTTGAAAAAGATGGAATTAAAAAAATTGTGCATCTCTTTTATCAAGATGAGACGCCGTTATCGATTCAACCTTATCATCAAATGAAAAAACCGTATGAACAACTATCCCTAATGTTTAACGTCGTCATCTTGATGTCTTCTAATTTATATACCCCTTTTCAAACTAGACTAAAACCGAGAGTCTTTTATGGGCCGGTCCAGGTCATGAAAAAAGACGATTACCATACAGTAGGAACCGATAAGAAAGTCAATTCTTCCGTGTTAGACGATATCGAGATGGGCAAGGTCTTTTTAGAAAAAGGACGTCCGATTAGAGCCTTAGGCGGTCAAGGCGCTGTCTCCTTTAGAATGTATCCTGGGGGCTTTAAAGAAAGTGTCTCAGGCTGGTCAAAAAGCTTTGCGACCGGTGCTAAACTGATTGGCTTTTGGAACATGTTGATGGTCTCATTATGGATTACGGCGATCTTTAGTATTTTATTTAGACCGCTTCTCATTCCAGAATTCACTCCCCTTCAAGGTCTCGTCTTTATCATCGCTGGGATTCAGCTTTATTGGATGGGCCGTCGGGTCGGTAACTTTACGTTTTTAACGATTGTTTTATATCCGCTTCAAGCCCTTTATTTTTTAGGGGTCTTTGGACTCTCCTTCTTTAAAACCAAATTTACTAAAAATGTGGCATGGCGTGGACGCAATATTGATTTGGGAGATGAATGATGCCACTCCTCCAAGTTGAACTGATTTATGTGGCGTTACTTAATTTCATTTTAATCCCCATCACCCATCTCGTGATTTCTTATTTCACGATTAAAATTCCTCGTTCTTATTTCGAAAAAGAGCGCTGGTGGTCGAAAGAAAGAGCCTTTGAAAAAGGCGGGATGATTTATGAGAAATACTTTTTCATTAAGGTCTGGAAAAAGTATTTACCCGACGGAGCTAAACTCTTTGCGGGGGGGTTTGCGAAAAAACACTTCGAAGAATTTTCGATTGAATATATCGACATCTTTATCGCCGAAACACGGCGGGCGGAATGGTCCCATTACATTCAAATTTTACCGGCCGCGCTTTTTTACTTATTTAATCCCTTATGGGCCGCTTACGTCGTAACGGGGTATTTTATCTTAGGAAACCTGGCTCCGATTGTGGCGCAAAGACATACAAGGCCCCGATTGACAAAACTCAAACATAAAGCGCAAAAAAAAATCACTTCATGATGAAGTGATTTTTTATTTAATCCTACTCATTTATTTAATCTTGTCCTTCTTCTGAGGGGTTAATCGAATACTTCTTAAGATGAACACTTTCACCTATCGGTGCGTAACTGCCTCCCGAAAGTCGAGCAATTGGATGAAATTGTTCCATCGAAATGATGCCGTTTTCCATCAAGCTTTCATCAATCACTAAGTTCGTAATGGTCAGAAAAATCACATGATTGGTCGGAAGTTCATGGACGGAATGAAGGGTACATTCAAACCGGACTTTACCCTCTTTTAAAGCGGGGGTCTTAATGGTTTCAGAAGGAATGGTGGATAACCCTAATAATGCAACCTCACTTTGGTTTTTCGGGAAGTGACCCGCCGACTGATGGACGAGATCGAGTTGATGATATTCCGGAATATGGATGACACACTCTTTTTCTCTGAAGATGTTTTCGGTGGTGTGTTTAAGTTCCCCGTCTTGATTCCCCACCGATATCATGACCATGGGAGGGCGTGTGTTGATGGCGTTAAAACAACTCATCGGAGCTAAATTTACAGAACCGTCTTCATTAAGCGTACTGACCCATCCCACGGGGCGAGGGGCCAAAGCTCCCATGAAAAGTTGATAAAAGTATCGAGGATGATGATCTTTGGGGTTAAATGAGGGCATATTAGTATCCTTTCGTGGTTCCATTATACCAATTTTACTCACAAGTGATACACTGTTAAGGAGGGTCTTTATGATTGATTGGAAACCACCACTTATCTTAGCGTCCATCCCTTCGACGCAAGATTATCTGATAAATATGACACCCCCACTTTTAAATACGGTGGTCACCACGAACCATCAAGAAAAAGGGAGAGGGACTCACCAAAGAACTTGGATCTCAGAACCAGGTGATTTAATTTTCAGCTTTAGTTTTCTTCACCAAAAGATGTCCCCCAGTGAACTTGTGATGATGATTTCTCTTTCGTTACTTGATATTTTAGGCGATGGCCTGATGATCAAGCCCCCGAATGACCTTCTTATCAATCAAAAAAAATGTGGCGGCATCTTGATCGAGCAAAAGCCCTATAGCCACCAAACACTCACCACGGTAGGCATTGGCATTAACTTAATCCCAAAATCCAACCAAGCCTATAGTCATGTCCAATCAGGTGACTCCTTAGAGGTCTTAATCGCTCGCTTTCAAGAAAGCCTTAATACCCAGTTTAAAGCCTCTTTAAAAACATTATTTGAACGCTATCAATCCTATATTCCTTGGAAGCAACTTAAGGTCTTTTATCAAACTAAAGAAGTCGATGTATTTACCCTTTTTCCCAATTTTACCTGTGAAACATCCCTTGGAATCATCTCGATGGCTCATTTGAATTTTGAAATAATTTAACAAACTCTTTACAAACCGCATGTATAAGCGGTTTTTTATTCTAAATTTTGTAATCAAAAAGGACTCACAGAATGGTTTGACAAGCCTTTAAGGGCTTTATATAATGAATAAGAGGTGAAATTTATGTTAGAAAAATTACAAAAAATAGTTGAAGATACGCTCGGCGTGACCGATCTAGATATCACCCCTGACACCCATATCATTAATGATTTAAACGCGGACTCTTTAGACGTTGTCGAACTGATTATGGCCATCGAAGAAAGTTTTGATGTGTCCATCGATGATTCAGAAGCTGAGAAAATGGAAACAGTGGGTGATCTAATCAACCACTTACAAAACCTTCAATGAATAAAAAAACGATAGAATCTTACATTGAATTATTCAAAGCATCAGGTCTTGGTTCTTTGACGATTAAAACCGCTGAATTTGAAATATCGATGGGGGTTATGCCTACCTCTACTTCGGTGTCAAACACCTCGGTCGTTACTGAAAAAAGCCTCCCCCAAAAACCGTCCAGTCACGACATCGTGAAAGCCCCAATTGTCGGTATTTTTTATGCCTCCCCAGGCCCCGGTGAACCCCCGTTTGTCAGAACCGGCCAAAAGATTAAAAAAGGGGATCCGATCGGCATCATCGAAGCGATGAAAGTCATGAACGAAATCGTCGCCACCAAAGAAGGTCGCGTCCAAGCGATTTTTGTGAAAGATAAAGATTACGTGGAGTATGATCAACCACTGATTGAGATTGTCTAATGATTCAAAAAGTATTGATTGCGAACCGCGGTGAAATCGCGGTTCGCATTATTAGAGCCTGTAAAGCTTTAGGCGTTGAGACCGTGGCGATCTATTCCACGGCCGATGAAAAAGCCCTTCACCGTGTTCTTGCCGACAAAGCGGTTTGCATCGGTGGGCCCTCGCCGCAATCTTCTTATCTTCATATCCCCTCGATCATCCAAGCGGCCCTTAATGAGGGCGCGGATGCGATTCATCCGGGCTATGGTTTTTTAAGTGAGTCCCCTAAATTTGTGAGAGCCTGTGAAGACGCCGGCATTACCTTTATTGGACCGAGTGCGAAAGTCATTGAAGCGATGGGGGATAAAGCCATCGCCAAACAAACCATGAAAAAAGCGGGGGTCCCTTTGGTCCCCGGTAGTGATGTCCCTTTAAACTTAGAAAAATCCCTTGAACTTGCCACTAAAATTCAACCCCCAATTCTTTTAAAAGCCGTCGCTGGCGGCGGCGGAAAAGGGATGCGCAGAGTTGATGACTTAGCCGCCTTTAAAACCCATTTTTTAGCCGCCCAATCAGAAGCCGAAGCGGCTTTTTCAAATGGTGAACTATATTTAGAAAAATACTTAATTAATCCTCGTCATATTGAAGTCCAAATTCTCGCCGATTCTTACGGGAATACCGTCCATTTAGGCACCCGGGATTGCAGTGCTCAGCGTAATCACCAAAAAGTGATTGAAGAAGCCCCCGCGTTTTTACCTAAAGAATTAGAAGAAAAGATTACTTCGGCCGCTATCATAGCGGCTAAAGCCGTGAATTATGTGAACGCAGGGACGGTTGAATTTTTAGTCACGGGTCATGATTATTATTTCATTGAAATGAATACCCGGATTCAAGTTGAGCACCCGATCACTGAGATGATTACAGGGATTGATTTAGTGGCGATGCAGTTGTGGGTTGCGGGGGGAGAAAAACTTCCCTTTAGTCAAAGTGACATTACTTTCAAAGGCCATTCGATTGAAGTGAGACTCAATGCTGAAAAGCCGGATGATGCCTTTAAACCAAGCCCGGGTCAAATCCCCTTTGTCCATTTTCCGGGGGGCCCCCACGTGAGAATCGATTCTTACTTATATTCAGGTGCGTCTGTGGTGCCTTTTTATGACTCGATGATGGGGAAACTGATTGTCTATCATGACACCAGAGAACTCGCCATCCACGCTTTAAATGCGGCCTTAGATGAACTCGTGATTGAAGGCATTGATCATAATCAAGGCTTCTTGAAACGATTAATAGCCACCTCTTCGTTTATTCAAGGGGATTATCATACAGGCTTTATTCCTGCTTTTTTAAGTCGGAGGTTGCCATGAGTTTTGAAATCTTAAAAAAGCACCTTCAAAAAGAAAGACCCCCTCAAAAAATAAAAGTTGCTGAAACCCAACCCGTCCAAGTCGAAGTTCCATTAGGACTATATGAAGACTGTCCTTTTTGTCAGCGCAAACTCAACAAAGAAACTTTAGAAAAAAACTTCTTTGTCTGTCATCACTGCGAAAAACCCTTAAGACTAAGATCCATTGACCGCATCAACATGACCGTGGATGCGGGGTCTTTCATTGAAAAAGGCAAAGGCTACATTACATTAAATCCCTTTTTTGATAAGACCTATGATGATAAGATCATTGAAAATAAAAATAAAACCCACCTAGAAGATGCGTTTATTTATGGGTCCGCCCGGATTGACGCTGAACCGTGCGTCATCGGCGTCTTAGATAGTCATTTTATGATGGGCTCGATGGGATCTGTGGTGGGGGAAAAAGTCACCAAAGCGATTGAATATGCTTATTTAAAAAAATACCCCTTAATCATATTTGTCGCATCAGGCGGTGCCCGGATGCAAGAAGGTATCTTTAGCTTGATGCAGATGGCTAAGACCTCTTCAGCGCTTTATTTACTTGACCAAGCGGGCTTGTTATTTGTGTCAGTCCTCACCGACCCGACCATGGGCGGAGTGACGGCCTCGTTTGCGATGCTTGGGGACATTATTTTAGCCGAACCGAAAGCCTTGATTGGATTTGCGGGACCTAGAGTGATCGAGCAAACGATTAAAGAAACCTTACCCGAAGGTTTCCAGACGAGTGAATTCTTACTGAAAAAAGGCTTTGTCGATAAAATCGTACCGCGCCCTGAAATGAAAACTGTCTTAGGAAGGATCTTACACTATCATGCCTAAAGACCAAAGTATTCTTGACTTAGAAAAAAAACTTGATCAGCTCTTAAAAGAACGCGATAGCCTTACCGATGAAAAGGCCCAAGGGGCGATGGACGGCGTCATTGATGCCCTGCATCAATCCATGAAGTCTTTAACGGCGTGGGACCGTGTTTTACTTGCTCGCCATCCGAAAAGACCTCACATTGAAGCGGTGATTGACGCGTTATTTCAAGACTTCACCGAGTTTCACGGAGACCGTTTTTTTGGTGATGACCCAGCCATCATGGGCGGCTTAGCTTTTTTCAATGGACTTCCTGTTACCGTGATTGGTCACCGGAAGGGATCGAATACGGCTGAAAACATTGAAACTAATTTCGCGATGCCGCATCCTGAAGGGTACCGTAAAGCCTTAAGACTCATGAAACAAGCGGCGAAATTTAAACGGCCGATCATGACCTTCATTGATACGCCGGGGGCGTACCCTGGAATTGGGGCGGAAGAACGCGGTCAAGCTGAAGCGATTGCCCAAAATTTAAAAGCAATGAGTCACATCAACGTCCCGGTGATCACCGTCATCTTAGGTGAAGGTGGATCCGGGGGCGCTTTAGCTTTAGCGGTCTCTAATCATGTCTTAATGACTGAAAATAGTATCTACTCCGTGCTTTCCCCTGAAGGTTATGCGAGTATCTTATGGAAAGATGCTTCACGGTCTAAAGAGGCCGCTGAAGTCATGAAACTCACCGCGTCTGATTTATTAGAACTGAGACTGATTGATGGCATCATTAAAGAACCTATAGGCGGGGCTCACCGCGATCCTTTAGCCTTTTATAAATCTTTAAAAGATGCCTTAAGACGTTCCTTAGAAATTTATTTATCAAGACCTGATGACGCTTTGATTTATGGACGCTATCAAAAATACCGGAACATGGGCTTTTACCAACGCTTTAATGTTCGCCCAGAGGAGTCAAAATGAACGCTAAAATTTTAAGTTCAGGCCACTATTTACCTAAAGGCACCCTCACCAACGATGACTTATCTAAAATGGTCGATACGTCGGATGAGTGGATCCGCTCAAGAACGGGCATCGGTTCAAGACACATGGCGACCGATGAAAATACGTCAGACCTCGCTTACCATGCGGCGATGGATGCCTTAAATAAAGGCCAAATCGACCCGCAAAGTCTTGATTTCATTATCGTTGCGACGATTACGCCTGATTATGTCTTCCCGAGTGTCGCCGCGATGTTACAAAAACGCTTAGGGATGAGACAAGTGTATGCGCTTGATATCAACGCGGCTTGTACCGGTTTTATTTATGCCCTTGAAAATGCCTTAGGCTTATTCGCCACGGGACGCTATCAAAGAGGCTTGGTGATTGGGGCCGAAGTCCTCACTAAAATTGTTGATTTCACGGACCGCAATACCTGCGTCTTATTTGGAGATGGAGCCGGCGCGTTTGTTTTAGAAGCGTCTGATCATCCCCATTTTAAAGCGGTTGATATCCACGCTGATGGCGTTGTCGAATCTTTGGCCTTAGAAGGCTACCCTTTAAAAGAGAATCTATTAACACCCCATGGGGCTTGGCCCTTCTTACAAATGCAAGGCAAGGAAGTCTTCCGCTTTGCGGTTGATGCAGTCCCTAAAGTCATTCAAAACCTCTTAGACCAAACCGGATACACCTCTGAAGACATCGATGCTTTCGTTCTTCACCAAGCCAACCAACGTATTTTAGATAAAGCGGCGAAAGATTTTGGGATTGATAGTTCTAAGCTCGTATCGACCTTAGAATATACCGGCAATACCTCTTCAGCGTCTGTCCCGATTGCGTTTGGAAAAGCCCTCGAACAAGGCATGATTAAACGCGGAGACAAAGTCGTTATGGTCGGTTTTGGAGGCGGGTTAACCTGGGGAGGCGTGCTCGTTGAGTACTAAGACAGCCTTTATTTTTGGGGGCCAAGGCTCGCAAGTGATTGAGATGGGACTTGATTGTCTAACGGTCCCCAGCATTAAACAACTCTGGGATGATGTTTCATTCAGGACCGGGATTGATTTTATAAAAGCTGTTCAAGATGAAGCGATGCTTTCAAAAACCAAAACCGTGCAACCGCTCATTTTATTGGTTCAAGAATCTTTAAGAAGACTCTTAAAGCTGACGCCAAATGCTACGGCGGGACAGTCTTTAGGCGAATACAACGCGCTGATTGCTGCAGGGGTCTTAACTTTTGATGAAGCCATAAAATTAGTGATTAAACGCGGAATTGCGATGAACCAAGCTTTAACCGAAAAGACCATCATGAAAGCCGCCCTCGGCGATCTTTCAAGCTTAGATGAACTGTTAAACATCGATGGTTTATATCTTTCCAATCTCAATAGTCCCTCCCAGGCCGTGATTGGGGGCAGTGAGAAAGCGTTTGAGTCGGTCACTGAACTTCCTTTCGGCATTAAACGACTGATTCTTCTTAAAACCGAAGGCGCCTTTCATACGCCTTACATGAGGGGGGCTTTACCGCCTTTTGAAACGGCACTCAATGAAGTGACGTTTAAAAACCCAGAGATCAATCTATATCAAAATGTATCCGGTCAAAAAGAATCAAAGATCACCAAAGAAAGTCTTTTAGATCACCTCATAAAACCGGTCCAGTTTTATCCCATCATAAAGGCCATGATCGATGACGGGATAAAGACCTTTATTGAAATTGGACCCTCTTCGGTCCTTTCTAAGACCATCCAACAAATCAACGCCGACGTTACCGTTCACGCCGTGACCGATTTAGCGTCCATCCACGCCTTACCTTTTTAGGAGTCTTTATGTCTAACGTTGTCTTAATTACCGGAGCGACCGGTGGCATCGGTGAAGCGATCGCTTTAACCTTTGCGAAAGCCGGCTTTGATGTGGCCCTTCATTTTCGGTCAAACCCTGATAAAGCGGCCGCTTTAAAAGCGTTATGTTTAAAAGAAAACGTTAACGCTGAAATCTTTCAAGCCGATTTAGAAAGTGCGGATGAGGCCAAGCGTCTGGTGGATGAGGTTACGTCCTCTTTAGGGACCCTTCATACGCTTGTTAATAATGCAGGGATGACCAAAGATCAACTTTTTATGCGGATGAGTGAGGATGACTTTTGGAAGGTCGTCCATACTAATTTAGGCAGTGTCTTTAATCTTTCTAAAGCCGTGATTAGATCCATGATTAAAAATGAATCCGGTCGCATTATCAATATCTCCAGTGTGGTCGCGACGCTCGGTAATCCCGGTCAAGTCAACTACGTATCTTCTAAAGCCGCGATTGAGGGGTTTACCAAAGCCCTTGCTAAGGAAGTCGCCAAAAAAGGCATCACCGTTAATGCGGTGGCTCCGGGATTCATTGAAACGGAAATGACAGGGGGGTTGGCTGAAGATATCAAACAATACTACTTTAGCCAAATTCCGATGCAACGTTTTGGCACCCCTTATGATGTTGCGGAGGTCGTTTTATTCTTAGCACAGAGTGCGAATTATATGACCGGACAAATCTTACATGTAAACGGAGGAATGATCGGATGAAACGACGCGTCGTGATTACTGGGTTAGGGACCATTAACCCTTTAGGCCATAATACAAAAGATACTTGGCAAGCCGTCCTTAACAATCAACACGGGATCAACACCATTAAGCGCTATACCCCCGGAGAAAAAGCAATCAAAATCGCCGGTGAAATCAAAGACTTTGATTTTGAAGCCTTTTTCGGACCTAAACTCATCAAACGGTATGACCGTTTTATCCAGGTCGCGTTAGTCGCCACTAAAGAAGCGATGGAAGATTCAGGCCTCGATATTTCAAGCCTCGACGCGACTAAGATTGGCGTTTATTATGGTAGTGGGATTGGCGGGTTAGAATCAATCTCTGCCCAAGAACGCAAAGGTTTAGAATCCGGGTTTAACCGGATTAGCCCCTTCTTTATTCCGATGGCCATTATTAATTTAGCGGCGGGAAATATCGCGATTGAATACGGAATCAAAGGACCCGCCCTAGCCCACGTGACTGCCTGTGCGTCGGCGACCAATAGTATTGGGGAAGCCTTTAGAGCGATTAAAGATGGCTACATTGACCGCGCCATCACCGGCGGGTCTGAAGCCGCGATTACTCCGCTAGGCATTGGCGGCTTTCAAGTCATGCATGCTCTTCATGCGGGGGATGATATTAACCACGCCTCAACGCCTTTTGATTTAAACCGTTCAGGGTTTGTGATGGGAGAAGGCGGAGCGACCCTGATTTTAGAAGAACTTGAACTGGCTAAAGCCAGAGGCGCTAAAATCTACGCCGAAATCGTCGGGTATGGACAGTCGTGTGACGCCTCGCATATTACCGCCCCTGATCCTCTTGGTGAAGGTGCGGTCTCTTCGATGCGTCAAGCCGTCACAGAATCCGGACATGCCTTACATGACGTTGATTACATCAATGCCCACGGTACCTCGACGCCTTTAAATGATAAAACTGAAACCTTAGCGATTAAACGTCTATTTGAGGACCATGCCTATCAACTTAAAGTATCCTCCACTAAATCAATGACGGGGCATTTACTTGGAGCATCTGGAGCGGTCGAAGCTTTAATCACCACCCTCGCCTTACAAAATGGCTTTATCCCCGCAACCGTAAATTATCAAACCAAAGACCCTGAATGTGATTTAGATATCGTCCCTAATCAAGGACGTCATGAAGACATTCAATTAGCGATCAGTAACTCCTTAGGGTTTGGCGGTCATAACGCCACCATCGCCTTAAAGAAATGGAGGGACTGATGGACCAAGCCTATATTAAAGAGATCATTCCTCACCGGGACCCCTTCTTGTGGGTAAGCCGGGTCATTAAGTTAGATGAAACAAAGATTCATGCCCAGCTCGATGTCGATGCCACTAACCCGGTCTTTGAAGGACACTTCCCAGTTCAACCCGTATTCCCTGGGGTCTTAATCGTGGAAGCGCTCGCCCAAACCGGCGCGATTCTTCTCATGCAAGATGAAAGCTTAAAAGGAAAAATCCCCTTCTTTGGGGGGATTGATGAGTGTCGCTTTAAAAGAGTTGTGAACCCAGGTGAAGTATTAGACTTGCATGTAGAAGTCATCAAAAGAAAAGGACCGATTGGAAAAGCACAAGGGGTGGCCTATGTTAACGGTGAACTTGCGGCTACATGTGTGATTACTTTCGCGGTGAAATAAGATGGAACCGAAAGTCAGAAGAAATATCTTTTTAAACTGTAACCCAGAAGGCTTAAAGTCGTTGATGCACCAACAGCTGAATGATTTAAAATCGTCTCCGCGTTTTGAAGCCCCCAAACATGCACTGATTATCGGGGGGTCAAGTGGGTACGGATTCGCGAGTCGATTAGTGCTTGCTGAACAAGGCACCAAAACAGTCAGTGTTTCCTTTGAAAAAGCCCCCGAGGATGAAAAAACCGGGAGCGCCGGGTATTGGAATAACACCTATTTCATGGAGCACTTTAAAGACGGTCACCTTGATCTTAATCAAGATGCTTTCGCTAAAGAAACCAAACAAGACGTGATTAAGTACTATCAATCTCTAGGGGTAAAAATAGACTTGATTATTTATAGTCTCGCTTCCGGGGTGAGACCCGGTCCTAGGGGTGAGATGGTAAGATCAGCCTTAAAACCTTTAGGCAAAGCCTATACCGGTTTACATTTAGATGTGGCCTCAAAAAGCTTATCGGAGATGACCTTAGAACCGGCCACGGATGAAGAAACCAAAGATACCGTCTATGTCATGGGTGGTTCTGATTTTTATGATTGGGTGATGGCGTGTGATGAAGCTGGGATTTTATCTGATCACGTGAAAGCCATGACGTATTCCTATGTCGGGGGGACCTTCACTAAACCCATCTACCGAGACGGCACCTTAGGTAAAGCCAAAGATGATTTAGAAGCCTATACCTATAAACTCGATGCACACCTCAAGAAAAAAGGCGGCGAAGCGATGGTCGCAAGGCTGAAAGCCATCGTCACCAAAGCCAGCATGTTTATCCCTGGGATCGCCGCGTATGGGGGCATCTTATTTGATGAGATGATCAAAAGAGGGGTCCATGAATCCACTTTACAACATGTCGAAAGACTCTTTAGAGATAACGTCTACGGAGGGTCTCGAGTCTTTGATCAAGAAGGAAGACTCTGTCTAGATACCTTAGAATTAGAACCCAGTCTTCAAGAGACGGTGAATACTAGACTTCAAAAGGCGGATGAATCAATATTAAGTCTTAAAGGCATGAAAATATTCATTGATGAATTTTATGAAATCAATGGATTCTTAAACTAAAAAATTCAGCTCAATTGAGCTGAATTTTTATTATTTTTATTTAATTTTACGGATAATGTTAATCGATGAATTTATCTCCCATTTAAATATTTTTTCTTCCTTTAAGTGGGTGAAAAAGATGTCGAATAAGGGTTGGTCATATTCCTTAATGACTTTGGCGTCTTTAAACATTATATAGTCCCCGCCCCCTGAAGCGCGGTAATTGGTGAGCACTAAGGTATAGGTCTTTTTTAAGTCTAAGGGTTTATTTTTATAAAGGGCATTGACTCTTGAGCCTAAGGGTTTTAAGATATCGACCGTGATGTCTAAGGGATCATAAACATCATAATTATAGTGTTCAATTTTAGGATATAAGAAAGCTTGATTGATGGTGATTTGATCGTTGTCTAAGGCGAAGTACGAAGTCGTTTGTTCAAGCGCATCTTGAATCATTTGACCCGTAACTTCTAAGACCACTAAGGTATTGGGGTAAACAAAGTTAGCCGCGACATCTCTGATCGTGATTCTTTTTTTAAAGCCTACGGGTTCATTCGGAAGGGCGGCGGCTGAAAGCATCGCCCCGGTAACTGACCGCTGAATTTGGTTCATCCAGTGAAATAAGGGATGAGGAGTTAATCGGGCCTTTAAAGGATCGGTGATGGAAAGGTCGTTTTCACTGGTCGCAAGAGTCTGGTCTAGCCAAATTTCAACGGCTTCTTCTAAGGGTCTGATCATCTCCAGTAAGGGTTGATCAATGGGGTTATCTAAGGGGTCTAATGCGACGTCTTGATGGATGATGGTTTTATTTTCTATCGTCAACGTCACTCGTCCGACATGAGTGGCACCGGCGGGAGTTTGAAGGATCGCTGGTTTTTGATTGAGGACGGTGGAAAGGTGTTGATGACCGGTTAACAAAACATCAATTCCAGGCACTTGAGATAAGGCGACTCCTTGGTTTTCAAGGGTACTTCTTCCGATGGGTTGAAAAGTGACCGGGTCTTTTTCAAATCCTCCATGATATAAAGCAATGAGAATATCGACTTTAGGCCTTAAAGTGTTAACTAAATTTTTAGCGGTGAGGACCGGGTCTTTAAAAGTGAGGCCTTGAATATGTTCAGGTTTTTCCCAGACCGGAACGTACGGGGTGATGAGGCCAATCACGCCGATTTTAATGCCTTCAATTTCAAAGATTTCATGGGTTTTAAAAACGGAATGACCTTGATCATTGACAATGTTGGCACATAAGACGGGGAACTGGAGTGAGTCAGTAAAGGTCGATAAGAAATTCAGGCCATAATTAAAATCATGATTCCCTAAGGTCATCGCTTGGTAATTTAAATGATTCATCACCTTAGCAACGGGGAAGTCGTGGTGGTTTTGGCGCGCATAATCCAGTAAGACACTCCCCTGGAGGACGTCCCCGTTATCAAGGAGTAACGTGGGGTGGTCAAAGGTTTTTAAATACGCGGGTAAGCGGACTAAGCCCATGTTTTTTTGAGTGTTTGAAGGATAATGACTTGCGGTCAGCTGTCCGTGGACATCAGACGTATAAAGGATTGAAATTTTCATAATATACTCCGTGTAGCTTATTTTATCACGATAAGATTATCAAATAATACATCCTTGATTAAAATTAAAAAAAGGGGTAAATTGTTTCAAAAATTGAATTTTGCTGTGCTATAATTTAACCATTAAAAGCATCAAAAAAATTGGAGGAAAGAATGAAAAAGTTATTTGCATTTGCGACGCTTTTAGTCGCCTTATTCTCTTTAGCTGCCTGCGGTGGCAGCAGAGATATTGATACCTTAACGGTATTATTTGTACCCTCACGAGATGCTCAAGAAATTTTAGATACCACCGCACCTTTAGCAGAGCTCTTAAAAGCTGAGCTTGCTGAACTTGGATTTAATGTCAATGAAGTCGTGATTCAAGTGGGAAGTTCTTATGAGGCTGTTGGCGAAGGGATGATCGCTGGTACCGTCGATGTTGGATTCTTACCCGGTGGAACCTATGCTTTATATTCAGGCGATGGTGAAATTGATGTTATCCTTGCTTCGACACGAGGCGGGTTAAATAAAGATTCAGCCAACGCAGCAGATTGGAATGATGGACTCCCTACTGAAGGCGATGCCTCAAACCAAGTTACTTACTATCGTAGTTTATTGGTCGCTGGTCCTAGTGCAGTCGGTCGTGCTCTTGCTGATAAAGTCAATGCTGGACAAGAGTTGACTTGGGAAGACTTCAATAGCGCCACATGGTGTATTCAATCACCGACTTCTTCAGCCGGAACGATTTATCCATCGGTTGCATTATTCAACCGTTTTGGAAATAAAGTTTCTGACTTAAATAGCACCGTTGCACCCGGCGGATATGGACCTTCTATGGCTTCCTTAGCTGCTCAAAACTGTGACGTTGCCACCATTTATGCGGATGCACGTCGTGATTACGCTGAAGCATGGACTACGACGTACGGACGTCCTGCCTCCATTTGGGCAGAGACTGATGTTATCTTAGTCACTGACGGAATCTTCAACGATACCATTTCAGTATCGAATGAAACCGTGAATGCCGCGTTAAAAGAAGCGTTACAAGAAGCCTTCATTAACATTATTGGCACCGATGTAGGTAAAGAAATCTTTGCCATCTATAACCACCAAGGTTATAAAGTCGTCACCGATGAAGATTACGAAGCAGCCCGTACCGCTCAATCCATTCTTCAAGACTAAGTACGGATAATCCGTGATTCAATATAAGGCTTGTCCTCGGGCAAGCCTTATTATTTAAAGGAGTTTTATGATTCAGTTTAAAAACGTTGGTAAGACCTATCCTAACGGTGTTGAAGCCTTAAAAAATGTCTCTTTAGAAATTAAACAAGGTGAATTTGTCGCCGTGATTGGTTTATCCGGGGCGGGTAAATCCACCTTAGTTAAACTCGTCAATAAGATGCACGAAGTCACCTTAGGGGATCTCGTGGTCAACGGGATTACGGTGGATAGTACTTTAAAAGGGAAAGAGCTAAGAAAATTCCGAAGAAAAATTGGGATGGTTTTTCAATCGTTTAATTTGATTGGACGGACCAGCGTCATCAAGAATGTCTTAGCCGCACGGGTGGCGGATATGAGCTTGATGCAAAGCTTGTTAGGCTTATACACCAAAGAAGACCGTTTATTGGCTTTAGAGGCTTTAGATAAAGTCGGGATTTTAGAAAAAGCTTACTCACGGGCCGATCAACTTTCAGGGGGCCAACAACAACGCGTCGCTTTAGCGCGGACCCTCGCTCAAAACCCAGATATTATTTTAGCGGATGAACCGGTCGCCTCCTTAGACCCGATCACGGCTAATCAAGTCATGAAAGACTTTGAGAGAATCAATAAAGAGCTCAACATCACCGTCATTGCCAACATGCACCATGTCGACATGGCCCTTAAATATGCGAACCGAGTCATCGGAATTCGCGGCGGCGAAGTCATTTTTGATGGGCCTTCTAAAGAAGTCAATGAAGCCTTACTTAAAGATATCTATGGCCGTGAAATCACCGATGAAGACATCATGTTTAAGCCAGAAGACAATGAGGGTCTATAAATGGTCAATAAACTGAAACTTTGGATCGAAAAAGCGACCTTTCAAACCCAAGATTCTCGTCAATTTTATTTGAGTAACGGCAAAGAAGTCAAACAACCCTATTCTTACACGCCTTTAATTATCTTTGCGTTACTCGTGGTCTCTGCTTTTGCGTGGAACGTGACGAATGTTAATTTGATTCGGATGTTCTTAAGAATTGAAAACTTCTTTAATGTTTTACTGAGAATGGCAGAACCTCGGTGGAGTTATTTTGACCGGGCCTTAGGACCGATGATTGACACCATTCAAATGTCTTTTTTAGGCAGTTTGATTGGGGCCTTATTGGCCTTACCGGTGGCCTTTTTATCAGCTAATAACATCACTAAAAATAAAGCGGTTCTTTCTTCGACTCGGTTTAGTTTGTCTTTGGTGAGAACTTTACCGGTCTTAGTCTACGCCGCGATCTTATCGTTGGTCTTTGGCTTTGGGGTGTTTGCGGGAACGGTGGCAATTGCCATCTTTACGTTTGGAATTTTAAGTAAGATGCTATATGAAAACATTGAAACCATTGATTTGTCGGCCTACATTGCCATCGAGGCCACCGGCGCAACGAAAAGTCGGGCGTTTTTAACGGCGATTGTTCCCCAAATCTTACCGTCTTATTTATCGTTTTCTTTATATAGTTTTGAAATCAATATCCGCTACGCCGCGATTTTAGGTTATGTTGGGGCTGGAGGAATCGGGTTATTATTTGATGACCGGATGGCCTGGCGCCGTTATGATGATGTGGCCGTTTTGATTATTATGTTGTTTGTGGTGGTCTTTACCATTGAATCGTTGTCCCGTTACTTAAGACGGAGGTTAACGTAATGCAAAAAGTAAATACGCCGCTTGAAATGCTTGCGCAAGCGCCTAAAAGATGGCTTCCGATTACCCTCGCGTTCGTGACGATTTTAGGAATGTCGATTTGGTCATTATCAGTGATTAGAGTCCCTGAGATTAATGACAGTGGACTGGTAATCGTCGGGTCGATTATAAGGTCGTTTGCTAATCCTAACTGGGATTGGTTATTATCGTGGGGCCCTTCTTCAATTCCTTATCAAATGTATGAAACGGTGGCGATTGCCTTTTTAGGCACTTTCTTTGGGGCGATTATGGCCATTCCGATGGCGTTCTTAAGTGCTCGCAACATCACCGGTCGCTTTTATTCCTTTATCGGAATTGTGGCCGTGACGATGATTAGAACCTTCCCGGTCTTTATCTTAGGCCTCATGTTTATCAGGGTCACGGGACCGGGTCCTTTTGCGGGAGTCATGACGATCAGTGTGGCCTCGATTGGGATGATGACGAAACTTTATGTTGAATCAATCGAAGACATCGATAAAGGCGTTTTAGAAGCGTTAGATGCAACGGGAGCGACCACCCTTCAAAAGATTCGGTATGGAATTATTCCTCAGTTATCCGCAAACTTTATTTCTAACTCGATTTACCGCTTTGAAATCAACGTCCGTAACGCCACCATCTTAGGGCTTGTAGGAGCTGGGGGGATTGGGTTTACGTTGATTTCTGCGATGAGTGCGTATCGCTGGAATGATGCCGCGGCTGCCTTATGGGGCATCATCATCGTGGTTTTATTTATTGAATACTTCTCTACCCGGATTCGGAAGAAAATTGCGTCCGGAGAATAAACCGCTTTTTAAGCGGTTTTTTTTATCGACTGATATAATGATTAAGAGGTGAACCATGAAAAAAATAGTGATGATCACTGGGGCGTCTTCCGGCTTTGGGTATGCTTTAGCCTTAGCGCTTTTAACAAAAGGCCACACCGTCTATGCAGGGGCTAGACGTTTTGAGGCAATGAAACCGTTGGCAAACAAAGGAGCCCATATTTTTAAGCTCGATGTCACGAGTGAAGAAAGCATTAAAGCCATGGTGGACGCCTTAATTCTTCAAGAAGGCCGTTTGGACGCCGTCTACACGAATGCCGGATATGGGGAATACGGCGTCATCGAAGAACCTAACCTTGATAAAGTCAAAGCCATGTATGACGTTAATCTGTTTGGGGTCGCAAGAGTCCATAACGCGGTCTTACCCTTCTTAAGACAACAGGGCTATGGCAGGTTGATTATTACGGCTTCTTTAGTCGGACATATCGCAATTCCTGGAATTGGGTGGTATGCTTCATCAAAACACGCCCTTAGAGCGATGTCTGAAGCCCTTAGAATGGAACTATCCCCCTATGCCATTACCGTCACTTTAATTGAACCTGGAGCCGTAAAAACGGGCTTTGATACGGTCGCGGTCCCAGCACTTGATGATGTCTCTTTAAAAGGCCCCTATCAAAACCTACTAGCCGCCTTTAATCCTTTTATTCAAAAAAGCTATCAAAACGCGGCGGGGATGGACTCAACGATAAAAGCGATGGTAAAAGCGCTTGAATCCAAACATCCAAAATGGGTCTACCGAACGACGATCGATGCAAAAGGTTATCCCCTTTTAAAAGCGCTTTTAGGCTTAAAAGGGTATTCAAAAACGGCATATAGAATCATTATGAGTAGTAAAAAGAAGGCTTAAATTAAGCCTTCTTTTTTGTTTTAAAGATTTCGGGTTCTTTATGATACTTGATGCCGTACTCAGAAAGAGATTTGAGTTTAATCTTTTGATTATCGAGCATCTCAATTTTACGGATGGTACGGGGTGGGTCTAAGACAATCCAGTCATGGCCTTTTTCCTGAATGAGATAATCGACAATGTCATAAAAGCTATACCAATCGTTTTGGTTAAGATGATAAAGTCCAGGTTGGTATTTTTCAACCAAATCAATTAGCGCGTTAGCGGTCTCGTCAATAAACATCAACGATGGATACATGTTTTCTGATACCGATACTTTTTTGGCTTTATCCATTTGGGCTTTTAAAAACATGAGAATCCCGTATCCGGATGGATCATCAGCGATTTGCCATGAAAGGCGAGCCACATAACTATTGGGATTATTCTCAAAGCTCACTTTTTCAAGACGTTGTTTATATAATGCCAGTTCATCCGTGCCATCGGGGGTATCGGTGACTTTAAACGGGCCTTCAACTTTTTTCCCACTAAAGACTTTATAAGATGAAGTATAAAGGTATGATTTACGGTTTTCATACGCCCATTTAGCTAACGTCGCGGTGATCGCTTCTTCGGCTTTAGCCAGATGCATGATGGCATCCGGTTGGTGTTTCTCTAAAAAAGCGGTGATGACCTTTTGATCATTAAAATCCACCTCATCATGAATGAGGGGGATGGCTGTGTGTTTTCTTTTTTTCAAAGTCTTCATTAAGACTTTGCCTATGGTCCCTCTTGATCCAGTTACAACGATGTTCATAAGGACCTCCTTTACGATTTAATCATACTTGAAAATCGGCGAGCTTTCAAGCAATTCACGCAAGCAAGGGCCCTGAATTTTCAATCAAATAATGGTACAATTATTTTATGAAAATATGGATATTATTCAGTCTCATCTTCTTATTGTCCGGGTGCGAGCCTGCCGCAGAAACAATCCCTATCGAACCTGTCGATGCCCTTTTTCAAGTTGAAATCGATGGAATCTTAAGGGAGTATCAACTTTACATTCCTGAAAATACCTTTGAAGGCGCACCTTTAGTGGTGATGCTTCATGGGTTTACCCAGACGCATCTAGAACTTAAAGAATTGTCTCAGATGGACGCCGTGGCTGATGAACACTCGTTTGCGGTGGTGTATCCCTTAGGGACGAGAGACCGTTTTCTCGGACAGCCTCACTGGAATGCGGGACTTCAATTATCTGAAGTCAACGATGTTTCATTTATTGAAACCTTAATTCAAACCCTTCAAGAAACCTATAACCTCAGCTCAAGGGATGTCTTTGTGAGTGGGTTTAGTAACGGTGGGTTCATGGCCTATACGCTAATGTGCGAAACCAATGGTCTTTTTAAAGCCATCGCTCCGGTGGCAGGTTTAATGAGTGAGGCCACCGCCGCCGATTGTAACCAACCCGATGACCTCAGTATTCTTCATATCCACGGGACGGGGGATACGGTGGTTCCCTCTTTGACTCCGATGTTTCCTGTTTTTGGATTTGGTGGGGGACCGGTATTGCTTGATCTCCTTGAAACTTTAAGGCTTGAATTTAATTTACCCGCTTTTACTGATACACCGTATAATTCCCTCATCACCCAGATGAAGACCTCGTCTCAAAATCAAATCATTGAACTTTATTTAATTGAGGGTTATGGGCATTTCTGGCCCAGTCAAAGACGGACTGAAACGTTTGACCCTGGGCTTGAAGCTTCGGACATTATTTGGACGTTCTTCTCTCAATTTATAAATGACACCCCTTAAAGGAGATGCAATGAAGATATTAAAAAGAACCGGTGTTTTTTTCTTAGGATTATTAGTGATTTGGGGCGCCTTAGCGATCAGTCCTAAACCCCAACAAGTCCGGGGTGAAAACTTGTTTAGACCGGCCGGTGATGCTCCGCTTATCATTGCGCATCGCGGGGGCTATGCAGAATTTCCTGAATCCACCATGGAAGCCTATTGTCACGCCTATAACGTCGATTCAAATATCGTCTTTGAGGCGGATGTCGTCCTCACCAAAGATGACGTCTTAGTGATCTCTCATGACCGTAGTTTTGACCGCAACAGTGATTTACCACCCGGTCAACCCGTTAGAGACGTCACCTATCAATCATTGATTGAAAATAGGGTCAATTTCGCTTATAAAAATCAACTCGACCAACCCAACGGAACCCGTCAAGGTGAATTGATTCCTTACACGAATTACTTAGGAAACCCCGTCACCCCGTTAGAAGCTAACTGTCCGTCCCATATCTTAAACCGGGACGAAGACGTCTTCTTAATCACGACCGTGGAAGAACTCCTAAGGGCGTTCCCAAACCAACGCGTCACGATGGAGATTAAACAATCCGGTGAAGACGGCGCCCTTGCGTTTGAAGCTTTATTGAATTTGTTTGATCTGCTTAACGCTGAAAATCCCACCCAAAACATTTATCACCGCGTGGCTTTAAGTTCCTTTCACCGTGATATCTATGACCGGTTTGTAAGCGTCAAAGAAACCACGCATGAAGACCTCTTGTTCTCCCCGCAAAATGATGTGGTGCTGAATTACTTCATCTTACATCTCGCAAGGCTCACCACCTTTTTTACAGCCCCGGTCGCTACCTTACAAGTGCCTCTGACCAGTGATGGGTTTACCCTCAGTACTTCTTTATTTATTCGAACCGCCCAACGACACAATATCGCTGTGCATTACTGGACGATTAATGATGAAGCCGTCATGCGTGAACTGATCGCGATGGATGTGGATGGAATCATCACCGACCGGATCAGTCTGATGCGTTCGATTCTTGATGAAACGGAATAAAAAAAGCCTTCACTTAAACTTAGTGAAGGCTTTTTCTTTGTTTTATATTTTTTTACGGCGAATCCTTGGGATTTCTAGGAGCCATTCATTTAATTTACGTTCCATGCTGGCCATCAGGTATGAACTGGTGTCTTGATCAACCGGTCCAAAGTGTAAAAAGATAAAGATTTCTTCAAGGAATCCAATCACAAAGATGATTAGTACCACCGCTAAAACAAACGTGGTATTCATCAGGCCTGATAAAATCATCATCGCGTACACTAACACCGCGTTACTTCTTAAGATCCGGGTATGAAGGGTGTATGGTTTACCAAATTTTAGTAACGGGACGAGGAAGCTTAATCCATACACACTAAAGGCCATAATCAGTAAATAGCGATTATACATGATGGCTTCAGGGGATAAGACAAATAAGAAATAAGCGACCGAGATATAAAAGAACATATCCGCAACGGTGTCTAGGCTTTTTCCGAGGCGAGAGACTTGATTCCATTTTCTCGCTAAATAGCCATCAAAGAAATCGGTGGAACCTAAAATCGTAAACGTGATAAAAAAGGCAGCAATTTGATTATTCCAGAGAAAGATATACAAGAGCGGTAAGAACACAAGGCGCGATAAACTTAAACTGTTAGGGATGGTGAACAGCTTTTTCATAAGAACCTCTTTTACTTTGCTTCATAGAGTAATCTTTTTAATTAGTGTAAACAATCTAACCTCTTCCGTCAAGTGTTTCAATGAAAAACCATCCCATTTAAGCGGGATGGTTTTTTTTAAGTTTTTTAAGGCCCGTTTTCACCTGTCTTACGGTATCTTCAACGAGGGTCCCGGTAAAACTAAAGGCTTCAAAGGTCAGTCTTAAATGGGGCACCTTTTTCTTGAGGGCTTTTGATAAGCTTAGAGCCATCAATCGAGGGCCACACATCAAAATATCGGGATCGCCGGTGAAATCAATCTTATCGACTGTTAAGTACCCCTCGGTTTTCGCCTCGATGATTTCATAGGTGAAACGCGGGTTTTCTTTCTGGGTATTTTTTAGTAAGTCTAGATGAACGGCTTCTTTGATTTGGTTCACCGCATAATAAAGTTTGATGGTTTGATCGGGATGGGGGTTAGTCCGGAGATGAGATAAAAAGGGTGTCACCCCAATGCCACCCGCAATCCATACTTGGGTGTCTTTATGATCATCAAAAGTCATGTGGCCTAGGGCTTTTCCTAAAGCAATTGACGTTCCGGCTTCAAGGTGTTTATAAATATCATGCGTGAAGTCCCCAATGGCTTTGATCGTAAACAAGAGATTTCCATCTTTTGAGCCTGAAATCGAAAATGGATGCGGCACATTATTAAAAGGTTTCTCTTTGATTTTAATAAAGGTGAACTGACCACTCTTAAAGGAATAAGGTTCTGGTAACTCGACCTCAAGTTCGGTGACGGCTTCATTTAAACGGGTGACGTTAAGAATCGTTCCTTTAAATGGAAACCCGACATAACGATACATAAAGATCATATAGACGGACGATAGGGTTCCAACGCTCACTATGAAAATCATCCAGAGTGAAAGCGGTGAAAAGTTAAGAAGGGGATAAGAAGATAAGGTAAACGCATGATAACTCGCCGCTAAATAAGGAATCACCATCAACCGGTGAATCATCCGCCAATGTTCGTACTTAATGTATTTCGCCATCAACGCTAATATAATAAGGCCAATAAACAAATTACGTGCTAACGCTCCCATTGCTCTTGAATCAAATGGAAGCCCGGGAATAAAGTTTTGAACAATTAAGTAGGATAAATAGGAGTGAGCAAAAATAAACAACAATGAGCCCATCGCAAGAATCCGGTGATATTTATAAGAGCGCTCAAGGCCATCAAAAACCCCAACCACAACCCGGTTTTTCGTCGCTAAGAAAAAGACCAAGGTAAAACCAAGTAAGATGTTAGAGCCTTGCCATTGAACGAAAAAACTTTCAAAAGGTTGTTCCACCAAGGGTTCGGCAGTAAACCAAACAAAGCATTGATTAAAATATTCCTGTGACAAATATAAGACCACTGTAAGAACGTAGTTTTTTCATACTTCTACCTCTCTATATTAATATGCTATCACAGCACTAAAGACTGAACTCTTTTTGCAACAAAGTATCTCTAACTACTCTGAATATAATTGTATGATAAAATAATTTTTAATGGAGGGATTTCATGAAATTATGGCTCAGCGTTTTAACACTTATTTCAATTATGACCCTAAGTGCTTGCTGGCGGAACAACAAACCCGGAAGTCCCACAAGTCGAAGAATCTGAACTGATTGAACTCACCGCTTTAGAATTAGCGGCGTTTGACGGGAAAGACGGTCGCGATGCCTATATTGCGGTGGCCGGCTTTATTTATGATGTCTCTAATTCAAGCTACTGGCGGAACGGGATTCATCAAGGCCGCGTTGAAGCAGGAAAAGATTTAACTTTAATGATTGATACTGAATCGCCTCATGGGCGATCGGTCTTAAATCAAGTGCCGCGAATCGGCCGCTTGATTGAACCCAATGAATAAAAAACACTTCAAATGAAGTGTTTTTTTATGTAAAAAGCTTAAGAAAACGGCTTGAGCTAAAGCGGGACTGAATTGCTTACTCCTCACTAAAGGCCAAGAATCAATTTGATCTAACGTAACTAAAGCAGGTCGATCAGGATGAAGCTCCAGCGGGATGTAAGGCGCATTAAGCGCAGATAAGACCCCGGTTCGGTGGTTTCCCCCGACCATGACGGCGACGGTCTTTTGTTTATGGGCTAGAAAGTAGCCCCGAATGGTATCCGATTGCTTATTTAAATCAAAGCCCTCTTTGACTGAATGATAAATGGATTTAAGCCGGTTCCATTCACTATGAAGATGGCGCTTAGACGTGGGTCCTAAGTAGTGAGATCCTTCTTCTTTAGGCATGGCTTCTCCAAATCCTCCCATTTCAATCGGTTCTTTGACCCAGGGGACCACATACCATTTTGAAGACATGGTTTTTAGAATTTCAGTTTCACTTTTTGGGAAGGAGCGAATTAAGGGATGGTTCTCATCACTAAAAAAGGCTTCCAAAAGATTTTTTGGCTGAAACTGCTGATAAAACTGACCCATTGGGGAATCTTCAACGTCGATATCGGGGTTTAAGTGATAGGCTTTCATGCCTTCAGTAAACGGATGATGACCCCCTATAAATGGAAGGTGAAGAATGTTTTGGGCTTGCATCAAGGGTACTGGGAAAAACGGAACCTCTTTTTGATTCAAAAAAGCCGCAAGTGTTCCGGTGAAGATTTGATGATGATGATCGATGATCTGAACCATGGTTTATCCTTTAAAATGATGAGTTAAAAAACCCCGCCTTAGTGAGCGGCAGGGATTTCAGTTTGTAAAATGGTTTTTGCTTTTTCTAAGGCCGCTAACCCTAAAGGGATATTGGCTGATTTGGTATCCGCATGTAAATCAAGGATGACACTTTTAATATCTCTAATCTTATCTTCTATCTCAGGATCGGTCGGCGGGTCATAGGCATGTGGTTTAGTCGCCCATAAGTATTGATACCCCACTGAAATAACACCCCCAGCATTGATGATGAAATCAGGAATATAGACAATGCCTCTTTCTAAGGCCTCAAGTTCTACGGAAGGTTCGGCCAGGACATTATTCGCAGCCCCTGCAATAATCTTCGCTTTCATCGTTTTTAGGGAGGCACTGGTAATGTCTCCTCCGGTAGCACACGGGGCATAAATATCAGCACTTTGTTTTAAGATGTCTTTAGATGAGACAATCCGGGCGTTGTATCTGTTTTTTAAATCAATGAGGGTGAGTTGTTTAGCGGGATGGTCATCCATATCTGAAATGATCAGTTTAGCACCTTCATTAAAGAGAAGCCGGGTGATTCTTTTACCAACAGAACCGGCCGCCCCTTTAATCGCAACCACTTTATCTTTTAGTGACGGATTCTTAAAGACAATTTCACACGCTGCTTGAATCCCCATGAGCGTACCAAGCGCCGTATAAGGAGCGGGGTTGGGTTTAGGAGCCGGAACAACACGAGAGACTTTTTGACCATGACGTTTTTGCATTTTTTTAAGGGAAATCCCGGCGACATACTTGGTATATTTAGACACTCTAATCAGGTCTTTGACCGTCATATTCATGTCTTCAGCAGTCACGTAGGCACCCTTTAATGAATCGACAAAAACCCCAAAAGCTTTTAGCTGCGCTTTAGTGGGTTTTTCTTGACCTTCGGTCCCGACAATCACGGCTTTCCCGCCGCCTAAATCAAGACCCGCTAGGGTATTTTTCGTGGTCATGGCTTGGGAGAGTCTTAAAGCATCTTCTAAGGGTTCAAAAGAGTCTACTTTATAATTAGAGCGAAAGCGAGCGCCTCCTAATGAAGGCCCTCTTTTCGTACTATGAACGGCGATGTAGGCTTTAAAATTTATCTTTTCATCTTCAGCGTAATAAACAGCTTCATGATTTTGATAGGCTTTTAATGGTTTGAAAAAAGGGTGGGTCTCTTGTCCGGATAAGTAAGCATCAATGCGGGTGATATTCGGTGAATATCTTTTCATGGCAATCCTCTAAGATCGGCTTTCATTTAACGTTTTTTAACGGATTTTTAATCAGTTTAATACGCTTTTATTTTAGCACATATTTAGGGTTTCAAGCTTGGTTCTTTAATCTCTTTTATAAAAAAAAAATTCAATATTTATAAGTGCTAAATATTGAATTTTTTGGTTTGATTATAATCACTGTTATTAATCCATAAAATAATGTAAGTAAAACCTCAGTAATCTTAATTTATCTAAAATCAATTATTTAAATGGTTTAAAGAGATCATAGCCTAAAGTAAACAGAATAGTACTACCTTTTATAACTTACTTGACATTAAGCAATCAAAAGGCAATATCCAACACTTAGATTGCTTCACCCAAACTGCCTCCAATAAAAGAAGTGATTAAGAATATGGTGCAGCCCAATTATACATCTCAATATTCATGGTTATCTCTCTAAAATTTGTAGTAAGAGAATTTAAACTACGACTTATTACTATGGCGTGTAATCATCTTTTGTATTATTGTAATTGTCAGAGATTTCATTGGCCGTCAATGCGCGTTTATAAACTCGAATTTGATTCATTTGCCCGTTCCAAAACGAAAATACGCTTGTAGTATCAGAATGAGCCCCTGCATTTATTGTTTCTTTATTAAATGACTTATCAGTAATCTTTGAGTCAACCTCTATCCCGTCAATGAACATCTTTATAGTTCCGTTAAGGTCATCGAAACTTAATGCAACATGCTTCCATATTTTTATCGGAAAGGGTGTTGAAAGTTATTATTATTCGGATATTGAGTAATTTGAAACTCATTGTAACGCCACCATAAAGTGTTGTTGTTTGAAAAAAAAAACGGTAGATTGTGAACTAATAATATTTCTGCTAGTACCTATTCCATTATCATACACCCAAGCTTCAAAAGTAAAACTATTACCACTTTCTAGGGGCTGACCTAAATCAATATTTGCATTTTTTGTGTTATTGCTAGAGTCGAAATTAAAAACAGATGTATTGGTGATGGAAGTTACCGTTACACCATTGCCTATTGTATAAGATGCAAATGAACTTGGATCAGCTGCATCAAGACTTACAACGAGACAATCCGATGCGACGAGTCCTGTGCTAGACGAAAACACCTGAGCTAAGGTAGGTTCTTCCATCCATCTTAACCATGGATAGGTGGCTTGATTATCTTTATCGTCAATGACCCAAACAGAATCATCATTATTAAAGTTTGAGTAACATGTTATGTCCCAAGATGAATTAAATGTAGACAGTGAAGTTAGTTCTTGATTGGTCTTAGCTAAATTATCAAAGTTTGAATTAGCACCTGATCCACTCAATGCTGTGCCAGATAGATAATATGATGCTGTCACTGTGATAGCTGTGGGGGTGTGGTGGCCAATAAGCGCTCCAATTTTGTCATTATTATGTGGTGATATTCTTATAATTTCTCCAGCATTATAACTATTGGTTAAGACAAATTTGTAACCACTACCAGTTCTATCAGCCCCTCCAACAAATCCACCTAACTCACTATTCAATGGGCGTGAGTTATAGACTGTACCAATGTTATGGAGTTTATAATTGTTATTGATCCTGAGTTGTTTAGACCATATCGGAATCCTCCTTGAGCAAATCCTGTTCCTGTGATGTTTCCAAAATTGATCGATTCAGAAATTTTAATAGTTGATCTAGCACTACCTATGAATCCTGTACCAGACAATATATTTAAACCTATAACTCTAGAATAATTGACACTATTATATATATTAATATTATTACTAGTATTATTATCATATCCAATCAAGCCACCTACTCCAGTCCCGTCAACGGCTTTAATTTCGCCCTCTACAGCTATTCCTGAGAGAGTTGCAATCGCTTGACTTGGTACGAACCCAAATACTCCCCCTACATGCTTAACACCTATTATTGACGCATTAGTGACATGTAAATCTTTTATAACCACGTTACCCGAAACTTCACCCGCTAGAGACCCACAGATCCTTGTGCCCAGAGCTCATGTGTCTATGGCTAAAGTTAAGTTTTCAATATTTACACCATTAATTTTTCAAATAGTCAATTGAAGATGCACTCCCGCTGATATTTGCATTTGATATAGAGAATCATACCACTTAAGTTACCACTAAAAGAACCTGTAACAATCGCTTCAGTATATATTTCACTGCCAAAAATGATGTCTTGAACTATTACATAGTCACTTGATAAGGTCAGGAGTAAAGGAACCTTCAAATGAGGTTCCAATCGCAAATGTTGTGGCAGAACTAAAGATTCATGTTTTGTAAATCAGCCATCAGTATAGCTTGGTATATACCCTTGATCTAGTAACGATGTGAATCTTAGATTATTCAAACTAACCTCTGCCCACTGTAAGTAAGGGTAACCTTCATTTTAAATTACTATCGATGGCCCACATCATTAAAATCAAAATGGGCTAAATGTGTTTACGTTTTCATTTCAGTGGATGTAATTCCTGTGATTGAACCATTTGTAACAGCTCAGATACTGTATTTCCGTGCCGTTCGATAATGAACCGATATCTGTATTCCAAAATACATCTGTAAATGTAACTGGGGTTGTATCAAATATAAAGCCTAGAACTCCCCCCACAATACCTGAACCTGTGACATTGGAAGCTGAATAGCTATTGAAAATTAGATTTGGATTTTCAGCAGTTCCATCCGAAACAACGCCAACAATACCCCCAACACGTTGACCAGAAGAAGATACATTACCCGTATTATACGAGTTTAAGATTTGACTACTATGATTCATGTATCCGGCTAAGCCTCCTGAGTAAGCTAAGCCACTAGTAAGTTTTGTAGATATCACTAAACCTGTATTGAACGAACTTTCAATAATTGATTCGAACCTAAGAACCCCGACTAAGCCCCCTACGGAAAATCTCCCAGAAACGGTTCCATCAAATGCGGAATTTGAGATAATTGAGTATTGGCTCTGTCCAACTAGTCCACCTACAGAATTCAATCCAGAAACGGTCCCGTTTGATGTAGAATTTAAAATTGCTGAGTTAAAGCTATACCCAACCAGTCCACCGACTTGATCGGTGCTTCCTGATACGGTTCCATCAAATGTAGAATTTAAAATTGCTGAGTTAGTGCTATACCCAACTAGTCCACCTGTAAAAAGTGATGCGTTGATATTACTTCTAACTAAATTTATGTTAGATATATTAGTACTTTCTGCAAAACCCGCAATTCCACCCACATAATTACTACCAGTAATATTAAACGCAGACAGAGTTAAGTTTTTAATGGTAGCACCATCCAGTTTTGAAAATAACCCTACCTGAATAACTGCACTACTAATGGATAAATTTTCTATGGTATAGTTGTCTCCATCCAAAGTGCCTTGAAACGTGAAATTAAGTGCACTTTGACTCAATATATTCAATCCTGATAAATCAATGTTTGAAGTCAATTTATAACACCCATTTGGAGTCATGTTTATAAAATCACTCGTGCTATTAATGTCTGTAAATACCGTACATGCCGAACTACTTCCACCTTGACTTCCGCCACCATCACTGACCGTCCCAAAGACATCCAGTTTGATGGTGTCATATCTGACGACCGGTGGATTGGAATCACTGACTACATAGACACGAATGAACTTCCCACTGTCTTCGGGTCTTACGGTAAAGGTTGAACCGGATTCTCCAGTGATCTCACGGTAGGTTCTGTTGTTGACCGAGGTGTACCAGCTGATGGTGACGTTGGCACCGAGGGGGAATATATCTACGGTAAGTTCTGTCCCCGCAATGGGTTTACCACTTAAGACAATGTAGTCCAGTTGTAGACAGGGCGCTTGATCGTTAAAAGACGCTTGAATCAGCGTTACGTTTTCAGTAATAGGCGTCTCTAAATCAAACGGTTCGTCTGTACAAGTTTCCCCTTCAAAATAAAAGCCTTTGAAGGTTTCTGGGAGATCTAGTCCTGAAGTCGTGATGAAAGACCCTTCTTCAAGTTCAAGGGTGGTAATCACCGCACCCGTTTCATTGGTGATGGTGATGGTATAGATGGTAGGAGGAGTGACAACACTCTCATCATCCGGATCGACTGGCACTTCAGGTTCAGGGTCAACTGGTACTTCCGGTTCTGGATTAACAGGCTCTTCCGGTAATTCAGGCTCAGGTTCAACCGGGCCCTCGGGATCAACGGGAACTTCCGGTTCTACGGGAACCTCAGGAACATTGGGTTCAATCACCCGTTCTCTGACGATGACCGAAACCGTTTGGAATATGGAAGGATTGGATTGACTACTTACGGTAATCGTTGTTGAACCTGTCCCAACCGTGATTAAACGGTTTTCGATAAATTGAACCACGGATGTATCATTGGATGTATACGTAAAAGCGCCTAAATCTTGGGAAGCCTCAAAGGTAACTAAGGTGGATTCACCTTCGTTTAAGATATAATAAGCTTCGTTTACTTTTACATATGAATTTGGCTCATTGTTTTGAGCCAGTAAAAGTACCGTAAATGTACTTAATACAAGAAACAAGCTTATAAAAAACCAAAAAATAATCTTTTTTCTTCTTTTTTTATTTTTCTGATTATGACCAGGGGTTAGATTTGACATATATACTCCTATTTCACAGAAATTGATGCAGTTCACACATCGTTTTATATAGTTCACATATCGTTATATTATCACTTGTTTATAAATTTTTAAACATTTTTGATTAAAATTAAAAAGGCCTTTTTCTGTAAAAAGCCTTTTAAGAAATTATGATAAGGTGTCTGCGTAGTCTTTTAAGGTTTTAAAAGCATGGTACGTTCGCTTTTGTTCTTGGGGGGATAAGGGGTGAAGGATCGTAGTATCGATGGTTTTGAGCCGGTGGATTATGAATTGCTCAGCTTCAATGATTCCTTGCGGGGTTAATGTAAGCTTTAAGATTCTTTTATCTATTTGGTCAGGCGTCTTAATTAGGAAACTTTCTTTTTCAAGACGTTTCATGAGACTAACCATGGTGGATTGGGTCACTTTGAAGGTTTGGGTGATCTGTTTTTGTGTACAGCCATCTGGATGGAGGTAAACCTCTATTAAAACTCTTAATTCCATGATTGATAAGTTAAGGTTCCGTGCTTCAATATGAACCTCTTCTTCTTTTACCGTATCATCATAAATTCGGCTTAACACTTCAAGCATTTGACGTCTGAGGCCTGAAGGTTTAATGAGGTTTAATTTGATGGGGTCTTTTTTAGTGATAGCATTTGAAGCTTTGACCATGGCTTGAGCAAGTTTGATTCTTTCTAAAGGAGGGAACGCTTTTTTAAGATAAAGAATGAAGCCATTGACAATACGGGTGTAATCTTTTAAATAAAATTCTCCTTGAGAAGATAATTGAATCAAAGCTTTACGTTGATCAGTGGGATGAGGCTTTCTAACTATGAGGCCTAGTTTTTCTAATCGTTTAAGACGATTTGAGAAGGTGTTTTTTTGCATGGATAAGGATGAAGCAATCTCAAGAACGGTATTCCTATGCGATTTAAATTGTTCATTAATAAAATAAATCACCGTCATATCCTTAAAGGTTAAGTCAATGGGTAATCGGTTTTTAAGCCCTGCGATGAAATGAATTTCTACATTGTCATAGGTGAGGGCTCTGATTTTAAGATATTCTTCAATCCATTTTTCATTCATCACACCATTATTATACATGAGCCAATATATATTCAGTTATCTTGCTTGATTATTCATCGGTTATCTTTTACACTATTGACGTACATATTTCTTCAGGGCAGGGTGCAATTCCCGACCGGCGGTAAAGTCCGCGAGCGCAAGCACGAGTGGGTGAAACTCCCACACCGACCGTATAGTCTGGATGGAAGAAGAAAACGATCGCTTAAAAAAGCCATCTTTTTTCATGTTCTATCAAAGCCCTGAAACGAGGGCTTTTTTTATGGATTATCATTACTACATGAGACAGGCCATATCCTTGGCTGAAAAAGGAACGAATGTATTTCCAAATCCAAAAGTGGGTGCGATCATCCTTGATGGAGACACCGTAGTCGCAGAAGGCTACCACCAAGTATACGGAGGACCCCATGCCGAAATTGAAGCCTTTAAGGCGTTAAACCAATCCGCCGAAGGCCTCACCATGGTGGTCACTTTAGAACCGTGTAGTCATCACGGAAAAACCCCACCTTGCGTGGATGCCATCATTGAAAAAGGCATTCAAAAAGTCATCATTGGCATGGAAGATCCCAATCCTTTAGTAGCGGGTAAAGGCATCCAAAAATTAAAAGACGCAGGCATCGAAGTTGAAATTGGGTTTTTAGAAAAAGAACTCAAAGAAATCAACCAACATTACTTAACATTGATTCAAAAAAAACGGCCCATTACCACCTTAAAAGTCGCCTCGACCGTTGATGGAAAAATAGCTTCAGTGAGCCATGATTCTAAATGGATCAGTAATCCTTCTTCTCGCCTTAAAAGCCATGAATTAAGACTAGGTCATGAAGCCATCATGGTCTCTGTGAATACCGTCTTAAAAGATGACCCGGCTTTATCGGCTCGCTTAGAATCAACCACCCATCCATTTAAGATTATTATTGACCAACCTCTTAAAACGCCTCTTGATTCCCAATTGTTTAAAGATGCGGTCGGTAAAGTCATCATCATTACCCGTGAACACCATGACTTAGAAATTAAAAAAGCCTACCTCGAAAAAGGGGCCCACTTTATTGAAGTGCCCCTTAAAGAAAACCATCTTGATTTAAATGTCGCCTTTGAAAAAATCCTCGATGAAAAGATTCACTCGGTCTTGATTGAAGCGGGTCATCATCTTGGGGCTTCATTGATTGAAGAAAACCTGATAGATGAACTCGTGGTCTTTATCGCTCCTAAGTTAATTGGGGGGGACAGTGCCCCGACTTTAATGGGCGGAAAAGGCATTGCCCTAATCGATGACGCAGTGAAACTTACGCTTTTAAAACACGAAGTATTGGGTGAAGATATCATGCTTCACTATGCTCTAAAGGAGACCTCATGTTTACAGGATTAATTGAAGAAGTCGGAAAAGTCAAACAACTCACGAAAACCGCTCAAGGCTTAAGACTCACCGTCGAAGCCCACAAAGTCTTAGAAGACGCAAGTCTCGGTGATAGTATTGCCACCCAAGGGGTCTGCCTCACGATCACCGATCAAACCACGTCTTCGTTTAGTGTCGATGTGATGAAAGAATCGATTGACCGCTCCAGCTTTAAATCTTTAAAGGTCGGAAGTCTATTAAACCTCGAACGCTCGGTCACCTTAAATACCAGGCTCGGGGGCCATATGGTCTCAGGGCATGTCGATGGGGTCGGTTCTGTGATGGCGATAGAACCGGTCGGGATCGCAACCCTTTATACGATTAGAACCCCCGAAAATCTCCTTAAATACATGGTTGAAAAAGGGAGTATTGCCTGTGATGGCATCAGCTTAACCATCGTCAAAGTCTTGCCTGCAGCCTTTCAAGTGTCGATTATCCCACACACCGCAGCGCATACGTCTTGGAAAGATTTAAAAATGGGAGACCTTGTGAATCTAGAAGTTGATATGATGGCGAAATACGTTGAAAAACTTCTCGATGCCTCAAAGAAAGAAGGTACTCATGAATAACCCTTTTGATTCGATACAATCCGCCATCGAAGATATTAAAAACGGAAAAATGGTCATCGTCGTTGACTCTGAAGACCGTGAAAATGAAGGCGACCTGATTATAGCAGCCGAACACGCCTCCCCAAAAGCGATTAACTTCATGGCAACCTATGGACGGGGTCTCATCTGTTTACCCCTCACCGAAGAAAAGATTCATCAAATCGGCCTGACGCCGATGAGTACCGTCAATACCGATACGTACCGGACGGCCTTTGTTACTTCGATTGACGCCTCTGAATCGACGACTGGTATTTCTGCTTTTGAAAGGAGTCATACGATTCTTAAAGCCACCCAAGATAATGTTTCTGACAAAGACTTTAAAACCCCAGGGCATATCTTTCCTTTAAGTGCTAAAAAAGGCGGGGTCTTAACCCGGGCGGGTCATACCGAAGCTGCGATTGATTTAGCCCTCTTAGCCGGCCTTAAACCCGCCGGCGTCATCTGTGAAATCATGAATGATGATGGCACGATGGCACGAGTGGACGATCTGATAAAGTTTAAAGAAAAACACGGACTCAAACTGATTAGTATTGCGGAGTTGATTAATTACCGGCTTTCTTTAGAAACCTTGATTGAAAAAGCGGCGGATGCGAAGATGCCGACGCTACATGGGGATTTCAAGATGGTCGGATATGTCAATAAACTCACCGGCGAACATCATGTCGCCTTAGTTAAAGGCGACGTGACGACCGGTGAACCCGTCTTGGTCAGAGTTCATTCCGAGTGCTTGACGGGTGAAGCGTTTGGTTCATTACGGTGTGATTGTGGCTCGCAACTGGATAAAGCCTTAGAAATGATTAATGAAGCCGGTCGTGGGGTATTGCTTTACATGCGTCAAGAAGGCCGGGGTATCGGCATGATCAATAAGATTAAAGCCTATCACCTTCAAGATGAAGGCATGGATACCTTAGAAGCCGATCACGCGCTTGGGTTTAGCGGGGATTTAAGAACCTACGGGGTCGGCGCTCAAATCCTCAAAGATTTAGGCATTAAGAAAATGCATCTACTGACGAATAATCCGAAAAAGATTAAAGGGCTAGATGGATTTGGATTATCCGTAGAACAAAGAATTCCCCTTGAGATAAAAAGTCATCAAGTGAATCATGACTATTTAAAAACAAAAAAAGATAAGATGGGCCACTGGCTCACGATGGAGGAAAAATAATGCAACAATATGAAGGAAGTTTAGTGGCCAAAGGGCTTAAAGTCGGCATCATTGTTGGCCGCTTTAATGGGATGATTGGCAACAGTTTATTAGAAGGGGCGTTAGACGGACTGAAGCGTCACGGCGTCTTAGAAAAAGACATCGAAGTCACGTATGTTCCCGGCGCTTATGAGATTCCTTTTGCGGCGAAACTCTTAGCCCATAAAAAAACCTATGATGCGATCATTACTTTAGGCGCTGTAATCAGAGGAGCCACCCCGCATTTTGAATATGTCGCCGGTGAGGCGGCTAAAGGCGTATCCCAAGTCGCATTAGAAACCGGCGTACCGATTGTCTTTGGGGTCTTAACGACCGATACCATTGACCAAGCGATTGAAAGAGCTGGCACCAAAGCCGGTAATAAAGGATTTGACGCTGCCATGACTGCGATTGAAATGGCAAATTTAAAACAAATCATCTTAAATAAATAAGGAGTTTTATGGTTAATCGATCAAGTGATGTAAAGCGTTTAGTATATAGTGCTTTATTTGTTGCCTTAGTCTTTGTGGCAACTTATATTAATATTTTTGTTCCGATTTTAATGGGACAAGGAGGGCTTGTCCATCTTGGCACCTTAGTGATGTATCTGATTGCGATTAAATACGGTCGCACCTACGGAGCTTTAGCCGGGGGAATCGGGATGGCCCTGTTTGACTTGCTGTCGATCTGGACGCAGTGGGCTCCAGGGACTTTAGTCGTTAGACTGATTGCAGGTTTTGTGATGGGTCAAGTCGCCTTAGCCCCTGAAGGTCAAGGAAAATCCTTCGTTAGAAACATCCTCGCACTCCTCGCAGGAGGGGCCGTGATTGTGGTCGGATACTGGCTCTTTGAAGGATTCTTCTTAGGTTATGGTTTGGTGCCGGCTTTAGGCAGTGTACCTGGCAACATCTTACAAATCGTGATTGCCTCATTTGGACTCTTTATCTTAAAGTCCATGCCTGAATTAGAGCTTAAATAAAAACAGACTTATAAAGTCTGTTTTTTTTTATGAAACAACCACGATTCGGTCCTTCGGTCCAAAGGGGATGGTTTCTGTGAAATCAGGATTTAAGATGACCGGATGTTGCTCGAGCTTATACCCTACCATGACTTGATTTTTTGCTAAGGCTGCTTCTTTATAAGCCATTAAGGGGAGATTTTCTTTAGATTTAATGTAGCTGTTTGCTCGTCTTAGATAAAACTCAGGGCCTGTATCACTAACGAGTTCTTGAATGACTTGGTGCGCAAACCGGTTTTCAGCAATCTGAGTCATGATTTTAGAAATTAAGATATGACTGACTAAGAAATCATCGACATTGACATAGGCTAAGGCTTCGGTGTTTTGCGCTTCTTCAATTTCGATGACGACACTGGGTTTTTTCTTTTTATCTTCTAATAAGTTATGGATATGAAGAAGCGTCATCAAGGATTCAGCGTCCGCATCTTCTTCCGTGATATCTTGATTCGCAAAGATGGCGATGGTATCAAATTCAGTGAGGTTTAATTCTTCTAAGATTTGTCTAGAGAAGGTGATACCAACTTGAACTTTAAAGTCTTCGAACATGGACTCAGGGTGCTTACTTAACAATTTATCTTTGGCTGATTCGGTCGGCACAAGCATCACTAAGGATGAATCATCTCCGGCATTTTTTTCCATGTCTTTAATCACGTAGGGAGTCGACTTGAAAGTCCAGTTGTGAAATGATAGTCAATATTTTGCAGCCGGTATGGGCCACAAGGAGCTTGATTAAATTCAGACATGAAAACCAGCAGCCTTTTAAGAATTGATGAATCATGTGGTTAACACAATAAGAAATGAGATTAATTATTTTTTTTCTAAATGGTGTCTGAAGGAAGATTAATCTAGAGCCATTATGGCAGCCATTTCAATGTGCAGTATGATTAAGGGTTAGAATTAAGTCTTTCATCATCCCATTGGCTGGTATTCATCTTCTAGAATAAGATTCTTCCCCAGACAGAACTAAAGATGTTTTTATAGATGTAGTAACTCCTGGTGCAGGATGATCAGGCAGGCACTCTTGAGTTAAGTTCCAACGGCTTATGGAGCAGCTTTGTCTTTTTTGGCCAAGATCTTTCATGTCTTACACATTTGCTGATTCTGATAGCCCCACATTTAGGGTGTAGGGGCCAGAAGATTTAGGTTTGTTTAAGGGCGAGGAGGGTTTCAATCATTGGGACCTCACTAAGGCTTGCGACAATGACCAGCTTTCGCATCATCATTACATTTTCTAAATCCCTTTTTAAGTAGATATTCCCTTTTCAATGTAATTTAAGATTGTTTTCTTGGGGATAGTATTCTAATGTGTTGTTAGATACCTAAATCTTCCCAGTCTGATAAGATGGCAACCCCATACGAATCCCAAAGTATCGTTGCAAGGCACCTCATTAAGTTTAAGACCATAATCAGCACAATATCGACATAAATCCAAAGAATCTGCCGTAGTTTTTCGCCAAGACTTCACTCCGGCCTGGTTGCCAGCCGTTCGATTTTTGATAAGGCGCCGTCACTTGCCGAGGGAAATCCTGTGAATAGGCCAAGGGCGCCCAAAGGCGTTGAAGGTCATCAAGGCTAAAGGGACTGGTTCTCGCCCATGAATGAAATTGTCCAGGTCAACAGCATGGTTAAATCTGTCTCTGGGATTATAAGGCAGCACCTGCCACCAGCCACCAAGGTAATGCCTTGGTAGATAAAAGCAAAAATTAGAGTTCTCCTATCCAGGGTAGTCTTTGCAGTAGTTGATTCCAGAATTATGAGCCATTTTATTACTAACCACCTCTGTTTTCATTCTTTCTTGCCTGAGCTTTTCTTTTATTAGCACAATAAATACTGTCAATATTATTCAGCGACATGAATCGTTTTGATACGCATCTAAAAGAGCACAAGAATCTTCAGTAAGATTTCAAGTTGACCTAGAGCATTTTCAATCATTTCGTTTTCTTTATTCCTGGCCAGGTCTTTGGAGGTGGCATTACATCAATCCAATATAGCGAATTCTAAGGTTGAAGCAGGGTAACTTTATATCAGCGCTGATATTAATAGCAGAAGGATCTTGAGGAAGTATGGCTTGATGGCTGGGGTGAATAGGCAATAATCTCAATGTCTTTTCCCCGACAATAATCAAGTTTCATTTTGAGGTTACCCGACAAATAAACTGATTTGATTTGGCCATCAGTTTTAATCGTAAAGTATAGTCTAATAAGTTTTGGATATCATCCATGGGAAGGAATTAGACACTCCACCCCATAGCTTTAAGCTCCAGCTTCACTTTAATCAGAATTTCTTATCGCTTGACTTCAATATTTCCTTTTATGATCAGACCTGTCAGCCACGGCGGGGCATGGATAATAAATAAGTCGGCTTATAGTCCATATCAAGCTGTTTTAACGATTGATTCCCAAAGCGTCATAGAGCGCCCCTGGCGATCCGTGCGAAGCTTTTTCTAGTTTAGTGAGTGCAAAGCATCTTTATCTAGGTATTAAGGAATCTTTATTGGCGGCCACTTTCTTCATTTTAGTAGCCTTAGGCCCGTGTCTATGCATTTGCCCTACTTCTAGGCCTCTTTCACCGCCAGTAGGTGAGATCACCATTGGCATTTGCCAGGTCCCAAGTCCTAAAACAGGAATCGCCATCATTGAGAGGGTTAATTTTTCAAACATATGAGTCTCCTTTTATAGATTAAATAAAGCAATCATCAAGAAAATCCAGCAATGAGTAGAGCAATGGCCATACAAATAAGGCAAACGTGATGCGCCAGAAATGAGACTTTTTCTTCAACAAAAGAGGCATGAAGAAAGTTCAATACAAGACAAATATCTCGCCTAAAATAAATAGAAAATTGCACATTTCCAAATCCCATTCACTTAGGGTAATAAAAAACACATAGCGTGCCTAACGTAAAAGGAGCTTTGCGTGATGATATTAAGGAGGGTGTGACTTTAATGCATTGAAAGCCACGTTTTCAAAAGCCCATGAAGATAAAACAATGAAGTTTCAATGCTTAGGCCTTGATGAATAGCAGAAAAAGAATTGAAGAGATGGGTCGTCGACTGGGTGAGTGGATGATTATCAAGGCCCGTGACGATGCCTACATTATGTCACCATGTTTTCAAATCCAGGAAGCCCTCCATCCCGGGTGAGTTCAAGAATCAAACTGGGTCATCATGAAATCACTTCTGAGAATTATAAACGTATTTTGTACTCACCTAGGGCGATTTGAAGATTCTGGGGACTCTGAAATAAAGGAACATACAGTCATTAAATGAAGATTGGTCGGAATAAAGCATGATCTTGGGACCACTTACAAAATGTGGAGTCTAGGCCTTCCCTTGATCACTGGTAGAGGTGGCGAGTTCTTTGAGCAGATCTTGCTTCAAAATAATCCAGTGAAATGAGCTGAGTTCATGTTCAGTGATTCGTCACGAACATTGATGGTCTTCACTCATTACGGGAAGAAGATGGCTCGATTAAAATCAATCGCATAATCAGTTTCCGTCTTGAATGACCATTTAACTGAATGTTTGCCGGGGATGGCATTGCATCCACCGTTTTAGGGGCTGCCATCGCGATTAGGAATAGGCCGATGAGCCCCATAAAGAGAGTTCTAATTTTAATCATCTCACTTTTTTAGAAGCGATTACTTTTTGATATAACGCTTCGATGGATGTTGCATAAGTCAAGGCGCTCAGAGGTTGTAAAAGTTCCATTTCAGAGGGTTTAAGATCGGTTAGAAGCGTAGGTTCTTCGATGATTCTTTTTAAGAGGACCTTAAAGGATTCGACCGAATCAATTAAAAACCCTGATTCTCCTTCTTTGATCCAGGCCTTCAAATGTTGATCACTTTGAGCAATCACCGGTAAATCAGCGGCCATCGCTTCGATATAGGTAAGGCCTTGTGTTTCCGTCGTCGAAAAGCTCACAAAGAAATCAGCAATTTGATAGTAGTAGGCAATCTCAGAAGGCTTAATCATTCCCGCAAAAAAGACGTTATCTTCTAACTGATGTGTTTTAACATACGCTTCTAAAGAAGCTCTTGCAGGGCCATCCCCAATCACGGTTAGATGCCAGGGGTGCTTTTCTTCTTTACAGTCTTTGATGGTTTTAAGTAAAGCCTCAATGTTTTTTTCATGAGAGACTCGGCCCACAAAAAGGCCGTGAGGAAAGGGTTTAGCAAAGGCTTCTTTGATCTCTTGAAGTTTTGTTTTATCTAAGGATGATTGTTTAAATTGCTCAAGATCTATTCCCGTCGGAATGACTTCAAGGTCTCCTTGGTAGCCGTATCCTCTAAACTTAGAAGCCACTTTATCAGTGGGCGCAATTAAATAGGCCGACGCATTCGCAAAGCGAACACTGTAAAAAATTACAAACTTTCGGGTCAGATTTTTAAAGTACTTGGAGATATAGTGGACATAATCTTCATACATCGTGTGATAGGTATACACAAAGGGCGTCTTTGAAATCTCTGCCACTTTTTTACCAAGCCGGCCAATTGTTAGCTCTGTATGACAATGGATTATGTCAAAATGCTCTTCCATGACTTTTTTGATTTTTTGTTTAGTCACCCGACCAATTCTAAATTCTTGAAGAGACCGTTTAGGCGGTCTAAACCCTTTGAAACGAATGACTCCTTTTTCAGGGTGAGCTAGGTCGTGGTCATGAGTAAAAATAGTCACGTCATGACCCTTTTTTCTCAACTCTGACGCTAATAAAGATACACTCACACTAATTCCATTTACAATTGGGAAGTAAGTGTCAGAAAACAAAGCTATTTTCATCCGCACTCAACTCATGTGTCATAGAGTTATTATACCTTTATTTCAGTCGAATTTCTTTGTTCATTCTTCGTGAGCTAAAATGATTGCATCGATTTCAAGGCCTGTGATATACTACACAAAATTGAGGTCAATTATGTTTACAATTTTAATCTCTGTCCATCATCATCATTCAACCACTTAGGTTTGTACATTAGGTACAAGCCTTTATCACATTGATGATGTTGGTCTTGTATCTCGCTTATGATTTTGTTTTAAGCCAGAGGTCAACGACCCTGGCTTTTTTTATTAGGAGGAAATGATATGGCTACTTGGTTACAACAACAATCGCGTCAAACCGAACTCTTCAAAACCTTACTGTCGATGGCAGAGGGACTCGATTATACGTTAATTGAACCCCCTTATTTCATTGATTATGATGACTTTAGGAATGATCAACCTTTAAACGACCCCAAAGATTGGATTAAACTATCTAACCCTGAAGGACGCTTACTCGTATTAAGACCGGACCTTACGACATCCGTGATGGATCAACTTCAGTGGAAGCCTTCGGATGGTCCTTTAAAAGTGTCTTATTATGCCTCTACTTTTTACCAAGATAAAGAACGCCTTGAAGCTAAAAAAGAGTTTGGGTTTGAATTTTTCAACGCCCCTAGACCTGAGGGTGAGCGCCACTTAGTCAGTACCCTTAATCAGTTTAATCAAACCTTTAATTTAGCCTTGATTTGTGAAGTTTCCCATGCCCAGGTCCTTCCCTTAATCGTCTCTTTAGCCGGTTTTAATAGCGAACAAAGTGCCACGTTTAAGACCCTTTTAAAAACCAAAGCCTTTGATCAGTTAAAACCGTGGCTCCTAAATCAAAATTTGAGTACTTCGTTAGAAAGCCTGATAGAAACCTTGACCGAGCCTAACTCATCGTTACTGACACTCAAAAACAAACTAAACGGACTGGGGTATTTAGATCGTTTCGAATCGATTTTAAAAAGTGTTGAGCCCTTTGAAAGCTTTCAATCAGCGACCGTCGTCTTTGACTTTAGCGGGATGAGTACTTGGTCTTACTATTCGGGGGTTATGTTTCAAATATATGCTTTAAATAGTCCCAAAGTCCTCATTAAAGGGGGCCGTTATGTCGTGAAACGAATGAACGGTGAAGCCATTGGTTTTTCATTGACCCTAGATGACTTAATGGAGGTAAGTGGATGAAACTAACGATCGCTTTACCCAAAGGAAGACTGGGCGATTTATCGTGGGATTATTTATTAAGTCCTTTAAACAATCCCTTCGATGAACGTAAGCTCTCTTTTGAGAATGAAACATGTCAAGTGCTTTGGGTTAAACCCAGTGATGTGATTACCTATGTGATGGCTGGGATTGCAGATATCGGGATTGTCGGACAAGATACTCTTGATGAGTCTGACCCCGATGTATACCGCCTAAAAGAACTACCTTTTGGAGCCTGTCAACTCGTACTCGCAGGGTTTGAAAAGACAGATACTGCGTTAAAAGAGGGGTTAAAAGTCGCCACAAAATACCCCAATCTAACCAAAAAATACTTTAAAAATAAGCAACAAAGTATTACGCTTCTTCCCTTACAAGGATCCGTAGAACTTGCGCCGGTCGTCGGACTCTCTGATGTGATTGTTGATATCGTTGAAACAGGCTCGACCTTAAAAGCAAACGGCCTTATAATATTAGATGTCATCCAAGATTCAAAAGCCATCGTCTTTGCAAATAAGGCCCGTTACCGTTTTCAATTAGAGGCGATTGAATCTCTGCTTTTAAAAGCGGAAAGGAATTCTCATGCTTAAGCGTTGGACCGAGTCCCTAGACACCCTCATCCAATCAAGAAAACATCAACGTTTTTCGGCTTTAAAAACCTACGATCAACCGGTTCAAGCAATCATTGAAGATGTTTACTTAAATCAAGATGAGGCTTTAAGACGTCTTGACTAAACAGTTTGATGGGGTCGATGTTGAAACCTTTAAGGTGCCTGAGGCAGCCTTAAAAAAAGCCTTTGATGAATGCCCAGAAGCCCTTAAAAAAGCCTTAATCAAAGCCAAAGAAAACATTACATCTTATCACCAACTTCAAAAATACCCGACGATTCAAGATGGAAATTCTCAGCTTTTAAGAGCGCAAATCGTCACACCCATAGAATCGGTGGGCATTTACATTCCAGGCGGGACTGCGCGGTATCCATCCAGTGTCTTAATGAACGCCATCCCCGCACAAGTGGCGGGCGTTAAAAACATCATCATGGTCACCCCTCCCCAAAAAGAAGGGATCGACCCTTCGGTTCTTGCGGCGGCTTATTTGTGCGGAGTCAAAGAAGTCTACCAAGTGGGCGGCGCTCAAGCCATCGCCGCTTTAGCCTACGGAACAAAGAGTATTCCGGCGGTGGATAAGGTAGTGGGTCCTGGGAATATTTATGTAGCATTAGCGAAACAAAAACTGTCTTCCGTGATTGGCATCGATCATTTTGCGGGGCCCTCAGAAGTTTTAATCTTAGCCGGTGAAACTGCGAACCCGAAATGGGTGGCCGCTGATTTAATCGCTCAGGCTGAACATGACTCCCTGGCTCAATCCATCCTCGTCACTTTAAGTGATGCCTTGATTGACCAAGTCAATCAAGAACTGGTTCATCAAATGAGTAACCGGACAAGAAAAGCTATCATTGAAGTCTCATTAAAAGAACGAGGCCTTGCAATTAAAGTGGCTTCTTTAGAAGAAGCGTATGCGTATGTGAACGCCATCGCTCCTGAACATCTTGAAATTATCCTTGATGATCCGCTTTATCACTTAAACTATATTCATCATGCCGGGGCAATCTTTTTGGGGCCTTATACCCCTGAAGCGATTGGTGATTACATGGGAGGGCCTAATCATACGTTACCGACCTCTGGAACGGCTAAGTTTGCCTCGGGATTATCGACGTATGACTTTTTAAAACGGACCAGTGTTTTACAGTATTCAAAAGAAGCCTTTAATGACGTCGCCAGTGACGTCATTACCCTTGCTCATCAAGAACAGCTCGATGGTCATGCCTATAGCATCCAAGTACGAAAGGAGTCTTGAATGAACATCTTAAAACCCGCCTTAAGTGAATTAAGAGCCTATCCGACCCTTGAGAGAAACCAGGCGATTAAACTCGATTCCAATGAAGCGGAAAATTATCTCTTTGAAGATGGCTTTCAACTTAATGTTCCTTTTGAGCGTTACCCAGATAATCACGCGAGAGATTTAAAAAAAGCCATCGCAAAGACGTTTCAACTCGAAGATAATCAACTCCTCATCGGATCAGGTTCTTCTGAAATACTCGAATGGTTGATGAAAAGTACGGTGGAAAAAGGTCAAACGGTTTTAACCGCCGGACCGACCTTTGTGATGTATGGGTTTTATGCTAAGATTCACGAACTCCATTATCTTGAAGTCCCTTTAAATGAAGATTTTTCATTTAACTTAGAACGTTTCTTAGACGCCTTAAAAAAAGAAAACCCTCGACTCGTTATCTTATGTTCTCCCAATAATCCAACGGGGGGTTTAATTCCTAAAGAGGCGATTGAAACCATCCTCGCAGCGACCGATGCACTGGTCTTGCTGGATGAGGCTTACATTGAGTTTGCTAAAGACGTCACCTCTTTTGTAAACCGGGTGAATGACTATCCGAATCTAATTGTGACTCGCACCTTTTCAAAAGCCTATGGGTTGGCTTCGGTTCGTTTAGGCTACGCGGTTTCTAATAAAACTATCATTGAAGCTCTGACCCTCTCTAAAACCCCTTATAACGTCAATCAACTGACCCAAACCATTGGTTTAGCGGCGATTCAGCGGTACGGGGAAGTCAGTGACTATGTAAAAACCATGATTGAACGCCGGGAACGCTTTAAAAAAGGCTGTCTCGCTTTGGGGCTTTCGGTCTATGATAGTCATGCCAACTTTATCTTCTTAAAAAATTCTTATGATTTATTTGAAAAATTAAAAGAAAGAAACATCTTAGTTAGACCCTTTACGTTTGATCAACCCTACATTCGTATCACCATCGGCCAAGAACTTGAAATGACGCAAACCCTAAAGGTCTTAAAGGAGATTCTTGATGAAGCTAAATAAAAACCGAATGACCAAAGAGACTGCCATTGAAGTCAGCTTAAACCTGAAAGATGCGTCTCATATCACGGTTGAAACAGGCCTTCCTTTTTTTGATCATATGCTGACCTTGATGGCCTTTCATGCCCAGGTCGGATTGGTTGTTAAAGCCAAAGGAGATCTCCACGTCGATGATCATCATACCGTTGAAGATGTCGGCATTGTGATCGGTGAACTTTTAAAAGAAGCCTTAGAAGATAAGACCGGGTTAGAACGATACGGCCATGCCTATGTTCCGATGGATGATAGTTTAGCCCGTTCCGTGATTGATTTATCAGGACGACCCTTTTTAGTCTTTGAAGCTCAATTTACACGGGACCGTGTCGGTGAATTTGCCCTTGAAAATATCCGTGAGTTTTTTACAGCCCTCGTCTTGAACGCTAAAATCACGGCGCATGTGAGTTTGTTTTATGGTCAAAATGCCCACCATCAAGCTGAAGCGATTTTTAAAGCGTTCGGTAAGAGTTTAGGACGGGCTTTGAAACATTCATCCCAAGGACTACCCTCGACTAAAGGACTCTTATGATTCATGTTATTCTAGATTATGGGGTGGGTAACCTAGCGAGTTTACAAAGTGGGTTTGAACGCGCAGGATTAGAAAGCATCATCACCCAAGATCCTTCCATTATAGAAAAGGCCACTTCGTTAGTTTTACCCGGGGTCGGCGCCTTTGAACCGGCGATGAAACGCTTAAACGAAAAAAACTTTATCCCTTTATTAAAAGCCCACGTCAAGGCCGGTAAACCGCTGCTTGGAATTTGTTTAGGGATGCAACTCTTATATGAAACATCTTTAGAGCACGGGACCCATCAAGGCCTTGGATTCTTAAAAGGAACGGTGGAACCGTTGGTCAAAGCACCAAAAATTCCCCACATGGGATGGAATAATTTAACATTTCACACGACATCGCCTCTTCTTTTAGGTATTCTTATAGAAAGCTATGTATATTTTGTTCATTCTTACTATGCCGTTTCCACCCAAGATGACTGGGTGGCCACAACGACACACGGGGAAATCATCCCAGCGATTGTGGCCCATAAAAATGTCATCGGTATGCAATTTCACCCTGAAAAAAGTGCCCGTGTGGGCGAACAACTTTTAAAAAATTATGGGAGGTGGATTGATGAATATCATTCCGTCAATGGATCTATATAAGCAAAAAATTACCCGTCTTGAAAGAGGGGTGTTTGCGACGCGCAAACACTACCCAATCGATCCCTTATCGATGGTCAAGCGTTTTGAAAGTGATGGCGCCAGTCGAATTCACGTCGTTGATTTAGAAGCGACTGAAAAAGGCGTCATTGCGCACCGTGATCTCATCCTTGAGATGGTGAAATCGGTCAATATCCCGATTCAAGTGGGCGGTGGGATACGGAATTTCGATATTGCCAGAGACTACTTGAATCATGGCGTCGACACCGTCGTGTTAGGATCGTTAGCGATTCAAGATGTAGGCGGTCTTAAAGCATTCGTTAAAGAGTATCCTAACCGAGTGGTGGTCGCTTTAGACATTAAAAATGAGATCATTATGACCCATGGCTGGCAAGTATCTTCTGACATTTCTTTATGGACATTTTTAGATGTGTTATCGACTTTTAAAGACCTTAAGGTGATGATTACAGATATTCAAACCGATGGGATGTTAAAAGGACCCAATATTAGACTTTATGACAAGATTAAAAACATTACTCTATTGTCAGTGATGGCAAGTGGCGGTTTGACTCGATGCAAAGACATTCAAGCCTTAAAAGCGTTTGGGGTCGAGGAAGCCATCTTAGGGAAAGCCATGTATGAAGAAATATTGCCTTTGAAGGAGGCAATTTCTTGCTCGCAAAAAGAATCATCCCTTGTTTAGATGTGAATCAAGGAAGGGTCGTCAAAGGGCAACAATTTAAAAGCCTTAAAGATGTTGCTGACCCCGCAACTTTAGCCTTAAGATATTCGAATGAAGGCGCCGATGAACTCGTCTTTTATGACATCACTGCATCTTCAGATGAACGAAAAATAAGTCATGCCTTTGTTTCTCAAGTTGCCCAACAAATCAATATCCCTTTTTGTGTGGGCGGTGGCATTTCTTCGGTTGAAGACATGCATTTTATTCTAAGACAAGGGGCGGATAAGATATCAATCAATACCGCGGCCGTCTTGAACCCCCAATTGATTAAAGAGGGGGCTTTAAGATTTGGTTCTCAGTGCATCGTCTTGTCGGTGGATGCTAAAAAAGAAGGCGATGAATATTTAGTGTATACGCATGGGGGCCGGCAAAAAACGGACCTCAATGTGATCGAATGGATCAAAAAAGCCGTCGCCCTTGGGGCCGGTGAAATCGTTCTAAATACGATTGATACGGATGGCGAATTAAAAGGGTATGATACCCTCCTCATAAAGATGATTTCAAACCTCGTCCCTGTCCCTGTCATTGCCTCAGGGGGCGCGGGTGAGATTCACCATTTTGTAGAGGCAGCTAAAGCGGGGGCTGAGGGATTGTTAGCGGCCAGTGTCTTTCATTTTGAAACCATTTCAATTCAAGACGTTAAAGAAGCGCTTTATAAAGAAGGTATTCCGGTAAGGAGACACCCATGAATATTGATGTGATTAAATTCAACGACGATGGATTAGTGCCCGCCATCATTCAAGATGCGTCCACCAAAGACGTTTTAATGCTTGCTTATATGAATAAAGAATCTCTAGAGATTACATTAAACACTCAAGAGGTCACCTTTTATTCACGGTCCCGAAAAGCCTTGTGGAAAAAAGGGGAAACCTCTGGGCATACCCAAACTTTAAAATCACTCCGTTATGATTGTGATGAAGATACGCTTTTACTTCTTGTCGAACAAAAAGGAGTGGCGTGTCATACCCTTCAAAAAAGCTGTTTTCACCGCGCTTTTGGTGAAGAAATTCAGGCATCAGCCAGTGTCTTAGATGAGATCTACGCCACGGTTAAAGACCGGGCTGAACATCCGATGGAAGGTTCTTACACCCAATATCTATTAACCGAAGGTCTTAACAAGACGCTAAAAAAAGTCGGCGAAGAAAGTGCGGAAGTCATCATCGCCGCCAAAGAAGAAAACGAAGAAAATTTGATTAATGAAGTCAGTGATCTTTTTTATCACATGACGGTCATGCTTTATCAAAAAGAGATCGCTTTAGACGCGGTCTACAACCAGTTAAAAAATAGACAAGGAAAAACCCATGATTGACCAGCACACGCATACAGTCTATTCTCCCGATGCCTCTAAAGAAGCAACGTTTGAAAACTACCTCACCCTCCTCAATCAAAAAAAAGTAAAGGCGATCACCTTTACTGATCACTTAGATTTTGATTGTCCGGTTCCGTTATTTAATCAAGTCCCTGACTTTATAAGTTTTAAAAGACGACTTCATAAGGCGCAAGAAAGTACCGAAACTCTCCTTCAAATGGGGGTTGAACTTGGGTACCAACCCCATGTTTTAGAGGCGATGAAACAACTGGTCGCGACGCATCCTTTTGATACCGTCTTATTATCCGTCCATTACATTGATGGGCTCGATCCTTATGGGGGTGAATTCTTTAAAGATAAGACCCTTACTCAAAGTTATCAACGATACTTTGAAACAGTCTTAGAGGGGATTAAAACGTTCGATGGTTTCCATATTTTAGCTCATCTTGACTACATCTTTAGATACAGTTTAGAAAAAACGGATGCGGTCGATCTCACCCCTTTTTATCCCGTCTTAGATGCGATCTTTGAAGCCCTAATCACAAAAAATAAAGTCCTAGAACTTAATACCAGTCCTTACCGGAAAGACTATCAAAATAAAACCCCTAATTTAGATATTATCAAGCGTTATTTTGAAAAAGGGGGCGGCGATCTCCACTGTCTGATGCGCATAATCCCAAAGATGTCGGGGCCGATTTTGATATCAAGCTAAAGCCTTTTTAAAGACCACCGGCTTTAAAACCTTACTCACGTTCAAAACAAGGCGACCTTAGTATCCGTTGAGTTATAAGGCACCGATTTGGTATAATGCTTAAAATAACGTCTACAGGAGAACCTATGAAAATTCATTATCAAGCGTGTCCGTTAAACTCATCAAAAAGCCTCATTGTTGGATATCCCAGTGCATACCCACTCTTAAAGAATCTACAAGCGATGATTGAAGCCCGTAAAGAGTTACTCACAGAAAATGTGACCTCACTCACCCTTGAAGTGGAGGGGGATTTTAAACGGGTCTATGTTGTCAAGAATGAATCTGTTAAATCGCTTAAGTCATCGCTTAAAGTGGTGGCTCAATTATTAAGCCTTAAAGAAGAAACATCCGTTGTCTTAGATAGTTTTGAACCCGCAAACTTTATCTATGAAGCCTTCTCACTCGGGACTTATCAATTCAGTAAAGTCCCGCGTAAAAAAGCTTTAACCCCCTCTTCTTTAACCTTTATTTAGAGCATAAAGACCCTCTAAAATTTAGCCAAGTGATCAGTGAAGCGATTAATGTCACTAAAGATTTAGTCAATACACCAAGTAATTATCTAAATGCAGTGGATTTAGCCGATCTCGCAAAAACCTATGCTAAGTATCCTCACACCACGGTGAAATACTCGATAAAGAAGCGATTGAAAAATGGGAATGGGAGCTTTCTTAGCCGTTAACAAAGGCTCATTGATTCCCCCAAAACTGATTCACATCAAATACCGTAACGGAGGCTTCTCCTTTAACCGCCGTCGTCGGTAAAGGCGTTATGTATGATACGGAGGGTATTCATTAAAACCTTCGACCTCAATGCCAACCATGAAAATGGACATGGGTGGGGCGGCCAATGTCGATGGGAATCTTCCATGCTCCACCTTGAAGCCAAGGTCAATGCCGATGGAATTATCTTAGCCACGGATAATAAAATAGGCGATCATGCGATTGTCCCTGATGATATTGTGATTGCGGCCGATGGCACCAGTATTGAAATCGTCTCCACCGATGCCGAAGGACGTTTAACCTTAGCGGATGCCTTATGGTATGCTCAGCAACAAAAAGCCGATCGTATCATTGATATGGCGACCTTGACCGGCGCCGTCATTGCGGCGTTAGGGTCTGAACACATCGGGGCCTTTACCAATCATCCTGATTATTTAAATGCACTCATCGCTTCAGCGGCAACCTCTGAAGAAAAGATGTGGCAACTGCCCCAAGATGAATCCCATATCGAAGGCTTAAAGTCACATGTGGCTGACCTTAAAAATAGTGGGGTTAGAACGGCGGGTGCAAGTGTCAGCGGCCTTCTTAAATCACTTTGTTGATTCGAAAGTCCCCTGGATTCACCTCGATGTGGCTGGGGTTACCTATGAAGAAAAAAGGGGCGACGGGACGCGTCGTTAAGGCCTTAACAGAATTTATCATCCAATCAAAATAAAAAAAAGTGCTTTTTAAAAGCACTTTTTTTACGCGTAATTTTGTTCTTTTTCGTGGCGTTTTCTTTTGTTTTCATCGAGGATTTTCTTACGAAGTCTAATCGCATCAGGCGTAATTTCTAATAGCTCATCATCAGCGATAAACTCTAAGGCTTCTTCTAACGTAAATATCTGTGGCTCTGATAATTTAATCGCATCATCTGAACCACTCGCTCTAACGTTGGTGAGTTGTTTATTTTTACAAGGATTCACCACGAGGTCATTTTTACGGGAGTTGATCCCGACAATCATCCCTGCATAAACTTCAGTCGCAGGTCTGACAATCATCACGCCGCGTTCAGATAAATTGGCTAACGAATAGGCCATCGTTTTTCCAGGCTCTTTGGCAATAAAGACACCGTTTCGGTCTTCATCAATTTCACCGGCATACGGTAAGTAGCCGTGGAATGATTTTTCCATCGTTCCCATCCCGCGGGTCGAAGTCATAAATTCACTTCGGTACCCGATTAAGCCTCGAGTAGGGACCCAGTAGGTGACGGTGGTATAGCTTTGGTCGGATTTAAGATTTTGCATTTGACCTTTACGGATGTTTAAGGCCGCAATGACCGTACCGATTAAATGATCCGGGGCTGCGACGATGACTTCTTCAAAGGGTTCACATAAGACATCATCAATCGTGTCAAAGAGAACTTCAGGTTTAGACACACACAGTTCAAACCCTTCTCTACGCATTTGTTCTAAAAGGATGGATAAATGAAGTTCTCCACGTCCGGCCACTTTGAAACCTTCAATGCCTTCAAGCGGTTCGACACTTAATCCCACGTTTGTTTCTAGTTCTTTGAATAAACGGGCTCTGATTTGACGGCTGGTTACGAGCTTACCACTTTGACCCACAAAAGGGGAATCGTTAACTAAGAAAAACATCTGCATGGTGGGCTTATCAATGTCTAACATGGGAAGGGCTAAGATATGATCGACATCATTTAAAGTTTCACCAATCATGAGTTGATCAATGCCACTAAAGATGACCATGTCACCGGCCACAGCTTCAGGCACATCGACACGGTTTAAACCTTCATTGATGAAGACTTTTCCAATTTTATGACGTTCAATGGTGCCATCTCTTTTAGAAATCGCGTAGGTTTTAGAAGCTTTAAACGTTCCTTGAAGTACTCTTCCAATCCCAAGACGACCAATGTAATCATCATAGGCAAGGGATGAAACTTGAAGAATAAGGGGTTCATCTTTAGATTTCAAATACGGTCCCACTTGTTTCACAAGCGTTTCAAATAAAGGATTTAAGTTCTCGCCGGCTTCATGGATTTGAAGCTGAGCAATACCGTGTTTGGCAATCCCAAATAAAACCGGGAAGTCCAGTTGTTCATCGGTGGCGCCTAAATCTAAAAACAGTTCATAACATTCTTCAATGACTTCTTCGGCTCTCGAATCTTTTTTATCAATTTTATTGATAAATAAAATCGGCTTTAAGTTATTTCTTAAGGCTTTTTGTAAAACCACGCGGGTTTGGGGCATCGGTCCATCGGTCGCATCCACGAGTAAGATGACGGTATCCACCGTTTTGATGATCCGTTCAACTTCACTTGAAAAGTCAGCATGACCCGGCGTATCAACAATATTGATTTTGTAGTCTTTATACTTGATGGAACAGTTTTTAGAGTAAATGGTGATGCCACGTTCACGTTCTAAGTCATTAGAGTCCATAACCTGATCGACTAAGATATCATGGGCACTAAAGACACCACTTTGTTGTAAGAGGGCATCGACTAATGTGGATTTACCGGTATCAACATGGGCGATGACTGCGATATTTATAATATTATTCATATGTTCTCTACTTTCTACCTTCTAAAGAGTACCATAAAAGCCCTTAATTCGTGCATAAATGTATCAAAAAACGTTTTCAAATGAAGGGGATATTAAGGGCGTTATGCTATAATTTAAAAGCTGAATATGAGGAAGAATTATGACTGAAGGATTTTACCGTAAAGTATTAAAAATAGCCTTACCGATTGCCCTGTCTCAATTTTTAGGGGGCTTAATGAGTGTGGTGGATACGTTGATGGTCTCACAGCTCGGTGACAACGCCGTAGCCGCCGTGGGGATTGCCTCAAATATCGCCTTTTTTATGTTTATGGTTAACTGGGGACTTCTTTCTGGGTTTGGCATCTTTATTGCCCAATATTATGGCAGTAAAGACATCTTTAATATCCACAAAGTATTTATTATTGTATTAGGTTTTTCAACCACCATCGCTCTTGTTTTTTTCTCCCTTGCGTTCTTTTTCCCTGAAGCCTTAATTGGCCTTTACACCCAGTCAAGTGATACCACCAACGTCTTAGCCGTAAGAGCCTTTGGGATTCGTTATTTAAAAATTGTCAGTATTTCTTATATCACCATTACGTTCACCCAAATGTTATCGATTTTAATGCGTTCGGTTGAAGATGTGGTGATTCCTCAAATCATCCAGATTTCTGTCATTTTTATCAACACCGGTTTAAATTTCATCCTCATCAATGGACGACTTGGATTTGAAGCGTACGGAGTCGCCGGAGCGGCGTATGCCACGGTGATTTCTTCAAGTCTTGGTCTGATCACTTTCTTTGTCTATATGAGACTTAAAAACTCACCGATTTATAATATCCAGTGGTCGGCGGCCAAAGCCATCACCCGTCCTTTTACTTTAAGAATTCTTAAAAAGACCATGCCTGTTTTAGCCAATGAAACCTTTTGGGGACTCGGGATGTCGATGTATTTAATTGCCTTTGGATTCATCTCACCCTTAGCCATCACGTCATTAACCATCGCCAATCAAATCATGGGACTGATTTGGTTTGCAAACGGAGGGGTCTCAGCGGCTACAGCGATCATGCTCGGTCATAAACTTGGAGACAATCAGCTCGGTGAAGCTAAAATATATGCCAAACGTTTTGTGAGAATCAATATCGTTTTAGGGCTTTCTATTGGAATCTTACTCTTCACTTTTTCAAGACCGATTGCTCAAATATATACAGCAACATCAGAATCCGTTCAAGAAAACGTGGTGCTCTTCTTAAGAATCTACGCGGTATATTTACCGGTTAAATTTATGAACGCCCTTCATATTGTAGGCACCTTGCGTTCTGGGGGCGATACGTTTTATGCTTTATTGAGTGAGCTATTACCCCTATGGTTATATGGAGTTCCCATCGCCTTTATTTTAGCTCTCACGACGTCTTTGCCTTTACCCATCATCTTGATTTTAATGAACGTGGAAGAACTCATAAAGTTTGTTTTACTGATCACGCGGTATAAGAGTTATCGCTGGATTAAAAACCTGACTTTTGAAGAACCGACGAAAGTGACATAAAAACAGCCTCTAAAAAGAGGCTGTTTTTTTTAAGTGTACTTCCCAATGATTTGAATAATTTCTGAAATCTTTTCATCCTGGGTTCCGTCAACAAACGACTCGACGACACAGGTTTCTAAATGATTTTTCAAGATGCTTAAATTGGCTTTTTTTAAAATCGCTGATACGGCACTGATTTGAGTCGCGATATCCACACAATACCGGTCGTCTTCGGTCATTCTAATCACGGCATCGAGTTGACCTTTCGCTGTTTTAAGTAAATCGATGGCGGCTTTATTATCCTTTAACATGCATCACCAAGGGACGTTTGACATTGACTTTTTTTAATCTTAAAGAATTGTAAATGACGTTAAGTGAACTCACACTCATCGCTGCGGCTCCAATCATCGGATGGAGCAGTCCAAACATCGCAAATGGAATCGCAATCGCATTATAAAACCAGGCCCAGAAATAGTTCTCTTTGATTTTTCTAAAGATTGCCTGAGATAAAATTATCGCGGATAAAATCGCTTCTAAATCCCCTCTTACTAAGGTGACATCGGCGGCTTCAATCGCGATGTCTGTTCCGGTTCCTAGGGCCAATCCAACATTCGCTTGTTTTAAAGCCGGGGCATCATTAATCCCGTCTCCAACCATCGCGACTTTCCCGTAAGTTTCTTGAAGGGCTTTGATCTGATCCACTTTCCCTTCCGGTAAAACACTTGCAATGACGTGAGAGATTCCTGCCTTCGCGGCAATGGCCTGGGCGGTTCTTTCGTTATCTCCTGTGATCATGACGGTGATGATGCCGAGATTTTCAATCGCTTGAATCACCGCTTTGGCATTATTCTTAAGTTCATCGGCCACCGCAATAAGTCCTAAAACTTCATTGTCATAAGCCACGATCATGACGGTTTTCGCTTCGGCTTCTAGGCGGGCCATCTCGGTTATTAGGTCTTTTTTAATCGCTGCTTTTTCAAAGAGTTTAGCGTTACCGATTTGGGCTTTTTTTCCGTTTATTTGAGCGATGACGCCTTGACCGGTCACGGCTTCAAAAGCTGTAATGGCTGATAACTGAAGGCCTTGCTCTTCGGCTTTTAATAACATCGCTGAGGCCAGAGGGTGTTCGGACCCTTTTTCTAACGAAGCTGCAATCGTTAAAAGATTTGATTCCGTTCCTTGCACGGTAATGATATCAGTGACAAGGGGTTTACCATAGGTGAGAGTTCCGGTTTTATCAAAGGCAATGGCTTTGATATCTTTAAGCGTCTGAACGGCTTCACCGTTTCTAATTAAGATGCCGTTATCGGCCCCAATTCCACTGCCGACCATAAGGGCCGTTGGAGTCCCTAATCCAAGGGCACACGGGCAGGCAATAACTAAAACCGCGGTGGCGGTAATAAAGGCTAGCGTCAACGGAGTTTGGTCAGGATTAATCCACGGTAAGAAGCTCGCCATCCGCGATAAGATACTGGCATGGAAGCCACTAAACACCATGAACGAGGTAAAGGTTAATAAAGTAAGGACCATCACCGCCGGGACAAAGTATCCCGTAATTTTATCGGCGAACTCTTGAATCGGAACTTTGGTTCCTTGGGCCGCTTCGACGAGTTTAATGACTTGCGATAAAAAGGTTTGATCGCCAGTTTTGGTCACTTCTACTTTTAATAGCCCTTGTTTATTGAGTGTAGCGCCGATGACGGGCTGACCGGGACTTCTTTTCACTGGCATCGATTCACCGGTTGCAATCGACTCATCAATCAGCGATTCTCCCTCTAAAATCAAACCGTCGGTGGGAATCTTTTCACCCGGACGAATCACCATAATGTCGCCGATTGATAATTCCTTAACCGAGATTTCAACTTCTTCACCCTCAATTAAGACCCGGGCGGTTTTAGCCCCAAGCTCAATCAGCTTTTTAATCGCTTGAGACGCTTTCCCTTTCGCTCTTGTTTCAAGATACTTCCCAATCAAATGAAAGGTCATAATCGTCGCGGCCATTTCAATGAAGGTGGTAATCGGGAAAAAGAGCCCCATAAGTCCAATCAGATAAGGGGGCAAAGAGCCCATCGAGACC
>JAGYII010000006.1 GCA_018402725.1 Candidatus Izemoplasma sp. | reverse complement strand
CACCGGGTCAATGCCTAATGATTCCCCTAAAAAAAAGGGATGAGGGAGTTCTTCATCTAAAAAGAGCTGACGATTATAAATCATCCGCGTTAAGCTTTCTGAGAGTTGTTGAGACAATGAGGTTTTTTGACGCTCATCAAGGGTGATGAAGCGCTTAAAATCGAATAGATTCAGGTAAATCACTCCAAACCGTGTAATCACCACAAAAATAGGTAAGAATATAGGAAATGACACGTTCTTTTTGTTTGATGGTGGTTCTAACATAAAACCCAGGGCTTTCGGGTTCAACATTTAAAAAAGCGGCTTCCACGGCAGGCAAATTAACGACCATCATCTTGGAAGAAAGTTGGATGGAATCCAATTTCATAACATCTCGTGTATAACTTATCAGATCAGAAGAAGGAAGGTCACCTTGATAGAAGGAAGGATCTAAATAAGTTTTTCTAAAAAAAATGGGATTTTTTTGGACGATTGCTACTTGGTGTAAAGAAATAATCTCTGTGGAGTCTATCAGCGTTTTATGTTCATTGAAGATGAGGTTTTTAAAGACCGTATTAAAGGTGACACTTAATCCTTTTTCGGCATTTAAGACTTCTTTAAAATTAATATCTAAATAAATCCGGGTATCGACTTGTGTTCCCTTACCGACAATTCGTTTAACATATTTTTTTTCAGCTAAATGTTGGTACGCCATTAAAATAACCTTTGGGCTTATGTCAAAGGCTTCGCATAATAATTTTTCAGTGGGCAATAAATCCCCGTCCCGCAAATCTCCATTTATCATGGCCTTTTCTAAAGCGTTCGCCAGTTGAAGGTGAAGGGGATCTTTATGATATTTATCAAGGGTTATAAGATGTAGGATACTCATGACTTTCATTATAACAAACTCTGACCAAAATAAAAGCCCTAGCTAGGGCTTTAATACTTGAACAGGATGAGGTTTTAAATAGTTTTCTGTCAATCCAATCAAGAGGGTACCCATGATAAATATGAAGTAAGGTAATGAGGCCATCGAAACCCGTTCAAACCACTGGCCCGCAATCGGGGTTAAGATTCCAAATCCAGTATAGCCAATGACCATTTGTAAACTCATGACCCGAGATAGTTTTTGAGCACCAAAGCGTTCCTTGTTCATGTGCATCATATTCGGATAAATCGGTCCCATGCTGAGGCCTAAAACACTAAAGCTAATAAATGAAAGAAAGGGAAATTGGACCGATATCGCTAATAACAACGCTCCAATTAAGAGCCCTCTTTGGCCAGCTTTGACAAAGAATGATGCATGAAATCGGTCGCCAAGCGCTCCAGTAAGAAGACGGATGAGAGTCAAAGAAGCAAAAAAAGTGGTGGTAGCCAGGGCGGCGACAGAGGCGCTAAATCCTAAAACAATAAACGCATAGGTCGCCATAAAAACCCCCATCATTGATTCAACATGGACCGTTACTAAAAATATAAGAATACTGTTTTTAACCCCTGGGGTTTGAAACGTTTCTTTGATTTTCGCATTAGCATCAAGGGGAGAATGTTTTTTTGAGTGATCGGGCCACCATGGGAATGAAATCAAGACCCAAATCGCAACCATAATTAAGACTATCCCAATCCATAAATAGGCTTGTCGCCATACCGTGAAAGCTAAGGCAGCAGCCATTAAAAAGGGTCCGGCAGTCACCCCAATCCCATACGAGGAATGAAGAAAATTCATGTGGGAGGCTTTTAGACGTGAGGCCACATAATGTTGTAAGGAGATATCAATCATTCCACTACCAAGACCTAAAGGAACCGCAAAAAATAATAAACTAGTAAAGGTTTGTACTTGGCTGATTGCAGTTAATGTGAGTCCCATCAACAAGACACTCAAAAAGAGGATTTGTTTCGTCTTCATAATCATTAAAACCCGGGGCCCAATTAAAGTAGCAAGCAGGATGGATAGATAACTGACCAACGAAAAAAAACCAATGGATCCAATTTCGACTTCAAAATCGAGACGAGACTGATTCCAGGACGCCCCTAATAATGCATCGGGGAGTCCTAAGGCGATAAATACTACAAAAATAACAATTAACACCATGCGAGAAAGTTTCATAACATCTCCTAATGACACCAGGAATATCATACCTTAAAACTTCATTTTTAAGTCAAAAAAAAGGATTAGAGAAGAATCCCTAATCCAAGAATAATAACCAAGATGAGAGGTACCGGAATTTTTTTTAGACTTAGCAAAAACAGGGTGATTCCAATCAGTAACCCCGAAGTGAAATCAACCTCTGTAGCAAAGAGAATAAGCAAGGCTGTTGAGACGACCAACCCTGCGGCCGCGGCGAGAACACCTTTTAAAGCAGGTTTTATTTGAGGTGATAATCTCACCTGATTCCAAACCGGTGCGACCAGGAAAATGAATAAAGTCCCAGGCAGCAATAAGAGCGCAAATCTGTCGTCCAGCACTGACTCTGTATTAGTCCTGATTTGAAAGGATAATCCTGCCACCATGCGCTAAAATCAAACATTGGCCCCGGCATACCTTGAATTAATCCTAAGTCCAGCTTAAGAAGTCTTCTGAACTGATCTCAGCCATATCCTTCAACGAGGGTTTCATACATGTATGGAATCACTACCCACCTAGCACCAGACTTCCGAATCCTGTAAATGACTAGAAAGTTGTAATAAGAACCACCCCCAAAAGGGACAGAATCAACCCCCCGACCTACCAGAGAAAGAATTCAACTGGTCAGGCGGACATTCCATTTACCGGGTCAGCCATTTTAAAGGTAGAAGGCTTAAATAGGTGAATTAAACCTGATCCGACGAGTAAAACCGGAAAATATAAAAGAGCGGCGTTGACTGAGAGACTCACCAAAATAACCCACAGTGATTCGAGAAATGCGTTTTTAGATATTTATACGCACCAAAACTAAACCCAATCGCCATCCATCCAGCAGCTACCGATTTAACACGCTTGAACTTCAGAAAAAGTCTTCAGTAACTAAAACGTTAAGCCAATCATTATTAAAACTATTGAAGAAACATACTGGTTCAGTTAAGAAGGTGGCGAGTTTTACACCGCCTTTTTGATACCCACCGGCAGATGGTCTGCGCACGGAAGGCCGGTAATAGACTTGCTTAACGCCATCCATCTCTAATAATTCATCCGCCGTTAAACAGCGCTTCTCCTTTTTCACGAGTTGTTTTGGTAGTTTATTCATAATGCTTCAGGTCCCCCAAACGGTGAGTGAGTATATGAAAACATCTTTAAAAAGGTTTTGTCATGGGAATAGTATACCTAAAGTCTGTTAACTGTGAAGTTGTAAGCCTCCTCATCACAAAAATTTAGCTAAATTTTTGCTATAATGAGATAAAGTTATAGAGTCTTATTCAAGCTCAAGCCTGAACTCTAAAGCGTTTTACTCATTTTGAAAAACTGAACCAAGATTCGGGTTAAAAATATGGAGGACACCAATGAACATCCCAATGCTGTCTGTTATTATATGGCGGAATTCTTTGGCTCATTTCTATTTTCTTTTTAGGGATGGGCACTTATATCATGAAGATGCTTTAATAGGGGCGCTTGCCCTCGGGGGAAGTTATCTCATCGCTGCCATGACGCTACAACATATATCTCAAGCTCATTTTAATCCGGTGATTACCTTTGCAGCCTGGTTAGATGGACGCTTACCTGTAAAGACGTTATGGGTGTATTTATTCGGTCAATTTACCGGCGCTATATTTGGAGTTTTGAGTTTACTCTTATTTGAGTTACCCTCCACTCCGGCTGTGGCTTATGATTGGTTTAACCTGAGAACCTATACACTTGAAATGTTTTTTGCGTTTATCGTGGTGTATGTGTACCTGGCGGTCTCTGAACAAACCGACCGCCGGGCTTTTTTAGGCCTTGCCGTCGGAGTGAGTTATTCCTTGATTGCGTTACTCGCAAGCTTCATGGCAGAAGGAGGCCTTCTTCATCCTTTACGTTTCATTGAAACCGGGATTCTCCAAGGGGACTTTGATTTTCTTCAAATTCTTGCGTTATGGTTTAGCTTAGAAGTGGGGGCTTTATTGGCGGCCTTGTTTTATAAATATTTGAAATTTCAAAATACCCCTCATCAGAGTTAAGCATCCATCGCCTTGATGGCTACAAAGGAGACTCCATGAAAAAATATCTCGCCATCATGACTGGCATCATCATCCTGACTCTAACGGCGTGTACCACGGCTCAAGACCCAGCATCTCCAGTGATGGAAACCGTATCGGTTGAAGCCCTTTTAGCGTCTTTAAGTCTTGAAGAAAAAGTCGGACAGATGTTACAACCTGAACGTTCTGCGATCAGTTTAAGAGAAATTAGAAATTATAACATTGGCTCCATCTTAAATGCGGGGGGATCTCATCCCGATGATGACCCTTTAAGTACTTTTAATGATTGGCATGCCATGACCCGTGAGATGCAAGAAGCGGCGCTTTCTTCATCCTCAAAAATCCCCCTTCTTTATGGGATTGACGCCGTCCATGGGAATAATAATGTCTACGGGGCGACGATATTTCCCCACAACATCAATTTAGGGATGATTCAAGACTTAGAAGTTATTGAAGCGGTTGCTAGAGCGACCGCATTAGAAATGACCGCGTTAAATATGCATTTGAATTTCAGTCCATCCGTGGCCATTGCGCATAATATTCGCTGGGGACGAACATATGAATCGATGGGTCAAACCTCTGAAATCGTTTCATCCCGGATGCAGGCGTATTTAAGAGGCGCACAAGGCATCATCGTTCCGACGGTTAAACATTATGTTGGAGACGGCGCGACCGACCAGGGCATCGATCAAGGGAATGCGAGCATTTCAGAAGAAGCCTTAAGAGCGGTCCATCTAATTCCTTATATCGATGCCATCGCGATGAACGTTCCGGTCATTATGGTGTCTTATCATTCGATTGAAGGCGTGAAAATGCATGGAAATCAATACTATCTCAACGATGTATTAAAAGAAGAACTAGGTTTTGAAGGGATTTTACTTTCAGATTACAACGCCATCAACCAGCTCGAAGGTGACTTTAAAGCACAGCTCATCACAGCCATTAATGCCGGGGTCGATATGTTGATGCAACCGTTTAACTGGAAAGAAGCGATTGAGCTGATCATTATCGCCGTCAATGACGGCGACATCTCCATGGACCGGATTGATGACGCAGTCAGACGAATCTTAACCGTTAAAGTTAACCATGGTCTTTTTGAGAATTCAGTTCATCCTCTCAATGAATCAATAATGTATAGTGAGGCCCACCACCAGATTGCTTTTGAAGCTGCGTCTCAATCGATGGTGTTATTAAAAGATGAACTAAATAAACCGCTGGATGAACTGGGAACTTTATTTTTAACCGGTCCTGGGTCTGATCATGTCGGCTTGATGGCGGGTGGTTGGACGACGGAATGGCAAGGCAATGAATCGCCTCGCATCGGGGTGGGCCGGTCGATTAAAGAAGTCTTAGAAGAAAATCACACGCTCGCATCGCGCTGGCAAGATGCCGATACAGTGATTGTCGTATTTGCTGAGAGAAGTTATTCGGAGTGGTTTGGCGACACCCCGAATCCTTCGCTTTTAGAAGGCCTTGCTCATCCTGATAACCGGGCGGCTTTAAACATTGCCCGCTTTGCGAAGGCCCAAGGGAAAAACGTGATTGGACTTTTAATTTCAGGACGCCCTTTAATATTAGGCGATGCGCTTGATCATTTTGACCAATTTGTGGCGATGTTTTTACCCGGGTCTGAAGGCGGTGAAGCGGTGATATCATTACTCAACCATGACATTCCATTCACGGGTAAGCTTTCTTTTTATTGGCCCATGACGACATCCGGCCTTGATTACAACGCTATTCAAAACCAACATCTATTTCCCATCGGGTACGGGCTGAGTTCTAACCCCCAAGATTAGGAGGCTTACATGGATTATCAGGTTTTTTATCAAGCCTATCTAAAGTTAGGGGTCAAAAATCTCATCACCCTCTCTTTGCTGTGTCTTTTTTTGGGGATGATCTTAATTGCATTAGGAGCCATTTTGACGAGTCCAGTCATCGTATTATCTGGGTTTGGATTTTTCCTTGGATTCTTTGTTTTTTTAATTGTTGGTGCGATTAAAGGGCAAGCAAGATCGCAGCAAAGACAAAACTTAGTCATCAATACATTATGGGCATCACTTTTTAAAAAAGAAGCCCCTCTTGCGACCATTGAAATCATCCCAACTAAAGATGATAAGACCCTTCCTTTATCAAAATTGTTATCTGAAATGGGCCCAAACCCTTCGCATCAACTTGTACTTTACACCATCAAAAAAGCGCCAACAGAAATGAAGGCGCTTCATTATTACACGGTCCGATCCAATGGAAAAACGTCAAGCTCTTATGATGATTTTAGAGGTCTTTATTTGAAAATACCCGTAGAAACTACGTTATTCGTTTCAATTCGTAGAGATGCTTTTTACCCTCTAAAAAAGCTGGTCCAAAATAAGAATCAAAAAGAGGTTTCCATCAAATATAAAATTGAAACCACGCATCAAAATGTCACTGAATTACTGATTAAACAACTTGAATCTATGAATTTTAAACACATTGATTTAGAAGTGAATCACGGTCAACTCGAAGTGGCATTACCACTTTTTAGACTCATTCCTAAAGTTTATAAGAATGAAGCTAAAACGATGTCACTTCATCTCCAACACATCGACCGTTTGACGGACTTGTTTCGGTGGTCTGAAGCGACTAAAAATCACCTAGAAAATGTCATGTAATTTATTCGTATTTTCGCTATAATGAATGCATTCTAATGCGGTTGTGGCGGAATGGTAGACGCGCTGTCTTCAGGCGGCAGTGCCTTAATGGCGTAGGAGTTCAAATCTCCTCAACCGCACCATATAGATATAAAAAATCACGTCCAGAATGGACGTGATTTTTAATTATTCAACTTCTTCAAATTCCGCGTTGATGATGCCGGATTTTTGATCGTTGCTTTTTTGTTTTAAGTCAGACGCTTTTTCTTTTGCGACTTTCGAAGCTTCTTTGAGCCATTTACCCGCAATTTTAGCGCCTATTTTACCGGCTTTAAGGCCCCGGTTCCCAAGTTCTTTAGAAACGCCAACTGCGCCTTCTTTAAGCTTGGTTAAATCTTCTTGAAATTGATCTTCTTTATTATCTTTCATCAGAACCTCCACCCTTATTTTATTATAAGCGGTTCAAGTTGTTTCATAATTTTTTCATTACTAACACCCGCTTCTAAAAGGGTCGCGGCCACAAAACACCCTTCAACTAAAGCCGCATGAATGAGATGAATCGTTTTAGAAGAGGCTTCCATGACCATCTCAATGTTCATTCTTGCACTCCCTAAATCATAAAAGATATAAACTTCTTCAGCCGGATTTTCTTCGACCGCCTTTAAGACGCGGTCAAAGGTGGTTCCAATCGAACCGTCCTCAAGGCCCCCGCCTAAAGTAATCGGAGTTTTTGTCGTAATTTCTTTTAAGAGCGAATAAAGCCCCTTGACGATTTCTTCTGAGTGAGAGACTAAAACAAGACCGCGCATTAGAATAACTCCAGGGTTAAAAAGGTTTTAAATAAGAGGCCTGACGAATAACTACCAGGATCGACATGACCGATTGAACGCTCCCCAAGATAAGCCGCTCTGCCTTTGGTGGCTTTTAGTGGCTTGGTGGCTTCAACAAAACCATCCACATCCTCTAAACGTACTGCCCCTTTTTTAAACTGAGCGGTAAAAGGAACCCATACATCCACCATGGTTTTTTCTCCGACCCCCGCTTTTCCACGGCTCATTAAAGCAGTCTGTCCTTCTTCAAAAAGGGTAATCACTTGCTCTTTACTAAGGCTTTCAAGATCAAGTGATGCTTTCGCAAAGGCTAAAAAGACCGATCCATATAAAGGACCCGCTGCGCCACCCACTTTGGATAAAAGGGTCATCGCAATGGTTTTAAATAGTTCATTAATCGAAGTGATGTCTTTAGTGGCTAAAGCTTCCTTGGTCGCTTCAACCCCGCGAGCCATATTGATCCCGTGATCGCCATCCCCAATCGGATTATCAAGATCACTAAGATGTTCTTTGTGGGTCAGAATTTCTTCAAAAAAGTGTTCCATCCAGCGTTGCGTGCTAGTCAAATTTAACATTGACTTACCAAGCAATCGTTTCGACCGGAGCTTGTAAAGCTTGGAGCCAGGTTTCATTGGCTAAGCGGAAGAAGGTTAAGGATAGTCCTGCCATTTCAATGGCCGTCATGTAATCTCCCACATAAGAATGAGCGACATGAACCCCAACGCCATTTAAAAGATTGAAAACGTCGTTGATAAAGACATATTGTTCCATCAACGGGGTGGAACCCATTCCGTTCACCATGACCACAATTTTTTCGTCTTTTTGGAGTTTTAAATAAGCATTGAGCTTATCAAAAATAACTTTGGCTATATCTTTAGAAGGCATTAAAGATGCTTTTTCATAACCCGGCTCGCCGTGAATTCCAATCCCAAGTTCAATTTCATTTTCGCCTAATTGGAAGCCCGGTTTTCCTTGTTCAGGAACGGTTGCGGGTGCTAATGCAAGCCCCATCGTTGCTAAATTAGGATTCACTTTTTCGGCGATATCTTTAAGATCAGATAGGCTTGCTCCAAGTTCAGCGTGATAACCTAAAATTTTATGCATAAAGACGGTACCCGCTACGCCGCGTCGACCATCAGAATAGGTACTTTCACCACCCGATACATCATCTTTAGTGATTGTGTATTCGACTTCGATGCCATCCGCTTCAGCCATTTCTTTGGCCATTTCAAAGTTCAAGACGTCTCCGGTATAATTTTTAATGACCATGAAAACCCCTGCCCCTTGATCGGCTGCTTTTATCGCTTCATAGACTTGATCTGGCGTGGGAGAGGTAAAGACATCCCCAAATATCGCCGCTGATAACATGCCTTTTCCAACAAACCCTGCATGGGTAGGCTCATGACCCGAACCGCCCCCACTAATGATGCCGACTTTACCGGCGCCTTTATAGTTCCGGGCCATGACGCGGGAATTTCCAACCCGGTGAACCAAGTTTGAATGGGCATGCGCCATTCCGTTCATCATTTGTTCCACGACATCTTTGGGTGCATTGATAATTTTCTTCATGAAAAAAAGCCTCCTTTTAAATTTTGGAATGAAAAGACCTTGAAACGTTTAAAATCCTCATCGGGACATTGAAACCATCTCTAGGTCTGATTCACTTCATTAAGTTACTCATAGTATACCATTAATGTAAGCCTTTTCAAGATGCGTCTTGTTAAATTTTAGTAAAAAAAGAGGCCTGGGAGGCCCTCTTTATTTGGCTTTGTATATACGGTGTCCTTTTTCAATGGCGACTAACGCAAATCCTTGAGATAGAGGAGCTTGATAATCTAGGGAATGTTCACGTTTAACATAATGATTCATCGCTTTTTCGTAGGCCTCAATCGATAATGATTTTCTTTCACTGAGACCTTTTAAATAACGATCGACTGGATTCACTGAGGCATATCGAGGCGTCAAAGTGAGCGTATAAAATTCACCAATGGACCCTGATCCGTATGAAAACATCCCAATGGTTTTACCTTCGAGTCCTTGAGGGTGATGAATCAAGACTCCAATTAAAGCAAGGTACAACGATCCGTTATAAATATTACCAATTTCTTTGGATACCGATTTAATCACTGCAAGCTGGTCTTCATCCATCTTAGAAGAAGTTAAACTGGCATTAGCCTTATCCGCCATCTTCGCAAAAGGCATATGGAAGCATACATACGGATAGTCGCCTGCTTGGAAAGTTTCTTTGAGCGCTTCTAAGTAACAATCAATTGAAAACTTACCATCGACGACAGGAACGTCCATCGTATTAGGCCGGTAAAAATCAGGCACATCAGACGTATAAGTGACTCCTGGAGTTACGGTGGCTAAACGCGGGTTTTCAGAAATCATCATCGCAATCGCGCCGGCGCCTTGAGTGACTTCACCAGGCGTATTAAAGCCATACCATGCTACATCTGATGAGACGACTAAGGCCTTTTGGCCAGGATGATTTTTGACATAATCAATCGCTAGATGAAGGGCTGAGGTGAGTGCGTAACAAGCTTGTTTAAGTTCAATGACTTTAACCGTGGGTTTGAGATTTAATAATTTATGAAGATAAATCCCGGCGGCTTTCGAAAAATCGACGCCAGATTCCGTCGCAAAAAATACCATATCAATCTGATCCGGATTATCGATGATTGGGGCACTGGCTTCGGCGGCCATGGTAACGATATCTTCGTGGAGGTCAGGAATACTCATTTTTTCTTGGCCGATGCCGCGCTTATACTTCGCCACATCCACATTTCTTGCGGCGGCTAAGGTTTCTAAATCTAAATAGGTTTTAGGAACATAATAATTGATGCGGTCAATCCCTACGGTCATGCCCTTACCTTCTTTCAAATGCTTGATGACTTTTAACAAGTTCGTGCTGATTTGTGAGGGCCGCTAGGAGTGATAATTCACCGGCTAAAACGACTCCGCCAATAATAAGTGCTAATTTTTCGCTGCCCTCAGGTCCTGCGCAGCCCATCATTTCAAAATGAGATTTAAAGGCTTCTTTCCCGTGTCCCACCGTTCCAACAATAATATTGGGGATGTTGACACTCATATAAAGGTGATCATTTTTAACTTCGAGATGGGTAATCCCCTGAGAGCCTTCAACGATGTTGGCAGCGTCTTGACCGGTTGCTAAGTAAGTTGCTAAGAGCATGTTGGCATAATGGGCATTGCCAGTGAGTAAGCCCCCACTGATAATACTACCAATCAAATTTTTCTTAATGTGCAAATCGACCATCGCTTCAGGCGTCGATTTTAAATGCGTTTCAACCATCTCTCTAGGAAGGGTGATTTCACTGATAACATGTTTGCCGCGTCCTAAGATACGGTTCACTGCAGAGACTTTTTTATCCGTACAGTAATTCCCAGATAAAGACAAATATTTGACCGCTGGAAATAAAGCCAGAAGGTGTTCAGAGATTTGATCCACCGCAAAAGTACTCATGTTATGTCCGGATGCATTGCCAGTAGAAAAATAAAAACGTAGGTATAAAAGGGTGCCAACTAAGGCTTCGTCTACTTTTAAAAGTTGAGCATGTTTTGAATGTTTAGCAACGATTTCTTTTTGAATTTTAGGAATATTATTTTTAACATATTCAACGACTTTTATAGATTCAGCAACAGAAGATGATTCAATCATTAAAGAACGCGTCATTCCATCTGATAGAAGTGTTGAAGTTAAATTATCGGTGAGTCTTGATAGTTTAGCTCCCCTCGAGACCGATGGAAAAAGCGTGGTTTCATAGGTAGCTAAAGGCACCTTGATCGATTGATCGACTTCTTTAAAAGAAAGCCCGTTAAGCGCTTTAAATTGAAAGGGCCCAACGATGCGTGAGGGGACTTGAGTAGTAAAATTGTCTGACATATAGACTCACTTTGTTAATGGAATGTTAAGACATAGTAAGCATATCAAAAAGGCGTTCAAAAGGCAAAAAAAAGACGCTTTTAAGCGTCTTTTCTTTTTAAGGCGAATGCATGATGCATCTTAATAAATTCATGGACTCTTTCTTGAATCTGATCCCTAATTTCCCGGGTTCTATGGAGTTTAGCTTGATCATCGCCTTGAATCGCGGAAGGATCTTCTAAGTTCCAATTTTCGTTAATTAAGGTTTGTGGGAAGATGGGGCAACGTTCCCCGTTAATCTGATCACAGACCTTGACCACCGCTTGATAGGTGCGACCTTGTTGATAAAAGTCAAAAACCGACTTAGTTTGATTCTTTGATAAGTCATAATCAATTTCAGCCATGGCCTTGACCACAAAAGGATTTAAGGTCCCGGCTTCAAGGCCAGCACTCTCTGCAAGAAATAATCCTTCTCCTAAACGATTTAAGAAGGCTTCGGCCATTTGACTCCGTGCTGAGTTATGGATACATACAAATAATACTTTTACCATCGTATCTCCTTATATTTGCTTAAATTTATGATAAAATAAAGTTGTAGAAATTAGGATAAACCTTAACGAAAATTAACAATTAAAAAATAGATTCAAAGGAGGCCTTTATGGCAAAAACATTTGTTTTTTTCAAACCCGACACAATCGATCGTAAACTCAAAGGCAATGTCTTACAAATGATCGAAGACGCCGGTTTTACTGTGGTCGATAAGACTAAAGTGAAAGTAACCCGTGATTTAATTTTGACCCACTATTTAGAAGTGATTGAGCGCCTTAAATCACATGACTTTATCACTGCGATTGAAAAAGAATTTGTGGGTCAAGAAATTGAGTGTCTAGAACTTGAAGACGGTCATCCTGATACGGTTCAGCGTTTTCGAGATCTTCTTGGAGCGACCAATCCGGCCCTTGCTAGTTCAAACACGATTCGGGGTCGTTATGGGGCAGACTCTTATGAAGAAGCCCAAAAAGAAAACCGAGTGATCAGAAACCTCATGCACGCAAGTGGCGATGAACCTTCTTACTTTAAAGAAAGAGCCCTTTGGTTTGAAAACGAAGGCATCTTAAGTGCCTTTGATTTTGATTTCTAAACCGAAATCATCAGGAGAAAATCATGAAAATAGCCATTGGGGGCGACCACGCTGCCATTGAATTAAAATCAGATATTAAGAATTATCTCACGAGTTTAGGCCACACCGTGGAAGATATTGGGTCTTATTCTGAGGCCTCCACGGATTATCCTTTGTACGCTAAAGAAGTGGCTGAACGGATTCAATCAAATAAAGTAGAGTCCGGGATTCTCATTTGTGGAACGGGCATCGGAATGAGTATTGCCGCCAACAAGTTTGAAGGAATCCGGGCGGCTGCAGTCGCCGATCCTTATTCAGCGATGTCAGCCAAAAAACACAACAATGCGAATGTATTATGTTTCGGAGCCCGCGTCGTTGGAGTTGAGCTTGCGAAGATGCTTGTGGACGCTTACTTAAATGCTAAGTATGAAGGTGGCCGTCATCAAACCCGCATCGATCAAATTACATCATTTGAAAAATAAAAAAAGAAGTCCCAAAGAAGTAGACGCGTTGAGTGTCTACTTTTTATAAATAAAATCCAAAGGAGGCTTGCATGCGAGGTCCTATTCATTCATCTCAGGCGATGGTTGCAACCAGTGAACCCCACGCTGCCAAAGCCGGAAGGCTCATTTTTGAGCAAGGGGGCAATGCCGTAGATGCCGCCATTGCGACTGCGATCGCCCTCACCGTCACAGAAAGCCCTTCAAATGGCATCGGTTCAGACGCGTTCGCAATGGTTTCAGTGGGCGATCAAATCTATGGGTTATCCTCCTCTGGAAAAAGCCCGCTTAACCTTTCTTTTGAAACCTTTAGTGCTAGCGGACAAGTGCCTCGTTACGGGTTAAAACCGATTACGGTCCCAGGGACAATCAAACTTTGGAAAACCTTGCATGAGCGATTTGGAAGATTGCCATTTGAACGTTTATTTGAGCCTGCCATCACTCTGGCTAGAGAAGGTTTTTTGTTGGCTCCTACGGTCAAAAAAAGCATGGAACATGCTAAATCAATTTATCAAAAAGTCCTCACCGATGATATCCATAAACCCTTTTTAGACACCTTTTTTAATCAAAATTTAGACCAACTTTACACCTTAAAAGATCATGCTAAGACCTTGGCTGAAATTGCAAAAGAGCCCGATGGATTTTACACGGGTGACTTAATGCATAAAATGGTCAATTATTTTAAAGAGCATGGGGGCTACTTAAAAGAAGAAGACTTTAGGGCCCACGAAGCCATTTGGCAAACGCCTTTAGCCGTTGAAGCCTACGGGGCCAAACTCTATGAACTTCCCCCCAACGGACAAGGCATGGTCGCTTTAAAAGCGTTAAGTATTTATACGCACACAAACGATTCTCTCCACCATGAAATTGAAAGCTTAAAACGCGCCTTTGTTGCAGGGAAGTCAGTGATGCATGGTGAGATGAGTCCGTCAGAAATAGAGCAATATCTAGACATTGATCATTCTATTTTGGAAGCCATGAAAATAACCGAGATGGCTGAAGATTTCACCGATCCTTTCTTGGATGATCATGGGACGGTGTATTTAGCAACGGGCGACTTAAATATGCAGGTGTCTTTGATTCAAAGTAACTACATGGGTTATGGTTCTGGCATCGTCATGCCTGGAACCGGGATTGCCTTCCAAAACCGGGGGGCGAACTTTTTACTTAAAACTCACCCTAACCAATACGCCCCAGGAAAAAGACCCTATCATACGTTGATGCCAGGTTTCATCAAGACGCCAGAGGGAAGTGGTCCTCTGGGTGTGATGGGTGGTTTCATGCAACCCCAAGGTCACTATCAAGTCTTTTTAAATCACCTTCAAAAAGGAATGAACATTCAAGAAGCGCTAGATGCTCCTCGATATCATTACGATAAAGGCCTTAAACTTGATGTTGAACCTGAGTATAATAAAACGTCTATCGAGGCCTTAAAAAAGGCTGGTCACGACGTCAATGTAAGTGACCAAGTAGGCCTTTTTGGACGGGGCCAAATTATATTAAGAACAAAGGATGGCCTTTTAGGAGCGACTGAAAAACGCTGCGATGGGACGATAGAAGTTCTTTAATTTTTTAAAGTAAATTAAAAAAATGGAGTCCAAAATGGACTCCATTTATATTTCTAAGGACATCGTTGAGACGATATCAACCCCGGTGTTTAAGAGGTTTTTAAGCAAGATATCCCCAGATTGTACAGGCACTTTTACGGTGATTTTATTAATTTCTTCCATCGCTTTAAAGAGTAAACCCTTAGGAATATCATCGGTTGTTTTTACAGGTAAGCGGCGTTGAAGGTGACTGTTGATAATGACCGTCGTGGTCAACATTCGTCTTGGGTCCGTCAGTTCTTTTTTACCATACACGGCCCCTCTTGGGCAGCGGTTGCCGGTGACTTCAAGACTTTGTTCATCGACATCGATATGACACCCTACAGGGCAGACGATACAAATCATGCTTTTTACACTCATACCATCACCTCTAAACTAATCCGAATCGGGGCGTGCGACGTCAATTGATCTTTGTTGATTTTGATATGTTCCATTTCAGCCGGGGCAAGATGCCTCGCTTTTTTTTCATAAATCAAGGTCTCCCCTTGAAAAACTTTGAAGGTTCCCTTTTCGGCTTTTAAGGTCGTTCTTAATGAAAACTGAACGGTCTCATCTTGATTTTCATAATCAAAGCGTTGAGGCAAGACATAGCGGACGTTTTCACCGGGTTCCACCGATTCAAGGGCGGAGGGTTTGAGCTCATTTTTAACATACATTTTTGCATATCGTCCGGCTTTTTCACTTTCTTCACTGACCCAGTCAACAAGGTCATGAACGTGTAAAGCATTGCCGCACGCAAAGCATCCATCGACCGAGGTTTGAAGATGCTGATCGACGACCGCCCCGGCAATGGGGAGGTGTGAAACTGTAAGGATTCAAACATTTGAATGTCTGGAACCAGTCCGACGGACAGTAATAAGGTATCGACTTCGAAGGTTTTTTCGGTACCTGGAATCGAATTAAAAGCGTGATCGACTTCACTGATAACGATATTTTCTAAACGATCTTTCCCCACAATATCGGTAATTGTATGGGAGAGATATAAAGGAATATCAAAGTCATCTAGGCACTGAGCGATGTTCCGTGTGAGGCCATTCGAATAAGGCATGAGTTCTGCCACGCCTAATACTTCAGCCCCCTCTAAGGTCATCCGTCGTGCCATGATGAGTCCAATGTCTCCACTGCCTAAGATAAAGACTTTCTTTCCGACCATATAGCCGTCCAAGTTTAAATAACGTTGAGCATTGCCTGCGCTCATGATGCCGGCAGGTCGGTCACCTGGAAGAAGTATCTGACTCCGTGTTTTCTCATAACACCCAGACGCAATGATGATGGCTTTAGCCGTTAATTTAAATTCACCGTCGGTTGGATTCATGATCGTTAACTCGAAATGATCGTCTTTAATGATATCAACGACGGTTGAATGCATTAAGACTTCGATATTTAAGCCTTCTAAAAGATGATGGGTTTTTTGGGCATATTCAGGTCCAGTCAGTTCTAAGTTATATTTGTGAATCCCAAAACCATTATGGATGCATTGTCTTAAAATGCCTCCAAGTTGGGCTTCACGTTCGATGATAAGTATCTTTAAACCCGGGTCATAGGCTTCTTTAGCCGCTGATAATCCAGCAGCGCCACCGCCGATAATAATAATGTCATGCATTAGTGTTCCCCCTTGGTTTCGCCGATCAGGATTTGGGTGTTTGGGTTGTAGTAATTGACTGATGTTTTCGGGATGGATAGTTCCCGGGCAATGATTTCAATTACGTTATGTTCACAATACCCGCCCTGACAAATCCCTGCTCCTGCCCGGGTTCTTTTCTTGACCGCTTTGATTGAATCAGCGGGAACGGGCCTGTGAATGGCTAACACAACGTCCGCTTCAGTGACCCGTTCACACTTACAAATAAGCCGCCCGTATTGAGGATCTACCGCAAACGCTTCTTTTTTCGCGGAGTCATCCATCATCCGGTAGGGCGTAATTTTTTTCCGTTGTGTCGTATAGGTTTTTTTGATTAAAAATTCTTCTTTTTCACAGAGGATATCTTTGACATACAACCCAATTGCTGGCGCGGCGGTTAGACCGGGTGAATCGATTCCTGCGACATGAATGAAGTGAGACACTTCGTTCGATTCTTGAATGTAAAAGTCATACTCTTTTAAACTGGGTCTAAGTCCCGCAAAGGTTCTAATCGTCTTTTCATAAGGAATGTCTTCGGCCAGTTTTTGGGCTTCATTTTTGACCCAGGATAATCCTTCTTTAGTCGTGTTGGTGGAGTCAAAGTGGGAGGTATATTCTGAGGTCGGTCCGATTAAAATTTCTCCGTGAACTTGCGGGGTGATTAAGACCCCTTTTCCCTTTTCAGTCGGAACCGGATAGATGACGTGATTCATGAAACCTTTGGCTCGCCGGTCGATCACAAAATATTCGCCTTTTCTGGCTTTGTTTGATAGGGGACCACGGTTTCAATGAGCGACGCAATCGTTTCGGCGTAGACCCCGGCGGCATTGATGATATAACGAGATTTAAATGTAGCAGTTTCGGTGGTGACTTCAAAAATATCTTTTATTTTTTCAATCGCTTTGACCGATTGGTTTTTTTCAAGTTGAACCCCGTTCACCACGGCCGTTTCCATGAAAGCAAGGGCCACTTCCCAGGGGAAGGTGACTTTGGTGGTCGGTAAAGAGACGACTTTAGTGATGGTTTTAGAAAGCTGAGGCTCTTTTTTAAAAGCCTCTTCTAAAGGAATATAAAAAGCCTCAACGCCATTTAAATCGGCCCGCTTTTTTAGTTCTTCTAATTTTTTTTCTTCAGCTTCGCCGTGAGCAACTAAATACGCCCCCGTTCTCAGCAGTGGAATCTGGAGATCGTTTTCAAGATCATCATAAAGGGCATTACCTAAGAGATTAAGTTTTGCTTTTAAGGTCCCAGGTTTTGGATCATGCCCACTATGAATAATCGCGCTGTTGGCCATCGTGGCGCCTGAGCCAACATCGTTTTCTTTTTCTAAAACAAGGACCGACATTTGATATTTTGAAAGTTCAAAGGCAATCGCACTGCCGGTAATGCCTGCCCCAATAATAATCACATCATGCATGGTTAATTCCTTTCTGAGCGAACCATAAATCAATCTTTGAGACGGTAACCGAAGAAGCTCCGGCCGCCAATGCTTCATGGATTTCGTGATGATCAAGGAGTAAGCCCCCTGAAATAACGACCGCACTTGAATTTTCTTTAATCGCCTGAATGTACTTTGGAATTGACGGTAAGACTTCGACCACATCAGGCTGAATATGTTGGAGTTGTCTGAGGTTAGCTTCAAAGGCTAAGGTATCTTTTAAGAAGAGTCTAAAGATGCCTAAAACCCCTCTTTTCTTACAGATTTCAATGACTTTTTGTTTGGTGCTAATCAGCCCATCCACTTTTAAAACTTGGATTGCAAAAATAGCCCCAAATTCATCATTCGCAATCCCGCGTGTCAGTTCAAGATGTAAAATGACTTTTTTACCGTGGGCGTGGAGCGACTGAATCATCGGATATAGTTCAATCAAATCGAAGTTCATTAAAATACCCATTTTAAGTTCGCACTTTAAAAAGGCATCAAGATGTTCTTTGGATTTGATGGCGGGAATAATCGGTTGATCAAACATAAAACTCCTAAATAAGAAAAAGAGAAAAAGTTACGCCAAAGCGTATCTTTTTCTCTCATCTCTTTGTGTTGCATTAAATTGTTTTAAATCTTAAAGGCTTGAGCGGCTTTAACGGCGGTTTGCCATCCCCCGTATAAACGGTTACGGTCGCCTTCGGCCATTTTTGGATTATAGGTATCTTGAACGGCCCATTGTTTAGCAATTTCTGCTTTGTCTTTCCAGAATCCCACGGCTAAACCGGCTAAGTAAGCAGCGCCTAAAGCGGTGGTTTCTTGAACCGTTGGAACTTCAACAGGAACGCCTAAGATATCACTTTGGAATTGCATGAGGAATTTATTTCCAACAGCGCCGCCATCCACGCGTAAACGTTTAAGGTCGATGCCGGAATCTTCATTCATCGCTAATAAGACATCTTTGGTTTGGTAGCAAATACTTTCTAAGGTCGCCCGGGCCACTTGCTCACGGCCGGTTCCACGGGTAATCCCGAAGAGTGCGCCTCGAACATTACTATCCCAGTAAGGAGCACCGAGTCCAACAAAAGCAGGCACTAAGTAGACGCCATCATTGGATTCAAGATGTTTCGATAATTCTTCTGTTTCAGATGCTTTACCAATGATTTGTAGACCATCACGAAGCCACTGAACCGCAGAACCCGTCACGAAGATAGATCCTTCAAGGGCATACTCGACTTTACCATCGACGCCCCAAGCTAAGGTGGTTAATAAACCATTTTTAGAGGCAATCCCTTTAAGTCCAGTGTTCATTAACATGAATGAACCGGTTCCATAGGTGTTTTTCGCCATCCCAGGTTCGAAGCAGGCTTGCCCGAATAAGGCGGCCTGTTGATCCCCGGCAGCGCCAGCAATGGCGACTTCTTCACCGAAGAAATGAACCGGTACGGTATGGGCATAGACTTCAGAAGATGGTTTAACTTCCGGTAATAGGGCTTTAGGAACATCTAAGAGTTCTAGAAGTTCATCGTCCCATTTAAGGTCATAAATGTTATACATCAAGGTTCTTGATGCATTGGAATAGTCAGTAACGTGCGCTTTACCTCCAGAAAGTTTCCAAATGACCCATGTATCCATGGTTCCAAAAAGAAGCTCTCCTTTTTTAGCTCTTTCACGAGCCCCTTCAACGTGGTCTAAAATCCATTTAACTTTAGTCCCTGAGAAGTAAGCATCGACGACTAAACCTGTTTTGTCTCTAAAGGTTTTTTCATGACCTGCGGCTTTAAGTTCATCGCAGATATCCATGGTTTGACGACTTTGCCAAACAATCGCGTTGTAAATCGGACGACCGGAATCTTTTTCCCAAATCACTGTGGTTTCCCGTTGATTTGTAATCCCAATCGAAGCGACCTCTTTAGGTGATACTCCGGTACTTTTTAAGACATCAGACATAACAGATAAAATTGAAAGCCAGATTTCATTGGCATCGTGCTCAACCCAAGCGGGTTTTGGAAAGATTTGTGTAAACTCTTTTTGAGCCACGCCTTTAATTTTACCGTCATGATCAAATAGGATGGCACGTGAACTGGTGGTGCCTTGATCGAGCGCCATAATGTAACGTTTTTCCATTCTTGTAGCCTCCTTTTTGAAAATTTTTAAAGCTTGATTTAAGCTTGTCCGTCTAATTTAATAAAGAAAGTAGCCGCTTGTAAGACGACGAAAACGCCTAATGCAATGACGAGTTCTAAGACGAGATCACTACTTGTATTGAATAAAACTTGATAAGACAAGAGTCCTAAAGTTCCCCCAATGATCGGTCCAACTACAGGAATCCAGCTGTAATTCCAATCTGAACTTCCTTTACCAGGAACGGGGAGTAAGAAGTGAGCAATTCTAGGTCCTAAGTCACGGGCAGGGTTAATCGCATACCCGGTGGTTCCCCCTAACGTTAAACCAATTCCAACGACGAGTAAACCAACAAGTAGAGGTCCTAATCCGCCGGTGACACCACTGCCAGTTGCATTGATTCCTTGAATCCCGAACAATAAGATGAAGGTTCCAACTGCTTCTGATAAGAAGTTAGAAGGGGTATGGCGAACGGCAGGACCCGTGGAGAAGGTCGCTAATTTATTTCCGGCATTTTCTTCCATTTTATAGTGCGGATAATACATGTAAAAGACGATGGCAGAACCTACGCCTGCGCCTAATAATTGAGCAACAATATAGCCGATCGCATCGGTTAAGGATAGGTTACCCGCGACGAGTTCAGCGACGGTGACAGCCGGGTTAATATGTGCCCCACTGATATACCCAACGGCATATACAGCAATGGCGACCCCAAGCCCCCAACCAAAGGTGATGACGATCCAACCTGCATTGTTACTCTTGGTGCCTTTTAAGACTACGCCCGCTACGACGCCGGTACCGAAAATAAGAAGGGTCATGGTACCAAAAAACTCAGCAATAAATAATTCCATTTAATTTCTCCTCTCTTTTTGCAAAAAATAAAAGGTCTACGAGCACACATAAATATGTAAGCTTTCGCAGGCCTCCCACCCATTGCGATTTATTAAATTTTATACCCTAAATATAGCAAAGGATGAAAGCGTTGTCAATCGGCTACATTATAAGTTTTGTAAAGAAGCGTTAAGGTAGAGATGTAAAAAACTCTTTTGAAATCAAGCCTATCCTATATATAATAGGTTAAGTGCTTTAAGAAAACTTTAATTTAATCGTAGAAAGGCAATGATGGCCGATTTTTACATGCACACCACCTTGGCAAAAGAATTTCTAGATGCCGCTAAGACCAATTCTGATTTTACGTTATTAGGCGCCCAAGGCCCTGATTATTTTTTATATGGATTAAGCCGTGACACGAAAGAGGTTTCCAACCAGATTGGAAACTTAATTCACCGTCAAAAAACACAGTTGTTTCTTCATCATCTATTAGCCATGGCTATCGAACAACAATCCCTTAGAACTTTATGATTATCTTTTAGGAATTTTTAACTCATCATGCCTTAGATATTGCGATTCATCCTTATATTTTTATTACACTGGCGTTTTTGAAGAAGCTGGACCCTAAACCCATCAGTATCCGGCCTTCACCTTCAATTTGAACGTAAAGTAGATGTCGCTTTCATCACTCATCATCTCGGTTTCAAACCGCATCTTCGGTCATCCACCCCCAAAACACCTCCCTTTTAAGCATTTCCGACCGTGATTGAAGAAGCGGTGGAAAAAGCCGTCCAAAAACCTTTGAAGTCAGTGGAGCAGGTGCCTTGTTTAGTAAAGGCTACCAAATCATGCGTTTAGTCGAACGAATCTTAGTCGTTGACCGGTTCAAAATTAAACGTCATTTGCTAAGATTAGTGACCCCTTATAAAAGGTACGCTCGATCTATTATCAAGATTTATCCCATGCTCAAAACATTCGTGATTTCGATTATTTAAATCTCAATAAAACGACGTGGCTTCACCCTGTCCTTTGGCTCATCCCATCAAGAATCGGTGATGGATTGTTACGCGAATGCCAAGGCGATGGTCGATTCCTGGATCGGCGCCTTAGAAGAAGCGTGGTATGAACAAAAGATCCTTCGATTCTCTCATCCTTACTTTCTAACGCTTCATATGACGGGTTACCCCTTCATAAACCTCAGCGGATGAGTTACTTCAAAACTACCGAACCTTGTTAAAAATAAGACCGCATCTTCCGATGCGGTCTTTTTTATAGGTCTAAGAGCTGTTCTTGTTTTTCAGGTTTAACAAAGAATAATAACAAGGCGCCTAAAGAAAGAGGTCTAGAGAATAATGACGGCGAAGTTGGGTCCCATCGTGGCGATGACGAGTCCAATTAAGAATGGGGACAAGATACCCGCAAATTTTCCAAAGACGGAGAAGAAGCCAAAGAATTCATTGGCCTTATCTAACGGCAACATCCTCGCAAAGTAGCTCCGTGAGATCGACTGAATCCCGCCCTGTGCCGTTCCGACGAGGCCGCCGATGATCCACATTAAGTAGGTGCGGTCTTCATTGATTAAGAAGGTTAAATAGATGGTGACGGCATAGACGGCGATCCCGAAATATATCATTCGTTTCCCACCGAATTTTTTCGCAAACTTCCCGTAGATGATTGCACTAGGGAACCCAATCAGTTGAACGATGATGACGACTCCGAGTAAGGTGGTCACCCCGACTCCGAGTTCAGTCCCTAAGGTGGTCGCTAAACGAATCACGGTATTGACGACGTCAATGTATAAAAGGTAGGCAATCATGAAGATGACGATGTATTTATATTGGCGAATTTCTTTAAAGGTGCGCCCGATGCTTTTTAAGGAATCTCTAAGTGGTGTTTTAGTGGGGGGAGCGACGTAGGTTTGTTGCACATTTTTTAAGAGGGGAATCGTGAAGAAGCCCCACCACGATAAGGCAATCACAAACGCAAAGACAATCGATGGATATTCAAAAGCCGCATCGATAAAGCCTAAGGTTACTAAAGCATAAGGAATAATCCCAATCATAAAAGGCACCATGCTACCAATATAGCCCCAGCCATATCCTGCTGAAGAAACTAAGTCCATCCGCGATTCATCGGTGACATCGACCAAGAAGGCATCATAGATCACGTTACTCATTCCGTATCCAAATTCAGAAATCACGAAGATCGTTAGTAAGGTGACCCAGCTTAAGCCCGGTAAAATCAGCCCAAATCCACCGATAATCCCCACTAAGAAGAAAATAAAGAAGAATCTCCGCTTGTTTCCTTGATAGTTCGCAAGGGCCCCGACAATCGGTGACATAATCGCTATTGTTAAGGCAATTCCTGAGGTCACAAAGGCAAAAATCTGGGTCCGGTTATCGACACTTGCAGCGACGGTTTGATAGTATAAAGGAAATAAAACAGTGACAATGGTTAAGATGAACGCTGAGTTAGCGACATCATACAAAATGTAGCTTTTTTCTTTTAAAGAATAATTAGATAAGCTAAACATAAAACCTCCAAGATCAAACTTTAATTAATTATATAGTAAGATTAGTAAAATCCATGTTAATAATTATAATTCTAAAATGCACGGATGCCCTAAATCTAAAGAAGCATTGTAAAATAAAAGAGGAGGCCTTATGAAAATCCATGGTTTGCATCATATTACATCAATCACCGATAACGCTCAACGTAACTTTGATTTTTTCACACACGTCTTAGGAATGCGTTTAGTTAAAAAAACCGTCAACCAAGATGACATTCAAACCTACCATACCTTCTTTGCGGATGCGAAAGGGTCCCCGGGAACCGACATCACTTTTTTTGATTTTAAAGATGTCTCCAAAGGCATCCATGGGACCGACGAAATTTCACGAATTGGATTAAGAATTCCAACCCACCTATCTTACGAGTACTGGAAAAAAAGACTGACCCATTATCAGGTCGCCTATCAAAGAAGTCAGCCCTTCATCATAAACCGTTTCTCTTTTTTAGTGAAAGTGACGGTCAACAATATGCTTTGTCCGTGGATGAAGGATTTGAAGGCGTCGCTCCGGGAACCTTGGGAAGATTCACGTCCCCTAATGCGCACAAATCATCCGGTTTTAGGTCCGGTTTTTATGGAGGTCTCAGACATAAATGCGATGGACGCTATCTTGTCGCAAGTCTTAGGGTTTAAAGGGATTAAAGATGCGTCAAAGACGACCGAATATACCCTTCCTGAAGGCGGTCATGGAGCGACGATTTATCTCACTGAAGATCAATCTAAAGCCGGTTACCAAGGCTATGGAACGATTCATCACGTCGCTTTTAGAGTTGAAGATAAAGCCGCTATTGAATCATGGATCAGTTATTTTAGTTCTTTAAGAATGCCGCATTCAGGGCTTGTCGACCGATTTTATTTTAAGTCTTTGTATACACGAATATACCGTCCCATCTTATTTGAATTTGCGACTGATGGTCCCGGGTTTGTTGATGATGAAGAAGACCTCAGTCAACTCGGTCAAACGCTCGCACTGCCTCCAAAGCTCAGGCCGTTAAGAGAAAAAATCGAACAATCGGTCCGGCCTTTAAATACCCAGATCAATCTCCCGCTTCCAAAAGAAACCTTTGAATAAAAAGCCTTTTCTAGATTAAAAACCTTCTAAACAAGCGATTTTGATGTTTGAATCCCGAATTCCTTTCTTATAATGAAGCTAAGAAAGCAGGTGATTCGGTGGAAAAAACCATCTATACCAATGGTCAAAAAGTCTATGATTTAAATCATGAATATTTAACCTATTATTTTAAAGCGGGTGCTTTAAAAGCGAAAGGCCCCCTTATTAAAAATAATAAAGAAGGCCTTTGGCAATTTTATCACCGCTCCGGGGAACTATGGAAAGAAGGGGCTTATTTAAAAGGCAAAAAAGAAGGCCGCTGGCAACGGTTTAGTGCTGAGGGCCAAGTTGAAGAAGACGCTCATTATGAAAAAGGAATAAAAAAATAAAGACCGCTCTTTAGCGGTCTTTTTATTGGAATAATTGTTTAACACTGAGGGCGTCTTTTTGAAGCAAGGCTTTCTCAGCAATGGCTTGATGTTGAAGAATGGTTTTTTGGTGGAGGGCATACCGGACTTTAGTCAGGCTCCCCGCACTCATCGATAATTCATCGATACCGAGGCCGATTAAGATTTGAGCCGCGACCGGATCGGCCGCCATTTCCCCGCAGACCCCGACGTCTTTACCTTTTTTCTTTGCGGCTTTCACGACGTGATCAATTAACCGTAATAGGGTTGGGTCAAGGGGCTCGTATAAATAACTGACTTTTTGATTCATCCGGTCCGCCGCGTACGTGTATTGAATCAGGTCATTAGTCCCAATTGAGAAGAAGTCAACGTGTTCACAAAAGGCTTCCGTATTTAAAGCCGCCGCGGGAATTTCAATCATGATGCCGATCTCTATATTTTTTTGATAAGGGGTCTTAGCGACATCTAAGGCTTTTTTTACCTCATCTAAGAGGCCTTTAGCTTTGATCACTTCATCCACCCGAGCAATCATCGGAAACATGATTTTCACGTGATCAGTGACACACCCCGCGATTAGAATGGCTTGAAGTTGGGTTTTAAATAAATCAATTTCTTCAAAACATAAACGAATCGCTCGGTGCCCTAAGAATGGATTTTCTTCATGCGGCATTTTTAAATAAGGGAGTTGTTTATCCCCGCCGATATCTAAGGTCCGGACAATGACAGTTTTAAAGGCTTTAAAGACGGCCTCGTAGGCTTTGATTTGGGCGTCTAATGAGGGTGCTTCGGGAGCGTCCATGAATAAAAATTCGGTTCTAAATAAGCCAATTCCAAGCGCTTTTTGCGATAAAGCTAAGGGTAAATCCGCCGGTGACCCAATATTGGCGTAGGTTAAGACGGGATGTTTATCTTTGGTGGTTGAAAGATCGACATAGGCTTTTAACGTCTCTTTAAAGGCGAGTTCTTTTTCAAGTTTTTGGGTCAGCGTTCTTTTTTCAGACGCGGTGGGATTAATAAAGATATCGCCGTTATACGCATCTAAAAAAATAAGCGCATCTGAAGGAATCTCTAAAGCATCTTTGACCCCGGCAATGGCGGGAATCGAAAGACTTCTCGCCATGATGGCGGTATGAGACGTATAGCCTCCGGTTCTCGTGACAAACCCCGCTACAAAGTCTAAGTCAAGGCTCGCCGTATCAGAAGGGGTTAAATCATCGGCAATAATCACGGTGGGGCGTGACAACATCCCTAAATCTTGGGGCGTCTTCCCCACTAAATAAGTTAAGACGCGGTACGCCACATCTTTAATATCGGTGGCCCGTTCTTTAAAATAAGGATCGTCCATCGCTTCAAACATCGTTTGGAATTCTTGGCTGACCGTTTGGTAGGCTTTTGCGGGATGTTCATGGTCGTTTTGAATCCGGTTTTTAACCGCCTTGATGATTTCAATGTCCGTGGTCATTTGGATATGGGCATCAAAAATCTCAAGATCGCTTGCGGAAAGCTTCTTGGCGGCTTTTTCTTTGAGTTTTTTTAAGTCTTCAACGCTTTGATGCATCGCTTTTTCAAGCATGTCAAAACACTTAGACGCATCTTCACATCCCGTCAAAGGCACGGTAATCGGTTCTTTTTTTAGACGAAGCGCATGGCCAAAGGCCACCCCTTCAGAAACAGGAAGTCCGTGCATGGATACCCCTCAAAACTAAGATAGGTTCATTGTAACAAAGAAATAAAAAAAATCAGACAGAAGTGTCTGATTTTTAAGCTTTAGCGGCTTGATATCCAAAACGGCCCACGGTCGTTACAATGGTATCGTGGTCGACGTTTGATTCATCATAGGTGACAAAGATTTTGGATTCATAAAGCTCGACCCGAACTTCTTGAATGTGTTTGTTTTTCTCTAATAACTTTTTAATAGCGGATGAACAGCCTACACAGTGCATCCCTCTAACATTATATTCAGATGTCGTCATAAAAACCTCCTATTTACAGTCATATTATAATAAATAAACTCGTGTTTAAGCAAGTAAAATACGTCTTAATGGGTTTGGGTCCCTCCGTTGACAAATAAGGTCTGTCCGGAAATAAATGCCGCTTCATCAGAGGCTAAAAAATAAACCGCTTTACCAATATCTAACGGCGTGGCTAATCGTTTTAAAGGAACGGTTTCACGGTAAATTTCTTGCTCCTCTTTGGAATAATAAGACGTCATCTCGGTTGGAATGAGGCCTGGGGCCACGCCGTTGACTCTGATTTGATAAGGCCCAAGTTCTTTGGCTAGGGAGGGGATAAGGCCAATGAGTGCTGCTTTTGAAGCCGCATAGTTGACGTTTAAAGGCCGGCCTTGATAGCCAATTCCGCTACTTAAATTGATAATCGATCCGTGCCTTTGCTTTTTCATAAATGGGACCACAGCTTGGGTCATTAAAAAGATGGAAGTCAGATTCACATCCATGACGCGATTAAAAGACTCAAGGGTCATTTCATCGATGGCTCCATCCATTTTTAACCCAGCATTATTCACTAAAACATCAATTCTTCCAAAAGTATCCATCGCTTTTAAAGCCAAGGCTTCAGTGACCTTTTTATCGGTCAGATCGCCTTGAAAAACCACCCCTTGTGATGGTGGGAATTGTTTTAAAAGGAGGGTCATTGATTCGGGCTTCTGGTGGGTATGTAAGACAACTTGGTAATCACGACTTAAAAAAAGCTCCGCAATCCCTCGTCCAATCCCACCGGATGCGCCGGTAATAATGGCGACTGGTTTCATAAAAAACACCTCATTTTTAGTATATCACTCCCTGGTTAAAGGTTGCATATTTTGGCGGGCTGGAGTAAACTATATACGCAGTTAAGGAGGCGGTTTTCTTGTCTTTAAAGCAATCGAAAAGTGTACTTTTTACCACGCTGATTCTATTTATATTTTGGTTAATTTTAGCCGAGTTTAGATCCTTTAATGAATGGTGGATTGGCTTGTTGGCTTCGTTCTTGGTGGCCCTTTTTTTAAGAAGAGCGCTTTTACCGTTTTCTGCGTTTAGTCCTTTTAAGTTTTTCCAGCTTAAAAACCTGACTCTCTTTTTTCTTTATTGGCTTAAAGATTTATGGATGGCTAATATCGAAGTGGCAAAAATTGTCCTTCAAAAGAAGATGCCCATTGAGCCGGCTTTTTATACCGTAAAACAACCTCTCAAACGGTCCTTTAATCAAACCATATTTGCCAATTCAATCACCTTAACACCGGGTACCCTCACCGTTGATTTTGATGATGAGACAATGCTGATTCATGGCTTACTTCCCCATCATATCGACGATTTAAAAGACTCGAAAGCATGGCGCTATTTTGAAGGGCTAGAAAAAGAGGATAAAGATGCTTGATCTCATTTTAGGCGTCACGGTTTTTTTAGCGCTTCTAATTGTTTTAAGTATATCCCGGGCATTGAAGGGCCCGACGGTTTCAGACCGGATTATCGCCATTAACTTAATCACAACCCTCGTTGTTGCGATTATCGTTTTATTAGCCTTTTATTTTGATCAGCCCAGCTTTATCGATGTCGCCATCTTGTATGCGATGATTGGCTTTTTAACGACCGTGGCCGTAGTCAAATACTTAGAGAAGGGGTCGTTGAAATGATCGATTTAGTGATTTCAATCATCGCCTCTATCTTTTTACTCACCGGGGCCTTTTTCTTTTTGGTGGGCGTTTTGGGACTAATCAGGATGCCCGATGTTTTTTCACGGATTCATACCACCACCAAAGGAGATACCTTAGGAGTGGGACTTATTATTCTTGGATTAATGTTTCTATATGGATTTAATTTCACGGTATTGCGACTCGTCGTCCTCTTGGCTATAACCTGGTTAACGACCCCGACTGCCGCGCACTTAATCGCTAAAGCCGCCTACCGCAAAGGAGATCAGGCATGACATTTTTGACCATCTTTTTAGTCTTTTTATTGATTGCTTGTGCCTTAATGGTGGAAAGAACCAAAGACTTATTAAGCGCTATTATCATTTTTGCAGCGTTTTCTTTAGTTTTATCGGTCTTATGGTTAATTTTACAAGCCCCCGATGTCGCCTTAACTGAAGCGGCTGTTGGTGCGGGCATTACCACGGTCGTGATGCTTGCCGTCTTAGCAAAAACGGAGCGGTACGAGCGATGAAAAAAATCGGATTAGTTCTTTCAATTCTATTAGGAACGATGTTGGTGGTGAGTGTTTTTTATATGCCCACTCAAATTGGACCGTTGACCTATAACGAAGCGACCGATATTTATTTAAACGAAGGCCTAAACTTAACGGGAGCTACGAATATTGTTGCGGCCATTATTGCTGACTTTAGAGCCTTTGATACGATGATTGAAACATTGGTGTTGTTCACCTCAATCTTAGCGGTCTTATCGGTTTTAAAACCCGATAAAAAGGAGACCCCGCATGGATAATCGTTTATTAAAAACCATGGTGCAATTGTTATTGCCTTTTATTCAGTTATACGGTGTTTTTATTATTTTGCATGGCCATATAACACCGGGTGGGGGATTCTCTGGGGGCGCGATTTTAGGGGCTTCGTTGATCTTGTATGGGTTGACCTTTGGCCATCAAGAAACTGAAGCGATTTTTCCAGAAAAAGTGTCGGCCTGGGCTGAATCCGGGGGCGCTATGATGTACGTGTTACTGGGCCTTTTTGGCCTAATATTTGGCGCCTCTTTTTTATCAAATTTAACGGCAGGATTTGCGGCGGGAACGCCGGGTCAAATTCTTTCAGGGGGATTTATCCCTTTATTAATGATTGCGATTGGGATTAAAGTCGGGTCTACGTTGATGACTTTGTTTAGTGCCTTGATAGAAGGAGAGCCCTCGTGATGAATGCTTTTGAACTTTTTGTGGCGAATATCCATTTTCTAGGGGCCGTCATTATTTTTGTGATTGGTCTTTATATGGTGATTGCTCATCCTAACTTAATGAAACGGATTATTGGAATAAACGTGATGTCTTCAGCAGTCTTTTATTTCTTCGTAGCGATTGGAAATATCTCAGGGGGTGAGGTTCCGATTGTCAATCCAGAAGCCCTCACACCCGCGTCGTTCATCAATCCACTACCGAGTGCATTAATCTTAACGGGGATTGTGATCAGTGTATCAATTACCGTATACGCGTTAGCCTTGATGATTAAGATTTATCAAGCGTATGGCACGCTCAATCAAGACGAAATTGCTGAGTTGATGAAGAAGGAGGCAGATCTGTGATTCCTTTTTCATGGCTTGAACTCTTTCCCGTATTACAAATGTCACTTTTGGTTTTAATGGCTTTAGCCGGTCCTCTAATTCCCTCTAAAGGGGTGGTTAAAGGCATGCACCTTGTGGGGCTAACCCTCCTCACCATCAGTGCTTTTATCGTCCTCAATTATACCCATACTTCCGGGCCCTTTGCGTTTCAAATGGGGGGGTATGAACGGAATATCGGGATTGAATTATTAATCGATTCATTCTCCGCCTTTTTTGCGTTTTTCGTTTTATTCTTTGTGACATTGATTCACTTATTTTCGATGACTTCATTAAATCTAGATACCCCCGCTTCGCAACACACCGCGTATTATAGTTTACTCAGTTTGATGTACTTTTCGATGATTGGAATCTTATATTCAAACGATCTATTTAATATGTATGTTTTTATCGAAATATTATCGCTTTCAGCGTGCGGGATTATTTCAGTCTCCCGGAAAAAACAAAATTATATGGCGGCCTTCCGTTATTTAATGATGAATACGCTGGCGTCTATTTCAGTGATGTTTGGAATTGCCTTAATTTATATGTTGACGGGATCTTTAAACGTCTCGATTATGGCGGAGCGCCTCGTTGAACTTTATCCAATGTATCCAGTGAACGTAAGTTTAAGCCTTGGTTTTATTGGAGTGGGCTTAGCGATTAAAAGTGCAATCTTTCCTTTTCATGTCTGGTTACCCGATGCTCACAGCTCAGCTAATACCTCTGCGAGTGCGATTTTATCAGGCGTCATCATTAAGATTTACTTACTCACTTTGATTAAATTGTTGTACCGTTTATTTACCCTAGATGTCGTGATTGATTTAAGAATTCCGGTCGTGATGGTGGTCTTAGCCGGGGTCGCTATGTTGATGGGATCGGCCTTTGCCCTTGGCCAAAAAGAAATTAAACGAATGCTCGCTTACTCCACGGTGTCTCAAGTCGGTTATATCTTACTCGGGTTTAGTATTTTTACCTGGGGCGGTTTAGTCGCTGCGTTTTTTTATATCGTTTCTCACGCCTTTGTTAAAGGACTCCTCTTTTTAACGGCGGGGATGGCCAAAAGTATTCACGGTATTAAATCGATTAAAGCGACCGAAGGAATTGGCTATAAAATTCCTCTAACCATGATGTTATTCACCGTCGGGGCGATGGGGATGGTGGGCATCCCAGGAACCAGTGGTTTCATGGCAAAGCTTCAACTCTCGCTCGCCTTTATGGAGGTCTCAAGAGGGTACTTGCGATCCTTTTTAATTATTAGTGGGGTCATTAATGCCCTATATTTCTTCCCGATCATCATGAACAGCTTCTTTCAAGAAGATAATAAAGAAGTCTTTAAACTTGAAAAAATTCCCTTTGCGATGGGCTTTACCTTGCTGATGTTTGTGGGTATTATTTTTGCGCTTGGTCTATTCCCGGGTCTCTTATTACCTTATTTAGAGGCCGCCGCAATGAGCTTGATGGGGTCCTAATGAAACTTAACTTTAGATCATTTACCTTACAATCATTTTTCCTAAGCCTTTTAAGCCTATTTATGATGGGGAGTTTTGTGGCGTTTTTAATCAACCCCTCGCTGTTTGACGGGCCTTTTTTTGACGGCTTCAGAGCGACCGCAGATTTTTTATCAGCCTCCCGCTTTTTACCTTTTATCATCTTAGGGATGCCTACCCTCAGTGGGTTTTTACGGTTGATTTTCAATCAATCATCCCTCACCTTAAAAGATGAGATTTTACTGATCACAGACATCCTCATCATCGCTATCATCATGATGATTTATCCGAACGTATTAGCTGGACCCTTGCGCTTTGAATTTAACAGCGTCTTTAATTTTGGCTTTTCGCTTCAAATCAATATGCTTTCATATATCTTTATTTTATTAGCAGCTATCTTATGGTTTTTTGTGATGATGTATGCTCATGAATACATGAAAAAAGAAAATCATACCCGCCGTTTTTATGTTTTCTTAAGTTTATCGTACGCTTCAACCATGGGAATTTTCATGGCTGGGGATTTACTGACGTTGTTTTTCCTCTATGAGCTGATGACGTTATTTACGTATATTTTAGTGCTCCATAATCAAACTAAAAACGCGATTGAAGCGGGGACTGAATATTTGTTTTTAGGGATTTTAGGAGGCTTTTCAATCTTTATTGCTTTAACCCTCATCTATCCGATTACCGGATCGTTTGCGTTTGTGGGGGCTCATGACTTATTGGCTTCAGAAGGTCCGGCTAAATACTTTATTGCTTTGTTGTTATTTATGGGATTTGGAATGAAAGCGGGAATGGTGCCCTTACACGTATGGCTCCCAAAAGCGCATCCTGTTGCGCCCGCCCCCGCTTCAAGCTTACTTTCAGGAATCATGATTAAAGTCGGTGTCTTTGGATTGATTCAATCATTTATCTATTTTTATTTACCCGACCCATTCACCTCTCGTCAAGGTCTTCAATTATTGGGATCGATATTGATTTGGCTTTCGCTCATCACGATGTTGTTTGGAGCGTTTTTCGCCTTCATGCAAGTTGACTTCAAACGTTTATTGGCTTATTCATCAATCTCTCAAATTGGTTTTGTGGTGTTAGGGATTGGGGTGGCGATGGTTCAAGGTGAAAAAGGGGGCCCTGGCTTAGCAGGAGCGATTATGCACGGGTTTAATCATGCCTTGTTTAAATCCTTACTCTTTATGGTGGTCGGCATGGTGTACATTAAAACCCATGAGATTGACATGCGAAAACTGGGAGGATTACGGAAGAAGATGCCGATTACCTTCGTCGTCAGTCTAATTGCCTCTTTATCCATTATGGGGATGCCTTTATTTAATGGCTTTGTTTCAAAGACGGTATTACACCATGCGATTGCCGATGCTGCGAAGTATCAATCTTCGGCTTATCTATGGGCGGAAGGATTGTTCATTCTGGCCTCAGTTGGGACGGTGGCTTACTTTATCAAAATGAATAAAATGGTCTTTTTTGGAGACCTTCCCCCCGCGCTAGAGGGGATCACATTTAAAGCCCGGTCTGTTTACGCACCAATGATTCTAATGGCTCTGAGTTTATTCTTACTCGGAGTGTTCCCCCGCTTTTTAAGTGAAACCATGATTGTTCCTTATCTTCAGACGCTCTCATTTGATCCTGAATTCACCGTCTATGGAACTCTGAATATCGCCTTTTTTGGAGCCAGTGAACTGTGGCTTATCTTAGGGATATGGGCCGGGGGCATTGGCGTTTATGTCTTGAGTATGAAATATAAATGGGACCAAGTTAAATTCCCCCCATGGCTTCATTTAGAATATTTAATCTTATTTCCATTATCGGCTCTAATGCACGGATTATTAAATCTGATCGATAAGGACCATGACGTCATGGATCTACCGACCTATCAGTCGTATCAAGTTAGAAACTATAAACGAACCTTCAAAGATCATCTCGTGGCCTTTACCGATACGCTGAACCGTAAATATGAGTCTTTATTTATTAAAAGTGATGCCTTGATTTATGCGATTGGATTAACCCTTATGGTCATTGTTTTAAGTATATTTGCGATTTTAAATTAAAACGTTTCAAGCCCTTAATCTACCCATTAAACCGCTCATAAAAGCCATTTTATGAGCGGTCTTTTTTGTTTTAAACCTATTTTTATGTTACAGTGTTAATAACTGACAACCTTATAAATTATTATGGGTTGTAAAAAAAGAAGGAGTGAAGAAAATGAATAGCATATTTAAAAAGTTACTGATGTTTAGTTTACTAGGCGTATCCTTATTTGCCCTCGCCGCCTGTGACACCGATGAAGAATTGGTGTTTGGTCAAGGCGACTGGGACAGCAATGCCTTCCATGATGAAGTGGCTCGGTTTATCATCGAAAACGGTTTTGATATGAAAACCCGTTCGGTCATGAGTGATACCGCGGTGACGGTTCAGTCCTTACGTTCAGGTGACCTCGATGTATCCTTAGAAATTTGGTCTGATAATATTCCCTCATACCCCGACGATCTTGTCGCTGGGTATTATGAAGAACTTAGCGTCAATTTTGATGATAACGCGCAAGGGCTTTATATCCCGCGTTATATTTATGATGCCTACCCTGGATTAAGAACCGTCCAAGACTTACCGGATTATGTCGATTTATTTGCCCATCCTGATATCGAAGGCAAAGGGATTATTTACGGTGGACCTGAAGGATGGTCAGCAACCGCCTTTTTAAATAATAAAATGGAAGCGCTAGGACTCGATGAAATGTATGAATTTAGAACCATCGATTCAAACGCTATCTTATCTGCGACCATCGCTGATGCATTTGCGAATGAATTACCTTGGGTCGGCTATAACTGGGAACCGACCTGGGTCCTTGGGGTTTATGATCTTGTCTTATTAGGTGATGAACCTTATTCAGCCGAGGCTTTTGAACAAGGTTTAGGCGCCTTTCCAAGTGTCAGAGTCAATGTCGTGGTTCGTCCTGGATTTGTCGATGAGTACCCCGAAATTGCCGCGTTCTTGTCGCAATATGAAACCACTTCAGATTTAACCTCAGAAGCGCTTGGTTACATGATTGAAAATGAAGTAGAAGCCTATGAAGCAGCGTTGTGGTTCTTAGATAACAACCGTGACATGTGGACCGCTTGGTTACATTCAGACATTGCTGAAAAAGTCCTTACCGCTTTAGACGAAGCTTTACAATAACATCGAACTAAAAATAAGGAGTAGCGCCGAGGCGCTACCCTTTATTTATGGAAAAGGAGTGAACGTATGATTCGATTTCCAGATCAACTGATTTACCGTATCAGCGGCTTCATTGATACCGGAGTGGATTGGATCTTAGCCAATTTTAGAACTTTTTTTAGAGGCTTTGCGTCCTTTATCAATTCTTTGTTTCAGATTTTTGATGCCATTTTTAGTAATATCCCTTGGTGGGTCTATATCATTGTCTTAGTCATTGTGGGATGGCGCCTTTATAAGATTCAAGTCGGTCTTACGCTTGGAGCGATGCTTTTTGCGATCGGTATGTTTGGTTTATGGGATGACATGATCTATACCCTTGTGATTATTTTTATGAGTGTAACGGCCAGTATTTTCATTGGAATCCCGACCGGTATCCTGATGGCGAAATCTCCGCGCGTTGAAAAAATCTTTAAACCGATTCTTGATGGGATGCAGACGATGCCTTCTTTTGTGTATTTAATTCCGGCGGTCATGCTTTTTGGCCTAGGGAGAGTCCCGGCCGTGATTGCAACCAGTATTTATGCGATACCCCCATTGATTCGCTTGACCTATTTAGGTATCACGAATGTCGATGAAGAAGTGATTGAAGCCGGCAAAGCGTTTGGCTCCACCGGATTACAAATGCTCACTAAAATTGAGCTTCCGCAATCAATCTCCACAATCATGACCGGGGTCAATCAAACGACGATGATGGCGATGGCCATGGTGGTCATTGCCTCGATGATTGGGGCCGATGGAATTGGGTCGCAAGTTCTGATCTCGATTCGGCGCTTAGAAGTCGGTCAAGGGGTCCAAGCTGGACTCGCGATTGTCTTTATGGCGATTATTTTAGACCGGGTCTTCCAAGGGATTGCGAAGAAGTTTGAAAGGACGGCGGACGCAAATGGCTAAACACGTATCCGTTGAAAATTTAAGCATTATTTTTGGCCGCCCCAAAGCCCAAAAGGAAGCCTTGAAACTGATTGAAGAAGGATTGTCTGCTTCAGAGATCCGTAAAATCACAGGTGCAACCGTCGCCAATAAGAAGGTCAGTTTTGAAATTGAACCCGACGAACTTTTTGTCATTGTCGGCCTTTCTGGAAGTGGAAAAAGTACTTTTATTAGAGCCTTAAATTTACTCAACACTCCGACCAGTGGTGACATTAAAATCAACGGTAAAAGTCTTTTAGAACTCTCAAAAAAAGAGCTCAGAGAATACCGCCGGAAAGATGTCTCGATGGTCTTTCAACATTTTGGATTACTCTCCCATCGCTCGGTCTTAGAAAACATCGAATACCCCTTAGAAGTTCAAGGGATCCCCAAAGATGAGCGCCGTAAAAAAGCCCTTCAAGTCATTGAACAAGTCGGCTTAAAAGGCTGGGGTGAAAGCTTACCCTCAGAACTTTCTGGGGGGATGCAACAACGGGTGGGCCTCGCTAGGGCCTTAGTCAATGACCCTGAGCTTTTACTCATGGATGAACCCTATAGCGCGCTTGATCCCTTGATTCGAAGAGAGATGCAAAATGAACTTCTCACCCTCGATGATTCGTTTGAGCGGACCATTGTCTTTATTACCCATGATATGAACGAAGCCTTTAGAATCGGCGACCGGATTGCCTTATTAAAAGACGCCGAAGTCGTTCAAATTGGAACCCCGTTAGAATTCTTTAAAAACCCCGCTAACGATTATGTCATCGATTTTATCGCCGATGTCGATAAATCGAGGGTCTTAAAAGCCCGTAACGTGATGCACCGGGTTAAAAATATGATTCATGTGAAAGCGTCCGCCAAAGAAGCACGAGACCTCATGAGAGCCACCGAATCAGAATTCTTATTCGTGGTGGGCGACCAGAAGAAATATTTAGGATATATCGATAAAGAAGCACTCAAAGGAAAAAGCGCTCAAAGCTTAGAAACCTATATTCAACCGGATGAAAATATCATCACAAGAAACATGTATCTCAGTGAAGCTTTAAAAGTAATGAGTGATTCGATATACGATGTCGCGGTCTTAGATCAAATGGGCCAACTCAGAGGGGCTTTAACGAGTGATGAAATCATTACCGCTTTATCGGAATAAAAAAATTAGTTTATCATTTATCAAGAACACAATAAAAATAGAAAAGAATGTCAATTAAAGTTATGAGATTTTCGCTATAATGGAAGTATGAATCCATACGTGATTAGTGTTGCTGGGGGGTCCGCCTCTGGGAAAAGTACCGTCGTTGAAAAAATTGTTCAAAGAGCCGGGTTAAAAGACGTATTAATCATCAAACATGATGATTACTACAAAGATACGCCGACCCTTTCTTTAAGTGAGCGTCAAAAAATCAATTACGACCATCCTGAGAGTTTAGATAATGATACTCTCATTGCCCAGGTTAAAGCCCTTTTAAGAGGGGAATCGATTGAGAAACCTACCTATGATTTTGTGACTTTTAGACGCCTTGAAAAAACCGAAACCATCGCCCCTAAGAAAGTCATTATCTTAGAGGGTATCCTGATCTTAGATGACCCGAGAATTCGGGCCTTATCAAACTTATCAATTTTTGTAGAGCTCGATGATGATACCCGTTTTATAAGAAGGATGATGCGCGACTTAAAGGACCGAGGACGGTCTTTAGAAAGCATCATCGAGCAATATCAAACCACCGTTAAACCGATGTTCCATCAATTTGTAAGACCGACGAAGCGGTATGCGGATGTGATTATTCCTAATGACCTCAATCATGAAACCGCTGTGGATTTGATCGCTTCTAAAGTCGAACAATTCTTAATAGATAATAAATAAGCTTGTCAAACCTTTAAACTTTATATACAATGTGTAACTAAGGGGCCATAGCTCAGCTGGGAGAGCGCTAGCATGGCATGCTAGAGGTCGCGGGTTCGAGCCCCGTTGGCTCCACAAAACTTGACTCACACGAAAAACCCGATGAACAGGGTTTTTTTTATAGGAGGCGTCGATGCATCTAAAAAACATTCATGATCAGTTCCGGAAGAAGACGCTGACTGCGGTCAAACTTGTGGAGCAATCACTCGCCCTCATTGACGAACACGATCCAAACTATAATGCTGTGGCTGAAACCACGGGAGATGCGATTAAAATCGCGAGAGCTCTAGATAAAGAATGGGACCACTCAGGTCCTAAATCTCCCCTTCATGGCATCCCGATTCTAATTAAAGATAATATCAACACCACCGACGGTCTTTTAACCACGGCCGGATCGCTCGCCCTTTCTGATTTGAATGCTCCTTATGAAGCGACGCTGGTTAAAAACCTCCGAAAAGCAGGGGCAATTATTTTAGGGAAAACCAATCTTTCTGAATTTGCTTATTTCATGCACCGTCCCGGGATGCCCTCAGGGTACTCTTCGAGGAAAGGTCAAGTAAAAAATCCGTATGGGAAACTAGACCCCCTTGGTTCATCGACCGGATCCGCGGTAGCGATGGCGTGTGGGTATACCCCGGTAGCCATTGGCACTGAAACTTCAGGGTCTTTGATGGCCCCCGCTTACCATACCTCAACCGTAGCGATTAAACCGACCGTGGGATTAGTTTCAAGGTATGGAATCATTCCCGTCTCCCCGGTTCAAGATACCCCGGGTCCCATGGCAAGAACGGTCGAGGATGCGGCCCTTTTATTAGAGGCCATGAAAGGACTGGATGTTGATGATGAAGCGACTTTAAAGGTCCCCTCATGGTCGATTAATTATGCGAATGCCATCCACGCTCCAATCAAAGATAAAACCCTTGGATTTATTGAATTTGAAGGCTCCCCTCTTTCTGAGGTGGATCAAAAACTGAAAGAAGAACTGATTCAGATCTTTCACCAAGAAGGCCTCACCATCAAAACCCTGACCGTACCCCGAGTCCCTTTAGATGTCATTGAATCGATGATCATTGAATTCAAAAACGGTTTAAATCAATATTTAAAAACGGTCAAAGGCTTTACCGCGATGAATTCATTAAAGGATATTATCGCCTTTAATTCAAAAAACCCTGAGACGTGTTTAAAATACGGCCAATCATTACTAGAAGAAGCCCAAGCGATTAAGCACACCTTGAAATCAAAAGAATATCTCAAAATCCGTGCAAAAGTGGATGCCCAAGCAAGTGTCTTTACCTCGCTTTATGAAACCGAAGGCCTCGATGCGATGGTCAGTTTAGAATGGAACGCCTATGGTCCAGCCCTCGGTCACCCTTCAGTGGTGGTGCCTGCGAAATCATTAAAGGATTTAATTCCTAAATCGATGGTCTTTATGGGCCCCGCCTGGAGTGAGGAAACGCTGATTGCCCTCGCCCACCATTATGAAATCAAAACGCAACGATTTATTGCCCCATTTTAAGACCGCAAATGCGGTCTTTTTGATATAATGAATTCAAAAAAGATTGAAGGAATGTGCATGCTCAAAGTCCACTTAGGTTCTTTATTATTCGCGATGATTTTTGGCTTAACCTTTATGTTTTCAAAAGTGGTCTTAGACGTTATATCCCCGCTTGGACTGATGGCCTACCGGTTCTTGTTGGCCATCGTCACGATTGAAATTTTAAGACGTTTAGCGGTGATTAAGGTCCGGTTTGAACGCCGTTTTACAAAACCAATTTTTGCGGTTATTTTATTTCAGCCGATCCTTTATTTCTTATTTGAAATATATGGCCTTAACCTGATCACGAGTGCGGAGGCGGGGATGATGATTGCTCTGATTCCAGTCTTTGTGGCGATCTTTAGCAGTATCATCTTAAAAGAAGCCCCTTCCAGACTTCAGGTTCTTTTTATCACGTTGTCGGTGTCTGGCATCGTTGTCATTCAAGCTGCTGACTTAACCAGAACCTCGGGAGAATTTTTTGGTTTTTTCTTAATGCTCATTGCCGTCATGAGTGCGTCGATGTTTAACATCGCGTCACGGTCAGCCTCTAAAGTCTTAAAGCCGGCTGAAATCACTTATTTCATGATGCTTACGGGCGCACTACTATTCAATACTTTGTACTTAGGAGAACTATGGATTCAAGGAAATCTTGCGTTTTATTTCACACGTCTGATTGAACCCACCGTCATATTTCCTTTGTTATATCTTGGAGTCGTCGCATCCATTGGAGGTTTTTTCTTAGTAAACTTCGCTCTAAAAAATCTTCCCGCACACGTTTCATCGATGTATGCAAACTTAGCAACGGTTGTTTCGATTGCGGCCGGGGCGATTGTTTTATCTGAAGCGATAACGCTTATTCATGTGATTGGTAGTGTGATGATCATGGGCGGCGTGTACGGAACGGTCCGGGTCCAACAAAAACGCAAGCTCAAGGTGGCAGTATGAATGGATTGATGGTTTTAAGTGATCACATGGAAGACGTCGAAAGCCTTGCCACGAAAGCTTTATTAACCCGTGCAGGTTTTCAAATATCTAGTGTCAACTTAGCAGGCAAAAGCGTCGTTACGGCCCATTATGGGTCCACGGTTGAAGTCGATTTCACCGAAATAAAATCCATCGACTCTTATGACTTTTTAATCATTCCTGGGGGACCATATGTCGCTCAAACAGTCGATCAAGATACAAGCATTAAAGCCTTAGCAAGATTATTTCATCAACAAGGTAAATGGATTGCGGCAATCTGCGCGGGCCCTCGCTTTTTACTCCAAGAGAACCTCATTGATGGAGACTACACGGCCTATCCAGGCTCAGAAAAAGACGGCCAAAAAGGGCAATACCTTCCTTTAGAAAAAGCGGTGATCGATTTTCCTTTTATTACCGCGCGAAGTGCGGGATCGGTCTATGAGTTTGTCTTCGCCATCATCAAGACCTTTCAAGGCGACGAGGCTCTAGCGGCTTTTAAAGATCAAATTAAATATTAAAAAAGACGTCAGCTGACGTCTTTTTATTTAACGGATGGTTTTTAAAGCGGTCGCCCATTTCACTAATTGAGTGGACATTCCTTTTAAGTTGCCGGCATGAAGGGCTTGGGGTTTAAACGTGGACCAATTTTCAAAGTCAGTGAACAAAGATAACAAGACTTGTGTTCTTACGGGAGCGACTTGAAGTTCGGCTAAAATACCTTTTAAATGGGCAGCAGCTCTTGCGCCCCCTGCCGAACCATAACTGACAATCCCGGCGGCTTTATTCGCCCAGGCTTCTTTTGCACTATCCAGCGCATTTTTTAAAGAAGCCGTAACGCTATGATTATATTCAGCAACAACAAATATAAATCCATCAAGGCCGTTAAGGGTTTCATTCCATCTAGTAACGCCTGGGGCGTCTTTAACCGTTCCTAAAAAAGGTAAATCATAGTCTTTAATATCAATTAAACTCAGTTCCATGGCTTCATGATTTGATAGTTCTTCAAATAACCATTTCCCGACTTGAGGCCCCACTGAACCTTCCCGGGTACTTCCAATAATAATTCCAATTTTTAAACGCATCATGATCTCCTTTGATTAATAATGTCACTTTTTATTATAGGCTAAACTACTAAGATGGCCCTTTGATATGCATTTAAACCCCGCCGAATTTAGGGGTTGTTTTTTTTAAGGTCTTTGATTAATAAAACTAATTAAGGATGCATCAAGCAAACGGGGTTTTTCTTGAAGTTCAAGAATATTTGTGGCCCCGAGTAAAGCTGTAATTTTTTTCAGGTCATCAAGGAAATCAATTAATAAAGCATCCGCCTCGTCTAAAGAATAGTTAACCGCGAGTTCTAAGAAATAGCGACTAAGTCCAACGGCTTTTGCACCTAGGTTTAAAGCTTTAATTACGTCGTAGGCATTTCGAATCCCGCCACTTGCAATAATTTCAACGCCGGGAACTTTTTCAGCTTCGAGTAATGATTCGACTGTTGAAAAACCATACGATTTGAAGCCATCTATGGGGTGATTTCTTCGGGCGTTTTCAATCGTGATAAAGTTGGTGCCCCCACTCCCCGCCACATCGATGGTTTTTACCCCAAGCTCTTTCAAGGTTTTAATATCCTGCGCCGTCATTCCAAAACCAACATTTTTAACAACGGTTGGGACGTTGACTTTTTGAACCATCGCTTTAATGTTGGCCGCCCAATCGATAAAGTTGCGTTCGCCTTCTGGCATCACCGCTTCTTGAGGGGCATTACAATGAATTTGGAGGGCATCGGCTTTTAAAAACGCAACGATTTCAGCCGCATTATCTGCCGACTTATCGGCCCCAATGTTTGCTAAGATAAAGCCTTGGGGATGATTTTTACGAATCACCGAAAAACTCTCTTTCGTCTCAGGCGCTCTTAAGGTAATGGCCGCAGACCCTGTTGCCATCGCTAAACCGTGTTTGGCGGCGAGTTGAGATAAGTGATCGTTAATTGCGTGCGCTTTTTCAGTTCCGCCCGTCATTGCATTGATAAAAACAGGGTACTTAAAGGTCTGGCCTAAAAATTCCGTGGATAAATCAATTTTATCAATATCGGTCTCAGGAAGAAGCACCGGTTCAAACCGAATCTTATCAAAATCATTGGGCATAAACGTTTGTTTTAACGCCTCTTGGATGTGATCATTTTTTCTTTGCATAAAGACCTCACTTATAAAATAATATAGGGTGCAAATCCGTTTTTTGTTCGCATTAGATCGTCTAAATGAGGATAAAAGGCCAAGACATTATCGCCGCCCCCAGCGCCAGAAATCTTTCCAGTACCCCCAGATTTTAGAATCAGGTTTAAGAGATCTTTTAAAGGGGGAGAAATCATTCCTGAATCCAAAAAAGTCCCCAGTTTTAAGTAAGCTTCAGACGCTTTTTCAATAATTTCAAGACTTGGATTTTCGATAAATGCTTCAATCAAGGCGTGAGTATTTGTCAGATATTCTTTCACTTCGTCCGTATCTATTTTAAAGAAGAACGCCTCAATCAACGGTTCAGATTTTACTTTTTGGTTCGAATGAATGACATGATAATTTAAATCCAATGAAAGGGGTTTAATCGTGACTTGATCAAAATGATCAAAGAGGTTTTTGGGCCGGTGGTAATAAAGACTTTGTTGATACGCACTGACCGCGAGATCTCCATAAGAAGAAGTTAGATCGTTTTGAATTAGGGCACTCCGCTGGAAAAGTTCAAAAGGAGATAAAGGTTTTTTTAGCAAGGTATGCGCTGCTTGAACCATCGCAACCGTAAAAGCCCCTGAGCTCCCCAGTCCAAATGCGTGGTGGGTATCATCTAATTCACTGGTGACTTTAAAGGCGTATGGGCGGTCCCAGGGTAAGGTTTCTTGAAAGCTTTTTAAAAGTTTTTTAAGGGAAGTGAAGGCACTGGCATAAAAAGTATCATAATCAGTCGCAAAGAAGCTGCCTTCTAAGTCACTTTCAAATTGCCAGATAGAACTTTCTTTCATCGTGACGGTGAGAGTTCTTTTTGTAGGAAGTAGGATGGCGCCTGTATGACCATTGACGACCCCATATTCTCCCATTAAAAAAAGTTTTCCAGGAACGGTTATTTCGACCATAATCGCGCTCCTTGATCAGTGAAATCAGTGATGACGTAAGAGAAAGGGTGTCTGTTTAAGAAGTGTGTGATGGCTTCCCTATTTTTTCTATTAAAAATGATTTTTAAATTAGGTCCCGCATCGGCCGTCGCATAAGCCTCAAGGCCATTCTTACGGGCTTCTATGAGCGCTTGCCAGAGAAGCAGGGTGGCTTCTTTTAAATAAACAAAAGGTGCCGCTGCGATCGCCCCTAAGGCATGCATATCTAGCGTGCTCTCTTCCATCAAAAGTCCCCACGTTTTTATGTCATGGTGGGTCAAAGCGTCTTTCAGTTTCAAAGCTCTTGCCTTATTCCGAACCAACCAACCTTGATAATCAGGAGATGATTGAACCATGGCCATGGCCTCCCGTGAAGGGATTTTTTTGGGGGAGGTATCAATCATGATAACGGCCATTTGATAGGCCGATAAATCAATATTTAGTCTTTCAATCGAGCCATCAAGGTGCCACATCACCGCCCCACCCTCTAAGGAGCGAACCGCAGATCCGGACCCTTTAGCGGTTAAGGCGACATAGTCATTTAAGGAGCGACCATAAAAATGATGAAGCGCTAAACTTAAGGCGGCAAACCCCGAAGCACTGGACGCTAGTCCCGCCGCGGTGGGCACATAATTAGTTGATTTTATCGCTAATTTTAAAGGTCCTTCTGGTTGAAATAAACGGACAAAGGCTTCTGTTTTTTTAAGGACTTCTTGGCTGACTGGTTTTTCATTGAGATGAAATGAAAAGGTCTCACTCTGATCAACCTCAGTGACCGTGTAAAAGTCCTTAAGGGCCACACTGATCGAAGGGGTTGAAGGTAAGACCGGATCAAGCGAAGCTTTTCCCCAATATTTTATGAGGGCAATATTAACCGGGGCGATGGTTTTAATCATGAGATTCTTTGAGGGGCATCCGCCAATATTTTAAATACCCTTTTTCTTGAAGTTGTTCGGTATAAGAAGTGGCTTTATTAGGATCATCAAAGAGCGCAATCATGATGCCGCCCAAACCACCCCCTGAAAGTTTAGCCCCGAGGGCCCCTTGGCTTAGGGCGAGGTCTCTTAAAGTTTCAATCGAAGGATGAGAAATTTCAAAGTGATTTAAAATCTGATGGGCTTGGTTCATTAAACGGCCTAGGAGATTTAAGTCCCGTCCTAAAATCGCTTCTAATGCATCTTCACTGAGGTGACCTAAATCCGCCATCAGTTTATAAAGTTTCGTTTTTTGAGTGGCTTTTGCAATTTTTACAATTGCGTCTTTGGTATTTCCTGGCACGTTGGAATAGACCACCACCAACTCCCCATCTAAGGTTAAATCAAGGGCGCTTGGGGCTTGTTCTTTACGGTACCTTTGAGCAGTTTTAGCCATACTCATAAAGGCATCGATGCCTGATGGATTTTGGTGAAAGAATTTTTCAGAAATCTGCGTTAATTCATACCGTGTCCCTTGTTCTAAGGGCTGGTCGGTAAGATCATAGGCGGCTTGAACCATGGCTGAGGCAATCGCAGCTGAAGCGCCGAGGCCCCCTTGAACTGGGATATCGGTGGTGAGTTCAATCGTAACATTCCCTAAAGGAAGGCGTTTTTTAAGTTCTTCAAATAAATTTGAAAAACCCTCTAGATGCGGCGCATCATCAAGGGTTCCTTGATAAAATGGACTGATAAATTGTAAGGAATCTGAAGGAGTCATTTTGACCTGAACAACCGCGGTCTTTAATGGTAATGCAATGGCAGGATGATGATAAACCACCGCATGTTCCCCAAACCAAATTACCTTTCCATGGGCGTGGCCCATGCCATATGGATTCATAGATATTCTCCGCTATTAGTATGCCACAAAGTCCCAAAAAAAAACACCCAAATGGGTGTTAAAAAGGGGGTGCATCAAGCGGAATTGTGCCATTGACACTATAGAAAAATCCAATCAAGGTGCCTCGGTCACAACTGGCACCGCCTAAGGATGCATTTAAATTAAGGGCGGCTTCAAACGAATCAGTGTGGTACAAGATATGAAAGAGTAAAGGGACGGCATCAGGATAATGACACGCGGTATTAACCGTGTTTTTAATGAAAGCATCAGTGGATTCCGTGAGAGCTTTATCAAAACGATCTTTAAGGGGGCTAGGGACTTTACTCACGGCGTCTTTAATCACGTCTTTAAAGGATTTATTTTCTAGACCTTCTAAGATTTCATCAAAGATGTAAAAGAATGTTTCATAATCTTCTAAGTTTGAAAAAGCACGCGTTAATTCAATCGCTTTTTTAGGGGGTAAACCTAAGGTTTTGACCGCGATATAAGGGATGAAACCGACTAAATTATCATCATTGATTTCAACGGGGTCGAGCTCTAAACGTTGCATTTTTGCAAGCCGGTTAATAATTAAACTTCTTGTGTAAGTTTCAACAAAGCCTTGATAATCGCCGCCGGGTTTAGATTGTTCAAAGACAAGATTTAAATAGTCTTCTGCGGAAAGATCTGGGTTTTCTTTTAAAGCGCCTATGAGCCACTTTAAAATTTCACCTTGATAAGAGACGCTCCCCACGGTGGCATGCGGATAAGCGAAATACGATTTTTCTGATTTTTCATAATGTTCTTTTAAGATGGGTTGAAAAAGCAACGATTGTTTTTTAGATAAAGCCGTTAAGTACGCAGGATTATAAATCCAGTTAAAAGCCATTGCGGATGTATTTCCAGTGAGTGCAAATTGTAGTATTTTTTCCATTTTTTACCTCATATATAGTATAGGGTTAAATCCTTAATTAAACCTCTTTAATGCTCTAAAAACTAGAGCCTTGAATTAACCTTTAAATGCGGTATAATTAAAGCCGCACTAGTTCCGGTAGCTCAGGGGAGAGAGCAACAGTTTCCGAAGCTGTAGGTCGGGGGTTCAAATCCCTCCCGGAACGCCACTTTATGTGGCTTTTTTTATTTGCTTTTGATAGTCTAAAGAAGAGGAATAATTATGATTTTAGTCATTGGTGAAACCTTATTAGATATCTTTCAAGACTCCCACGACACGAGTGCTTTTAAAGCCTATCCAGGCGGAGCCCCGGCGAATGTGGCGGTCATGCTTCATGCGCTTAAAGAAAAAGTGCGTTTTTTTACGGTATTGGGGAAAGATTCAAAAGGTGAAACCTTAATTAACGTCTTAAAATCCTTCGGGTTAAAGACTGACTATGTGATTCAAGATGCGGAAGTCCATACCCCGTTTGCTCTGGTTGAAAGTCATGACGGACATCCTTCTTTTTATTTTTATCATTTTAACGAACCCCTCAACACATATCCAAAACACTTTAATTTAGACGCCTTAAATGACGTGACTTGCTTGGTCGGAAGTGGGGTCATTTGCACGCACAAGAAAGCCTTTAAATTTCAGAAAAAACTATTTAAAAAAGCGAAGAAGAGAAAAATCTTCTTAGCCTTAGATTTTAACATCAGACCTCACCTCACGCCTGACATGGTGAAACTCAGAAATCGCCTGATCTCGTTGACTCCCGATTTGGATCTCATAAAATTAAGTGAAGAAGACTACCAATACTTTACCCCCGATTTAAATCAGTCGCCTTTTGAAATATTTAAACTTAAAGAAACGGCTCAAGTCATCATCACTCGAGGCTCAAAAGGCGCCACCCTTTATTTGAAAGACACAGTGATTCATGCATCCGGGATTCCAGTCGAGGTTGTTGATACGACGGGGGCCGGGGATGCCTTTATGGGCGCCTACTTGCACGGCATTTTAAAAGACCCTTTAAATCTAGAACACCATCTTCAAGACGCAAATAAAAAAGCAGCCCTCTCCACCACTTTAAAAGGGGCGATGACTGCTTTAATGCAATTTAAAGGCCAATGATGGACTTAAGTTCAGAGGGCGTGTCGACGAGATAATCGGGTTCAGCGGATTTAAGAAGACTTCGTTTATCAAAGCCCCACGTGACCGCCGCAATCGGTAATCCGATGGACTGACACGATACAATATCTCTGAGTTCATCTCCCACATATAAAGCTTCTTTAGGAGATAGTTTATGACGCTTAATGATTTTTTTAAGCGTTTTTTCTTTTCCAAAAAGTTTAGCGCCACCGAAGACTTTATTAAAAAAATCAAAGTGATTGTTTTTTAAAAAAGCGGTGACATTTTGGGTCGCATTCGAAGAAACGATAATGAGGGGAATCCCTTTATCTTGAATCGCTTTCAAAATCGCTTCAATCCCGTCAAAAGGTCTTGTGTAAGGGATTTTTTCAGCCATCAAATTCCACGATTGGCGAGTCAGTTTAGGAATATGTCTTAAGGGAATATCCATTTTTTTCATCCGGGTTTTAATCGGAAGCGTTCTGAAAAATTCAATCTCTTCAGGGCTAAGAACTTGAAAGCCATGACGTTTTGAAATCGTTTCATAGATTTCTAAAGATACTTTACCAGTATCGCCAATGGTCCCATCAAAATCAAAGATAATTAGCTTGTACACACGTGCCTCCAAATCTATCTCTTTACCCATGTTATATATTATAACGCAACCCCGTTGAATCGTAGTCATTTAAAACGTATAATCAAGTTGAGGTACCCCCATGAAAAAAATCAGTTTTGCAATCTTAATTATTATTAGTACCCTTTACGGGTGCTCAACCACGGAAAAAGTCATTGAAACGGCCACCGAACTTAACCTCGTCACCGCCCCACGTTTTAGCCCTGTCAGTGCCTTTGAATTTCCTGATTTCGTTGAAGTCACCTTGACCAATGGGGATGTCGTTTCACTTCCTGTGACGTGGGACGCCGCCCGTGACCAATTTGATCCGACGCGAATTGGGACACAAACCATTCGGGGACGGTTTTTAATCTCAGACATCGAAAATCCCAATAATCTAAGACCATCTGTGACGATTGAGTTGACCCGAGTCGATTGGCTTGAAACCTTAGAGAAAACCCCGGAGTTTAGTTTATTTTACCAAGCCATGATGGCCAGTCAGATCGATGTCAGTCAATTAGCCACTTTTACCTTGTTTGCTCCGACCAATTTAGCCTTTGAAACTCTTTTAGATTTTTTAGATCTCACCTTTGAAGAACTTTTAGAAAGTGATACCTTAGATGCGGTTGTTTCTTATCATATTCTAGAAGGTACCTATTCGGCCCAAGATTTATTAAGCGTAAGCCCAAATACACTGTTAACCTTAGAAGGCACTCCGCTGACCTTAAACTTTGATGGAGAGTTTATCACCGTTAACGTTATCAACCGGATTATCAGAGCCTCTGAACCTAATCTCGATCAAACCATTCACCGGATTGATGGGGTCTTACTCCCGCCCAATACATTTGCGGGGGACCTCCAATCCGTGTTAAATGATCAAGCCTTGAATCTCTTTGCAGACTTACTCGGCGGGACCGATATTAACATCACCCAACTTCTAGGCACAGGCTTTACCATCTTTGCGCCCAATCAAGCCGCCTTTGAAGCCTACGCAGAAGCGCAAGGGGTGACGCTTGCTGAATTGATTCAAGATCCTGCATTAACGGATATCCTGCTGAATCATATTGTTCAAGAAACGGTCTCCTTTGATCAACTCCTGATCGGCGCACCACTCACTTTAATTAGTCTTTCGGGTGAAGAATTATTGATTACGGTTGAAGACAACCAAGTCTATGTCAATGGGATTCTCATTGAAAGCTCAGATACCACCGCCGCTATTGCGACGCTTCATACGATCGGAACGGTCATCTTAAATACCCCTGAATAAAATAAAACACCTCAAAATGAGGTGTTTTTTATAGATAATCTTTTCCTTTTTTCGAAGCATCGAGTAAAGTCTCATGCACACTAAAAGGTAAACTATCGTTTTTCATGATATGTTGGCCCTTGTCATTAAGACGAGCACTATAGACATTATCTTTAAAGGAGAGTTTAAAGAGTTTTAAGAGACGTTTTTTTATGCTTTCATCTTCAACGGGACATAATATTTCATGACGACGTTGAAGATTACGGCTCATTAAATCAGAAGACCCAATCAGAATTTTAGGGTCTTTTTTTCCAAACACATAGACCCTTGAATGTTCTAAAAAGCGCCCAACTAAAGAATGGATTTTAAGGGTCTCAGTGTAGCCTTTCACCCCTGGAAGAAGACAGTGAATGGAGCGAATAATCGTTTCGATTTCAACGCCTTCTTGGGAGGCTTTAATCAGCTTTTCAATAATGTCCTTATCAGTTAAGGCGTTGATTTTAAAGCCAATATAGCCCTCCTCTTTTTTCTTTGTTTCTCCTTCAATCGCCTTAATGAGTGCTTCTTTAAGGTGGTGAGGCCCGACTAAAAGGTGCTTAAAAGTGGGAACTTCTTTTTTCTGGATTAAGCTTTGGAAGAAGTGATAGGCTTCTAAGCCAATTTCAGGGTTCGCAGTTAAATAAGCAAAGTCCGTATATTTAAGGGCGGTGACTTCGTGGTAATTCCCTGATCCAATTTGGGTAATATAGTGATTATTTTTTAAGGTCATGACGAAAATCTTCGCATGAATTTTTGTTTTCTTAGGACCAAAGAATACGTCACAGCCAGCGGCTTTTAATTCATCGGCATAAAATAAATTATTGGCTTCATCAAAACGCGCTCTTAATTCTAAAATCACCGTAACTTTCTTCTTGTTTTTACGGGCGAGTTTTAAGGCTTCAACAATTTTAGAGTTTTGGGCGATCCGGTAGACGGTAATAAAAAGTTCTTTGACATCCGGATGATAGGCCGCTTCGTGTAAGAGTCGTTCAAAGGTCGCAAAGGCATCATACGGATAGTGCCACAATTGATCACTTTTTTGAATTTGTTTAATCAGTGATTTTTGAGCGTCTAAGCCTAAAGGAAAAGCTGGAAGATGAGATGCATAACGTAAAGTAGGATGGTCTTTATCAATAATTTGGTTTAAGAAACCATACAAATATTCCCACGATTCAAAATCGGTAGAACCGAGAATTTCTTTACCAGTTAGGTTGGTTTCTTTTAAGAAGAAGGGTTTTATTTCTTTTAAATCCGGTGTTTTTAAATGAACCCGGTTTAAGCTTTGTTGGTCCCGGCTAGAAAGAAGTGTTTTTAACTTCTTAGGGAGTTCATCATCATCAAAGGTATCAAAATTTAAATCAGCATCTCGGATAAAATTCGCCGAGAAGTAGTGGACCTTTTTCTCTTCGTAAATCGCATGAAGAATATTCTCAGTTCTAACAAATCTTTTTTCATCAATCGCGATGGCATATGGCGGTTCTTGCATAAAATTCAAATGATAGAAGTGATTTTTTTTAGATTTCAAAAGCCGATAAAGATGATTGCTTTTGACCACCAATAAAAATTCTGATAATGAAATTCTAGTTTGATAGGAAAGGCTCAAAAACTGTTCTTTAAAGGAATGAATCAGGTTTTTTTGCTCTTCAGCATTAAGGCGTTCTAAGGTGACAAATTCAATCTTCTCTAAAGCAAGGGCTTTGAGGAGTGTTTTGCCACTCATTAAGATGGCTTCTCTTTGAAGATTAATCTCGTGATTTAAAGTCTTGATGATATCTTTTAAGGGCTTTTGAGAATAGGCGTCGATGTGATTGGGGTCGACATTGGAAAGTGAGCGTAACGAGGCAATCCGGATCATCGAGAACTCTTTTAAGTTATTCGATGCAATCTTTAAAAAAAGCGCACGCTCAAGAAGCGGGTGGAGGTCCCGAGACGATTCATTGAGAACACGCTTATTAAATTTAAGCCAAGATATGTCGCGATTTTGCGTCACATTCATAATTTTAATTGGAGAGGTCTTAACTCAGGGAAATCCTTTTCTAAGTTTTTAACCATAAATCCTTCTCTCACCCCTTGGGTGAATACTTTCATCGAATGGACTTCGAAGAATTCTTGAATCGCTTCTAAAATCACTAAGCCAGTACTAATCGTATGAATCCGTTCCGGCACGGTCCGAATGATTTTTAAGTAAGCGGACTTTTCTTTCGAAGTTAAAAGTTCAATAAGTGGTTTAACCGCTTCTAAAGACATCACGTTAGGATGATAGGGATCGGCCTTGATATCTAATAATTTACGGGCCGCTCTTAACGTGCCTCCCACCCCGTGAATCGTTAGAGGTCCTGGTGGGATGATGAACTGAGCGTGCTGGAGTTCTCTCGTCACTTTACGTTTGATTCTTCTTCGTTCTTTTGGACCTGGGATGAGCTTCTTAACGTGGTCCATATAGGCCGATAATGATCCAATTGAGAGGGCATCGGCTGATAATATTTTCCCGTTCTCATAGGTAACGATTTCAGTGGAGCCCCCACCAATATCCACCACAATTCCATTTTGATCGGGGGCATCTAAGAAGACCGCATGAAAATCATATTCCGCTTCCTCACGGCCACTTAACAAATGAATAGAAAGATTTTTCTGAACTTTTAAAGCTTTAAAAAAAAGGTCATTATTTTTCGCTTTACGCAAGGTGGCGGTCGCAATTAAATAGATTTTTTTAATTCGAGAATCTTTGAGTTGTTTTAAGAATTTATTGACCGTAGTAATGGCCTTATTTAATCCTTCATCGGATAAAACATCGTGGTCTAAGTAAGCGGCTAAACTAATCGTTTCTTTAAACGAACTTTTTAATTTAAGGGTTTTCTTAGTGACTTTATAAATGTTCATCCGGACGGTGTTAGAACCTAAATCAATAATGGCGTACATACAGTCTCCTCAGGGTGATTATAAATTTATAAATAGGCGGACTCAAGTAAATTTATGTTAAGAATGAAGCTCTACTAAATGGCAGTAAAACTGGACACATTCTAGATAATGGGTTCTTAATATCGATTCATCCACACTGTGGATCATCGATAGTTCAAGCGGTCCCATTTTCTGAGCCGAAAACCGGTAGACATGATTAGAGATTTGATGATAATGCCGGCCATCAGTAGCGGCAACCATTAAGTAAGGCACCGTCAATATCTCTCCCCACGTTTTTTCAATAAGCTTTTGAAGAAATGGATAAGGCCCCTCTAAAGAAGAGATCGATGTCGCTTCGGTTTTAAATCCACAAGTGACTTCAACAGGCAGTTTTTTTAAAGCCTTTTGAATTTTTTCTAGGACTTCTGAAGAAGACTCACCGGTGATCAGTCGGTAATTAATCCCCACACTGGATTGAGTGGGTAAGACATTGATCGCTTCAGAGCCTGCCATCATCGTAAAGGCTTGAGTGGTTCGCATCATTGCTGAAAGCGTCCCCCCTGTTTTTAAGATATGACGCTTAATAAAGGGTTTGAAGAAGAAGTAGTTATGAAAGAAATACCGCATTTTAAAGTCATTAGAATACGGATAAAGACCCTCAAATAAGGCTTTGACTACCGGCGTCACTTGGGCTTTGAATTGTTTATTTTTATTGAGGACTCGGACGGCTTTAGCCAAGTGCGTAATTGCCGTTTCTCTGGCTGGCATCGACGCATGGCCGCCTTTATCATGGACTGTCAAGGTCACGGACATAAACCCTTTTTCACCGAGTCCGACTAAAGCAATCGGCGCCTGAATTCCTTTGAAGACATCAGACGTCACCGCGCCCCCTTCATCTAAGACAAAGTCGAGTTCAGGGTGTCTTTGATGAATCATGTCGCGCATTTTAATCGCTGAAGCACCCCGTACTTCTTCATCGCCTCCAAAAGCGAGATATACACTTTTTTCGAGTTGATCGTGCGTTTTGAAATAGTGATGCAGAGCTTCACAGATACTGATGAGGGTGCCTTTAGTATCTAACGCACCGCGTCCATAAATCCGGTCGTCGATGAGGTCGCCTGAAAAGGGATCGTGTTTCCAGGTCCCATTCACGGGGACCACATCATAATGACTCATGAGAACGGCTGGGCGTCGATCGTCTTTCCCTTTAAGCGTGATTAAAATGCCCCGGTTATCGACAATTTCAACCGAGCCTTTTTCTTTAATAAAAGGATATCGCTCAATTAAAAATGCTTGAAAATCCGTAAAGACTTGGTCGTTTTCAAGGGAACTATCTTCATAAGACACCGTCGGAAAATGGAGGGCTTTTTGAAGACTTTCAACCGCGTGCTGAGCCTCGATATCATGGGCTTCAACAAGCGTCTTTGGAATGATTTTAGCCGGTCTTAAAGGCTTGATTAAAGTAAGTAATAATAAGGCAATAATAATCAACAAATAAGGCATAAACCCTCCTACAGCTTTTCTAAGTTAGAAAGCCAAATTTTAGCTTGAGTGAGTAACGCATCTTTATTATCTGTATTCATTTTATTTAGGGTGCTTAACGGGATTCCCATCCGTGGATTGGTTGCTAATTTGTCTTGATGGCGATCAATATAATCCCAGTATAAGGCATTAAACGGACAGGCTCTTTCCCCGGTTTTTTGTTTCACATCGTAATAACAATTTTCACAGTGGTCACCCATTTTATGGATGTAAGCCCCTGAAGAAATATAGGGCTTGGTGGCCATTTGACCCCCATCTGCAAAGAGGGCCATCCCGATCACATTTGGCGTCACCACCCAGTCGTGTGAATCAATAAACATGATATTGAACCAATCATTTACTTCTTTAGGATTTACCCCCGCTAAGTTGGCGAAGTTGCCAAGGACCATCAGTCGCTCTATGTGATGGGCGTAGGCATCATTGATGACGCCGGTCACACTGTCTTTGACACACGCCATCTTCGTATCTGCATCCCAGTAATAATGGGGAAGTGGCTTTTGATGATCAAAATAATTCGACTGGTCATAATCATCTTCCATCGAGAGATAAATCCCTCTAATGTATTCGCGCCAGATGATTTGGCGAATGAATCCCTCAACACTCGCAAGGGAGACGTTTTCTTTAAGCATGGCTTCCGCTTTTTGAATGACCTGAAGCGGATCTAGTAAGCCCGTATTCAAAGCTTGTGAAATCATCGAGTGAGAGACTTCATGGTTTTGAGACACGAGGGCATCTTGATACGGCCCAAAGGTATTAAGTCGGTTTTTTAAGAAGTGGTCAAAAAGGGCTTCCGCCTCTTGATGGGTCACTGGGGCATTAAAACCATCGACAGAACCTGGGTGGTCTTTCAAAGCTTCGATGTCTGCCATCGTCTTGAGGGTCAAGGCATCAGGCGTAAAGTGAAGGGGTGGTTCGATAGTGACCCCTTTTGGAAGTTTTTGACGGTTCAACGCATCAAAACTATATTGCCCCCCGACGGGTTTACCACCGTCCATCAAAATCTTGAAATGATGACGAATGAGACGGTAAAAGCCATCCATCTTAAAGGGACGCTTTAAAAAGCTAAAGAGGTCATCTTGGTTTAATAAAAACGATGGAGTTGGCCGAACCTCAAAGGGAAGCTGGGCGGCTTTAAAAGCCTCCAAGACCTTTTGATTTAGACCTTTATCGGTAATTTCAAAGGTAACAAACTGAACGTCTTGATAGGGTGCTATGGCGTCTTTAAAAGGCCCAAAATACGTGGTTACTTTAAACCCAGCTTCTTTCAAATTGGCGGCGAAATGACGCTGAGCCGATACCAACATGACGAGTCTTTTTTTATGATATTTGAAGGTCTTCATCCAATCATCAGATTCGGTAAAAATAATCTCATCATGGGGAGTCAGCGTCTGATAAAAAGCGGGATTTAAATGAAGGTGAAACGGTTGGAGCCAGATAACTCTTCTCATTCGCCGTACCTTTTTTTCATGAGATTTAATCCTTCATAAAACGAAAAAATAGGAGCCGGATAGTCGATATCATAAACTTCTCTTTCATCTTTAGATAAATGACCGAACCCATACCGTTTAAAAACCGGAACGTCTTTAAGGGCAGGGAGGTAGTGCAGTAAATAAGACGTATCAGCATCATAGGTGTTGCCTTGTTTGACGATATCAAAAAAGCGAAAGGGTACAAAGTCATTGCCAATCCCCGCAATATATTGCCAGTTACCGGTATTAGAAGCCACGTCATAGTCTAAAAGATGCGTCTCAAAGAAACGCTCCCCAAGTTGCCAATCAAGCCCCGCATTCTTAACCCAAAAACTCGCCACATTTTGACGGCCCCGGTTGGACATGTATCCCGTTTTTAAAAGTTCTTTGATATTCGCATCCACCAGAGGAAATCCTGTTTGACCGGTGGTAATGGCGTGATAGTAGTGGGGATTATCAAGCCAGGCAATCGATTTATGTTGAAGCCCTGTTTGGGCATAAAACGCTTTAGGGTGTTTTCGTTCTTGAAACTTAAAAAAGTCACGCCACAACATTTCAAATATCACCCAGTAGGTCGATTCATTTCCCCCAAACTGAGCTTCAAAAGCTTTAATCCGGTGGTAAATATATCGTGGTGATAAAGCGCCAATCGATAAATAAAATGAAAACTTAGTGGAGTCATCAAACTTCAACATTCCGTTTCTAGTTTCTTTATAGGTTTTAATTTTTTTTGTGCCTTCTAAATAATGATGGACGCGGTCCATCCCCGCTTGCTCCCCGGCTTGAATCAATAACGGGGTTAAGTCAGGGCTAAAGGCTTCATCTATCTCAAGAGGTTCTTGAGGCTTTAATGAGGTTTCAATGAGAGGTCTAATCTGGAAATTCATTTCAACTTTTTTACGAAAAGAGGTGAACCCTTGAGGGACCTGTTGAAGGTCAAATCCTAAATCACTGGGATGAATCAAGGTTTCAGTTTCATAAAGCTTAAGATCAAATTCTTTTTGAATTTTGACAGCCTCATACCGTTCAAAGGGACTGGCTGAATAATGTCCATAGATGGACTGAATAGCAAAAGATTCAGAAAGGATCTTAAGGCTATTAAAAGCCGAGCCATCGACTACGATCAAGGGAATGTTATAGACGGCTAAAGAGGTTTTAAGGGACAGCAACGTTTGGTCAATGTAGGCTTTTCTTAAAGCCGACTTTGCTGACTTTTTAGCATTCGGATGAGAAAATGACCGCGCGTAAAAACCGACCAACGGTAGGTTCGCTTTGGTCGCATGATAAAGGGCTGCGTGATCATGAATTCTTAAATCATTTTGAAACCAAATTAGGTTGACCATAAAACCTCTTCACTTTTCAACATTATAGCATATTAGCTATGCTAAAATGGCCCTAGGAGTCTTTATGAAATACCTATTTTTTCCGATAATCAATTTTCTAAAATATGGTGCATTCACTTTGGGTTTTAAGACTAAGGTGATGACATTTAACCCCTCGCTCCTAAAACAGGATCAAGCGGGTTTTTGTATTGCTCTTGGGAAAAAAACCTTTCACGTTTTAAGCGGAAAAGTTTTGCTCAATGAAGGTGCCCGATGAAAACCATTGAAGTTGCTGTCAAAGAAGTGGCCCAGTATGTGTTTTCCTCAGGGGATTTAAACGTCTCTTCGCAAAGGATGCAACGGGAAGTCATCGGTCAAAAGATTCATGCCCATCGTCAATCGTTATATCCGTCAGATACCGATAGTGAAGTCTTGATTGAAGGGACCTTTGATTTAAAAGACGTCACGTATCACTTAAGGGGACGGATGGATGGTCTTTTTAAATCGCCTTTAGTCATAGAAGAAATTAAATCAACCCTCTTAGATACGACCCATTTAAAAGCGCCGATGAATGAATCACATTTATTACAGCTTAAAATTTATTGTTATCTATACATGAAAAAACACGACCTTAAAACGATAGAGGGACGCCTTTTATATATCGAACATCCTTCGTTAAAAGAAACCCATCTGAATTACACCTTTAGCTTTGAGATGCTTGATTTTGAAGTAGAAACCGCCTTAGAAACCCATTATGCCTGGGCGAAATTAATGGAGGCTCACCAACACGATAAGTCGGAACGCTTTCAAGCCATTGCCTTTCCTTTTGAAGCGTTTAGAGAAGGTCAAGAAACCTTTATTTCATCGGTGTATGAAACCTTTTTAAGAGAGGGTCTAACCTTTATTGAAGCGCCGACAGGAATTGGTAAAACTGCCGCTGCTTTACATGGGGCCTTATCTGGGGTGAAAAGCCCGGATGACAAAATCATGTATGTGACCGCAAAAATGGCGGGTCAAAAAACAGCCGTGGATGCCTTATCTAAGTTTCAAGGCCTGACGCCCATTAAAACGATTCGCCTTCACGCTAAAGAGCGTTTATGCTTGCGGGATGAAGTGGACTGTGACCCCGAGATTTGCCCCTTTGCGAAAGGCTATTATGACCGAGTTCAAGGCGCCCTTAAAGAGCTTTATTTAATTGAAGAAGGTATCGATAGTGAAATCTTAAAAGCCGTGGGGCTCAAACATCAAGTGTGTCCCCATGAACTGGCCCTCGATTATGCGTTAATTGCGGATGTGGTCGTGGCGGATTATAACTATGCCTTTGACCCCCGGATTCAGTTGGTCCGTTTTTTTGAAGACCAAGCCCGCATTCCTAAACTCTTAGTCGATGAAGCGCATAACTTAGTCGACCGTGGTCAAGCCATGTATTCAGCCTCAATATCATTAGAAAAGATTACGCGCTATGCGCAGGCTTTAAAAGAAATCAAACCTTCTCCGATGGGTGCTTTAAGTACGCTGATCACGGCGTTAGAAAAAGAAAAAGAACATGCCTCGGTGAATCATGAACCCAGTGTCTTTTTTAAGGATTTACCCGAAAACCTAACCTTCATCATTGAAACCACGATCACCGCTTTAGAACCCTTGCTTCAAAAACATAAATTTCATCCTTTAAGACCGGTCTTTAGAGAATTATTCTTTGAATTGATTGATTTTTTACGGATTGAACACTACTTTGATGATGCCTTTGTCTATGCGGTCCATTTTGAAAAAGAGGACGTCCGTTTTGCGATTGAGTGTTTAGATCCTTCTGGGCCTTTAAAAGAGACGCTCGTTGATCAAAGCCGGGGAGCTGTTTTATTTTCTGCGACGCTTGAACCGGTTCATTACTTCCAGCACCTCTTAGCCAAAGGCCACGGTCAAACGCTTAAACTCCCGAGTCCATTTCCGCACCGGAATCTAGAAGTGTTGATTGATAACGCGCCGATGAAATATCATGACCGGCTCAACGCTATTCCAAGAATCATCGATACCTTGATTGCCCTATTTGAGATGGGCCCAGTGCATTCGATTAGTTATTTTCCATCTTATGCCTTCATGCGCCAAGTCGAAGCCGCCTTTGACGCAAAGGGCTATGATTTAACGATTTTAAAACCCGAACAAACGGCCTTAGAAAAAGAAACTTTATTTAATCACTTTAAAGAAGAAGCCAATCATCATAAAATGCTCTGGACGGTGTTAGGGGGAAGTTACGCAGAAGGCGTAGAACTTCCTGATAACCGGCTCAAAGCCGTGTTCATAATGGGGGTCGCTTTACCCCAAGTCAGCTTAAAAAAAGATTTAGAGAAGCACCGATTTGAACAAATTTATCAAGAAGGCTTTCACTATGCATACACGTATCCAGGGATGACGAAAGTGATTCAAGCCGTTGGGCGTCTTATTCGTAAAGATTCAGATATAGGCCTCGCGATCCTCATGGATGAACGATACATCACCCCGGTCTATCAATCATTATTTCCCCCCCAATGGGAAGGGGCTAAGATCCTTGAGCAAGAAGACTATGTTCAGGGCTATTTAGACCAATTTTTCAAGAAATTTAAATAATTTAATGAGAATGACTTGCATTTAGGAATGTTTATCGTATAATAGGCCTTGTAGAAACTCGGAGGTCTTTAAAAAATGCGTAAATTAGTAGTATCCATCAGCCTTTTATTTGTCTTAATATTAGCCGCCTGTCAAACGCCGTCTAGTGATCAAATTAAAATCACGACGACTTTGTTTCCGTATTACGACATCATTCGTTCTTTAGCAACCGATGAGATGGACGTTTCTTTAATCCTTCCCCCCGGAACTGATCCTCATGATTTTGATCCGTCCCCTTCTCAACTCGTGCGCATTTTAGAATCGAATCTATTTATATTTAATAGTGAATCTTTAGAGAGCTGGGTGAGCCGGATTGAACCTGACTTAGCCCAAAGAAGTGTTCAGGTTTTAGAAATGGCAAGTTATATTGGTTTAGTCGAAAGTGAAGATGAGCACGATGACCATGATGAGCACGATGACCATGATGAGCACGATGACCATGATGACCATGATGAGCACGATGAGCATGATGACCATGATGAGCACGATGACCATGATGAGCACGATGATCATGATGACCATGATCACGGTATTTATGACCCACACATCTGGACAGATCCGATTAATTTGATTATTTTAGTTTCAACCATTCGGGATGCGATGATTGAATTAGCTCCTGAAAGTGCGGATGAGATTACAGCTAATGCTCAAGCCTATATCGATGAACTTCAAGCGATTCATGTTGCTTATAGTAACTGGATGACGACCCGAAGTTCTGAGGTTATGATGCATGGTGGCCATAATGCTTTTGCTTATTTGGCAGCCCGCTACGATATTACCTTTGTGAATGCGTATGCTGGATTTTCAACCGATGCTGAACCAACTCCTGGAGCCTTACAAGATATGATTCAAACGATGAATGAAACTCAATCCACGCATCTATTTTCAGAGAAATTGATTGCTCAGAATGTCGCAACGACCCTCGCTTCAGAAACCGGCGCAGTGATATTATATCTTTATTCAAAAGCGATTTTAACATCTGAAGAACTTGAAGAAGGACTCACCTTATTTGATATGTTTAATCATAACTTAGCACAACTAAAAATTGGGATGGGACCGCGTGAGTAATCTCATCACGATTCAAAATCTAACCGTTAAGTATGAATCATTCACCGCTTTAAAAGCGGTGGATTTTTCACTTTCTAAGGGTGAGTTCGTCGCCATCTTAGGACAAAACGGGTCGGGTAAAACTACCTTGATTCAAACGCTTTTAGGGTTGAAAGAACCGACCTCTGGTACGATCACGCTTCAAGAGGGTTTGCGGATGGGATATTTACCCCAGCATTACCATAACTCCGATAAAAATTTTCCCGCCACGGTTGAAGAAGTGGTTTTATCGGGGGCTTTACTCGGACAAAAAGGGTATAAAAGACCTAAAGCCGAGCATCGCTTTTTTATGGAAAAACACCTCGAAGAACTTGAAATTAGTCATTTAAAAACCCGCCGAATTGGAACGTTATCAGGGGGTCAACAACAACGCGCTTTACTCGCAAGAGCGCTCATGACAGAACCGGATGTTCTCATTATGGATGAGCCCACCAGTGCACTAGACCCGTCGATGCGGGAAACTTTCTTTGAACTCTTGACCCATCTCAATCACCATCATCAGGTCGCGATTTTACTGATTACGCATGACATCGGCGTCGCGAGTGAGTATTTGAAACGGGTGATCTATCTCGATCAAAAAGTACTCTTTGATGGGACCTTTGAAGCCTTTTGTGAAAACGATGAGCTTTCCCCTTATGTCCATACGCATTTGCCTCATAAGGAGGGAAAATAATGGGAATGATTTTTGAGCGTTTTATCTTAATTTTTTCATTTTCATTTATGATTAGAGCTCTTTTAGTTGGTTTACTAACCGCGGTTTCTTCTTCGATGGTTGGTACTTTTTTAGTCTTAAAACGTTACAGCATGATTGGCCACGGATTAGCCCATGTCGCCTTTGGGGCGGTCGCCGTTGGGTTATTATTCTCAACATCCCCCTTATTAATTGCGCTGCCTTTAGTCGTTGCGACGTCGGTCTTGATTTTAAAACTGAATGAAAAAGCGGATGTCCATGCGGATGCAGCGATTGGCGTGATGGCGACCACAGCGATGGCGCTTGGCACCTTGCTTGCCAGCATTGATGGTGGATTTACCACGGTTTTAAACGGGTATTTATTTGGCTCGATTTTAACGGTACAGTGGCTTGATTTTGGATTAGCTTTAGCTTTGTTAGTCGGTGTCATAGGTTTTGTGGGTTATAATTACCATAGTTTATTTTCACTCACCTACGACCCGACCTTCGCCCACGTCTCTGGCATTCCAGTCAAGCGCCTTAATTTAATCCTGGCGATTTTCACCGGGATTATTGTGGTGGTGGGGATTAGACTTCTTGGGACCATCTTGATATCAAGCTTTATCATTTTCCCAACGCTTATCAGCATGCAGTTTAAAAAAGGATTTAAGACCACCTTTCTCACCTCGTTAATCATCGCGCTTGGGACCGTCTTTTTTGGGATTTCAATGTCATTTATCTTTGACTTCCCCACCGGCTCATCGATTGTGTTGTTAAATGCAGTCGTCTTCATTTTGGTCTTTATTTTACAAACCTTTAAAAGCAGGAGGGCTTCATGAACTACGAAGCATTGTTGATAAATAAGAACCTTAAAAAAACATTTCCTCGACTAAAAGTCTTAGAAATATTAGACCGTGCCGATGGATTTTTATCTGCGGATGACATCCATTCTTCATTTAAAGATGAGGCGCACTCCTTACCTTTATCAACGATTTACCGCGTCCTTGATTCGTTTCTCAAAGAAGATATCGTCCATGAACTTAATCTTGATCACCGTAATATTAAACTCTATGAAATCGCCCATAAGCATCACGCCCATCATTTGATTTGTGTGGAATGTGATAAAGTGATTCACCTCAAAGAATGTCCTGTGCATTCCTTTGAAGAAGATTTAAAAGAAACCTATGGATTTAAAATGAATCATCACAGCCTTGATTTTTACGGAGTATGCGATCAATGCCAAAAAGCGCTTTAAGCGCTTTTTTTAATATTTGAACTCATAGCTTTTGTTGCGTATAATGAACCCGGAGGTACCTGTTATGGAATCTTACATCATTGACATATATACCCAGTTATTTAATCTAGAACCCGGAGGTTGGGTGGCCGTCCTTTTGGCGAATATCACGCAAGTTTTCCTTGTGGTTTTATCGGGTTTTGTCGTTAAATTTAGTGTTCAAAAATGGGTCATTGGAAGGGTCCGAAGAAAAAAAGGCGATCGCCGTGCCGATACCTTATCTCAACTGATTGAAACCACCTTGAGTTTTACTGTTTGGTTTTTAGTCATTTTGATTTCATTAGATGTGGTTGGGGTCAATATCACTCCGATTCTAGCTTCCGCCGGCGTCTTAGGGTTGGCGATCGGATTTGGTTCTCAAAGTCTGGTTAAAGATGTGGTGGCTGGTTTTTTTCATTTCCTAGATAACAACTATAACCTGGGTGAAGTGATTGAAGTCGATGGCTTTACTGGAAAAGTGACGCAGATGAATTTAAGAATGGTGCACTTGACTAATTTTTTAGGGGCAGAAAAAATCATCAATCAAGGGTCGATTGGGTCCTTAATTAATTGGTCACGAAATCAAACGACCGCTGTGGTTGATTTTGGGGTCGCTTATGAAACAGATCTAAAACATCTCAACGAGGTAATGAATTCTTTTGTTGAAACCCTTCAAACCCAGGTCGAAGAACTCGTTGAAGTGCCGAGTTTCTTAGGAGTGATGGAACTGGCGGATTCCAGCATTAATTGCCGCCTCCTTGGTAAAACAGAAGCCGGTAATCATTGGTCCGCAGCCCGTAAAATTAGAAAAGAACTCGTCGCTACTCTAAAAGAAAACGACATCGAAATTCCGTTTCCTCAAGTCGTGGTTGCCCAAAAATGAAATGCGTGGTTGTGGGTGCCACCAATCTCGACATGACTTTAAATTTAGAAGCGTCTTTAAGACTTAAAGATAAAAACCCGGTCTCCGTACATGAGAGTTTTGGAGGCGTAGGGTATAATATCGCACTTGGTCTTTCTAAGTGGGTCCCTGAGGTCCATTTTATGACCGCCTTTGAAGGTCCAAGTGATCGTTTAGTTAAAACATTTAAAGCCTTAACAATTCTGCCTGTCTCGCCACAACCTCGTTTTATTGGGGTCATGCAAGGAGAAAAGGTTGAAGTGGCTTTCTCAGCGATGGAAGCGCTCGATACTTTTTCGTGTGAAGCCTTTAAAAATCCATTAAGTCAGCTTGATCAGGATGACATCGTTGTTTTTGATTTAAATTTCCCTGTGGAGGAAGTCATCGACCTAATCAAATCCACTCCCGCCAAAGTCTTTATCGAAGCAACCAGTGCTCATAAAATTGAGAAGCTTAGAACCTTTAATCTTCCGCTTTATGGGTTAAAATTAAATCAACTTGAAGCCGAAGTGCTGACCGAAGAATCGTCCTTAGAGGCGATCACTAAAAACTTAGAATCCCGCCCCATTCAAACCATCATCCTTACCCTAGGGGCTTTAGGTGTGATGGTATTTAACCAGGGCACCTGGACGCATTCAAAAGATATGCATCCCTGGAAATCAATCAATGATTCAGGAATTGGAGACGCTTTTATGGCGGGATACATCGCTGGTCTTGTCAGAGATGAAGACCCTTTACTTAATGCCTTTACGATGAGTTATATCACGGCTCAATTTGAAGAAGCGACGGCTTTTGACGCCGAACTTAATACCTTGATTCAAGAAAGGAAAAATCATCATGTTGATGTTATCTCCCGCCGTCCAAGAAGCACTTGATCAAAACCGGCCCGTTGTCGCTTTAGAATCTACGATCATTTCGCATGGGTTACCTTATCCTGAAAATCTCGCTTTAGCACGTGATGTTGAAGCCATAATCACCGAAATAGGGGCGACGCCCGCAACGATCGCGATCATTGATGGCCAGATTAAAGTCGGTCTCACCGATGATGAACTCGTCCTTTTAGCTAAAAGTGAAAACGTCATTAAAACATCTAAGCGTGATTTCGCTTATATCTTATCGCAAAATAAAACCGGGGCCACCACTGTATCAGGTACTGTGATTATTGCGGCGATGGCCGGGATTCCGATTTTTGCAACCGGCGGACTCGGTGGGGTTCACCGCGGCGTTTCAGATCACTGGGACATTTCAAGAGACTTAGAAGAACTCGCTTTACATAATGTGGCGATCATTAGTAGTGGCGTCAAATCAATCTTAGATATCCCCAAAACCCTCGAATATTTAGAGACTAAAGGCGTCGAAGTCATTGGTTATCAAACTGATCAATTTCCCGCTTTTTATACCCGGTCTTCACCGTATTCAGTCGATTATCGTCTCGACAATCCTGAAGATGTCGCACGGCTCATCCACGCTAAATTTGACAGTGGTCTTGAAGGGGGTATTTTAATTGCTAACCCGATTCCAAAAGAAGCCTCCTTGGATGAGGCTTTAATGGAAAAAGCAATTAAAGAGGCGCTCATTCAGATGGAAAAAGACGGCGTCACTGGAAAAGCGATTACCCCGTATCTGTTAACTAAAATTAAAGCCTTAACCGGTGGTGAATCTTTAACGTCCAACATTGCTTTAATGAAAAACAATGCCAAAGTCGCCGCTCAGATTGCGGTCGCGTACCGCCCTTAAATAAAACCCCTGAAGCATTTGCTTCAGGGGTTTTTTTAGGCTTTCGTCTTGACATGGCCTCTCGCACTTTCAATCCGGTCAAACATGGTTTTAATGATGGTGTGATATAAAGCGTCTTTGTAATAAGCATCTTCATAACCATGATCAATGCTTGGATTATCATTGACTTCAATCACATAGGCTTTTTCATCATGTTCTTTTAAATCGACTCCGTATAAACCATCACCCATCGCTTTCGCTGCTTTAACGGCAGCATCTAAGATGAAGGGGGGGACGTCTTCTAAGGGAAGGGTGACCACAGAGCCTTCGCGGTCTTTTCGTTTTTTAGAATGCCAGTTGAGGATTTGCCAGTGGTTATGTGCCATGTAGTATTGACAGGCATAAAAGGGTTTACCATCAATGACGCCAATGCGCCAATCAAAGGCACTGGGGATAAAACTTTGAGCGACCACAAGCGCGGACGCTTTTAAAAGCGGAGTGAGCTGTGCGGTCAACTCTTCATCGTTTTGGACTTTGAAGACCCCTAAAGAAAAGGCACTATCGGGTTGTTTTAAAACGATGGGATACCCTAGGGTTTGATGGATTTCTTCTAACGTCGTGTATTGACTTATAAACATCGTTTTAGGGATATCAAGCCCAATCTTTTTCATACTCTCGGTGAAAAAGAGTTTGTTTGAACACTTTAAAATCGACCAAGGATCATCAAGAACGACCAATCCTTCGGCGTAGGCATATCTCGAAAACTGGTAAGAGATATCATTCACGTTCGTTGTCGTTCTGATTAATAAGGCATCAAATTCGGTGAGCCTTGCGTAATCATCTTTCGTGATAAACTCGACATAAAACCCGTATTTTTGGGCGGTGGTTTTAAACTTAGCAAGCGCGGTCCGGTTGGAAGGGGGTTCTTGTTCATCGGGGTCATATAAAATCGCAAGATCATACAGATAATCTTTTAAGCGGAAGTGGCCCATTCTTTTTTGTTGGAAATAGCGTTCTGTCGCTGTTTTTAAGAAGGGGTTGTCATCGACCTCCGCTAAAGATACGACTTTCGCTTGGGTGACCTTCCAACGTCTTCCCTTTTCAAACGTAAAGGCGACAAAAGGGGCTTCGAAGACATTGAATAAACTTTTCAGCATTTTTTCATATCGGGGATTGGGGGTAAACCCAAAAATGGAGGTTACCGTTAAGGTCGAAGAAGTTTCTTTAGAAAGCGTCGACTGGATGATCGAATCCGCTTCCTCTCCAAAAGAAGTAATAATTAGGGGATCTGAAAAGTCATTGAGCGTTGCGACATTAGGAACCACTCGGTGATTCCGTGCCGTCGCCATCAATGAGACATAATACCCCAGGGATTGATAGGCATACGATTGACATAAATTAAAGACTTTTAAATTATTCTTTTTTAAATATTGAGGGTCTTTAATGTAATCTTCGGCTTGAATGACAGGAATCGAAGTCACGTCTTTAAGCCAAGGAATCATAGTTTCAACGACGATTAATTGATTAGGCATTTTTTTGAAGTCTTTTAAGGAACGACTTTTTAATCGCATCGCAAAGGCGTTGCGTCCTTTACCATAATAATCACTTAGTTCAGATTCCACCACAAAGCCTAGTTTTTCATAAAACATCACCAATTTGGCTTCCTTGATTTCAACTTCTAAGGTGATGTCTTCAAAGGCTTGTTGGCGAGAGAAGTCCATCAAGAACGCCATCATTAATTTACCTAAGCCTTGGCCTTGAAATTCTGGACTGACGGCAATGGAATAAAGCCGGATCGATTTCTTATACCGATAAAGCGTCATCGATCCGATGATATGGCTGAGTTCTTCTAAAACAAAGATGTCTTGGAATTCTGATTTGATACTTCGTTTGATGCTGGTTTGAGACTGTCTTTTGTCCGCGTCAAAACATTTATTTTCTAAATCAATGAGGGCCGATAAGTCATTTAATTGAGCTTCCCGAATGGGCATAGGGTTCCTTCCTTTTGATGCTTAATTCCATCATATCACTCGGATTTTTTTTGAAAAGAAAAATCGTAAAAAAAAAGTGGTTTTCACCACTTTTTGTCATTCATTAATTAAGGTACCAACGACGGGAACATTTCCGAGTACCCCTCGACCGTGAGGAGAACTATTAATAAGAATAGATAAGTCTCGACCAGCTTTGGCATTACTATTATGAATGTGTGTCCCGTTTCGCCAATGGCTGCTATTGGTTACTTCATAGATAAGTCCATCCACTGCTATAAAAGCCCGTCGCCCATCGATTCCATCATACTGAGACAATTGGGATAACGTGAGTCTAAGCATTCCGTCATCCTCTTCATCACTTGATTCATCACTTGATTCATCACTTGATTCATCACTTGAGTTATCATTTGAGCCCCCACTCGTGCCTCCAGACCCATAACCATCCTCTTCAGATCCATCACTAGGGATGATCGGGTCGTCATACGGGTCACTTGCGTCATTGTTGTTTGAATCTGGGGTCGTGGGTTGATTAGATGTGTTGTCTTCAACAGGGTCATTATTTGTTTCTTCCGGGGCTGGAGTGACGGGTTCATTGACTTCAGGCATAGGCGTTGTTTCAGGGGCTGTCTCGCCTCCACACGCTGCTAAAGTAAAAATCATTAAAAGGGCTAACGCACTCAGATATCTTTTCATACAATACTCCTTATTATTCGATTCTTAAAGCTTCCACCGGATGTTTATTGGCGGCGATTCGTGAGGGGATAAGTCCTGCAACAAACGTTAAAAACATACTGATGACGATTAAACTAATCATCGCTAAGAAGGATAATTGAGCTAAGTTATCGATGCCTTCAACGAGGTTTCTAATCAAGATATTTAAGGGGAAGGTTAAACCATACGCAATTCCGACGCCAATCGCCCCAGAAGTGAACCCAATGATAATGGTTTCAGCGTTGAAGACCCGTGAGATGTCTTTTTTACGGGCTCCTAAACTTCTTAAAATTCCGATTTCTTTGGTGCGTTCTAAGACGGAAACATAGGTAATAATTCCGATCATAATCGATGATACCACCAAGGAGATGGCCGAAAAGGCAATCAAGACGTAACTTACGCCATTGATTAAATCACCAGTAAGTTCGGTGACTAAGGAGGCTAAATCCGTATAAATGATCTGTTCAGCCTCAGGCTTACCTTCATTATAAGCATCTAAATACTCACGGATCGCAGTTTTTGCATTAAAATCTACTGGATAAATTAAAATTTGAGAAGGGTCTTTAGAAAAGCCTAAGAACCGTAAACGGTTGGTCCGTTCGATGGCGGTCATTTCATTGCCGGTTAAGACATCGATTAAGGTACTTGCTTGAGTCGTGGCGATGAGACTATTTGAAGCCTCTTCTAAGTAGACACTTTCTAAATCCGGATGATATTTAATCCCCGTATCTAGGAACCCTGGGGCTTGAGAGCCCTCAGCTTGACGGACAATCCCCACAATCTTAAGCGGCAAAGCTTGACCGCCCTCGACTAAAGAAGCGAGTTCATAATTCCGTTGGAAGCGTAAAGGGTCATCGGTGGGTAAGAAGTAATCATCCGGGAAAAACGTATAAAATTCTAAGTCATAAAAGGTTTCAAAATCATATTCAGACACGTCGATACTTAAGCCTAAAGTTCTAAAAAAACGAATATTAAGACGGTTTGCGGTATCAACGACCAACATCATTTCATTCGCGTTTTCAGGCAGCCGGCCATCAATGACATCATAATAATCATCTAAAAATTCTGCACTCGTCACCGCTGGTCTAAAGAAAACGCCCCCACGGCCTTTATCTACCCCGCGATACGAATTATTGGTCTCTTTAAGGTATAAAGGAATGTTGACATTATATGAAGGGGTGATTTCAAAGTACCATTCTGGATTCATTGCCCGAACATAATCTAAGTAATCTTCGGTAATGACATTGATCTGTTGAGTGGCTGAGACTTGTGGTTCGTAGGGATAAACCACTCTCACATCCGGAAACTCATCAAAATCAATTTCACTGGATTGTCCTAAAGCGTCCGCTCTAGCGGCTTGAATATCAATCGGAAACGGATCGATTTGTAAAGGAAACTGGGCGAGGGTGGAACGTTCAAGGGTATCAATTTCTTGGTTAAGTCCATTCGCTAAGGCAAGCACCATCGCCACGCCAATGATTCCAATCGATCCCGCAAAAGCGGTAATTAGGGTTCTAAATTTTTTGGTTCTTAAGTTATTAAAAGACAACCGAATTGCTTGTTTAAAAGCCATTGACGTTTTCTTTAAGGTTAAACGTCCTGCATTTTCACTTTCGACGCCAAAAGGATTAGAATCACTGATCACTTTACCGTCTTTGAGTTCAATGATGCGGTCTGCGTATTTCTCGGCCAAGGCTTTATCATGGGTGACCATGATCACGAGTTTTTCTTTAGCAATGGCCTGAATCAATCCCATAATTTGTAAGGAAGTCGCCGAATCAATCGCCCCGGTGGGCTCATCGGCCATGATGATTTCAGGATGGTTAGCAAGGGCTCTTGCGATCGCAACTCGTTGCATTTGACCCCCGGAGAGTTGATTCGGCTTTTTATAAATATGATCTTTTAAACCGACATCGGTTAAAACTTCAATGGACCGGGCTTTTCGTTGATCAGAAGGTAATCCTGATAACGTCATCCCCACTTCAACATTGGATAAAACACTGGTATGAGTAATCAAGTTATAACTTTGAAAAACAAAACCCACCGCATGGTTCCGGTAGCTGTCCCAATCTTTGTCTTTAAAGTTTTGAGTGGACTTTCCGTCAATCAGTAAATCCCCTGAATCATAACGGTCTAGGCCCCCAATCATATTTAAAAGAGTCGTTTTTCCTGATCCCGAAGGGCCTAATATGGCCACAAATTCTTGGTCTCTAAATGAAATAGAGACATTATCTAGGGCTTTTTGAGTGAATTCACCGACGGTGTAACTTTTCGTCGCGTTTTTAAGTGTCAGCATTATTTTTTTACCTCGCAAGTATTATATCGGTTAATCGTAATGAAACCAAGCAATCCGCTAAAAAAAGAACCCCTAAAAAGGGGTTCAAATTAACGAATCGCGTTGATTAATGCATCAATATTTTCTTCATCATCGCCCATGACATCTAATGGGATTTCAATGTCGACTGGAATCCCAAATTCAATGCTTTCGTATTGATTGTTCGAAAGAATGTTTGGCGAAGAAATCCGGATGACCGTGCCGTTAGGCATGATCATAATTTTAACGGACGCAGCGCCCCCTGAGGATTGCTGACCGATGATGGTCGCAAGGCCCATGTCTTTTGCCATGGACGCAAATAAGTTTGCGGCACTATATGTAATGGGGGACGTTAACACAAACCACTCATAATCCCCTTCCGTGGTGTTTTCAGACGTAAAGGTTGATTTAGCTTGAAGACCGTCCCCGGCATTTTGGGAGAAGTATTCCATCGGTTCATCGGTGAGGTAACCTAAGATTTGCCACGCGGTTCCGATGATTCCTCCGGTGTTACACGCCATGTTGACGACGATTTTTTGGACGGTGCCTTTCGCATCAATTTCAGCCATCACATCTTTCATAAGTTGCGTGGCTTCATCGTTGAAGCCCCCAATATGAATCAGTGCGGCCGTATCATTGTCAAAATATTCAACGCCATCTTCCCCGCAGAAACGAGTGCCATCAAGGTCATAAAATAACGTGTTGTAAAGGCGTTGACCACGTGTTCCTAAATCGGTAATGGCTAAGGAATAAAAAGGCGTATTGATGTAAGGTCCATTCATTGAATGTGAAGTATGAAGATCATCAAGTTCTAAGACGATATCCGCAATCACACGGTAATGGGTGGTATCACGATCACTGAACCAGCGTGTTTGATGATTGGCTAAGACATCATAGAAGTTATCAATGCCAAAGTCACTTTGGAGTCCAAAGAAATAATTCATCATGAAGGCCATATAGTGATAACTCATTTCTTTGAGGTCATATGGCATATCTTGGTCATTTAAGCTGGAACGGTTAAAGCGCTCTCTGGACTCATTAAAATCATACGCATCTTGACCAAAAATCCGGTCTCCGTTGTAATAAGTATCATAAACCGAACCACTTAAGAAGAGGTTGGCAAGATGAAAAGGCACTAAGAATTTATCTTCATGGAGGAAAAGTTCCATCCGGTAGGTGGGTAAGTCAAAAACAACGGGCACGATTTCATCGACATTACTTTCGTAATCAATAAAATCTAAGCCCCGACCGAAATCCGTCGCAGTGGAGGCTAAAATCGCCCCAAAGAAAGAATAGAAGTTCACGGTCGCGGTATGGTTTTCAAAATCAAAAACCAGTTCATAAGTAAAATCTTCAGAAAGGGGATCTTCAGGATCCGCAGGACTAAACAAACTAATCGTATAGGTGGTATCGGTGGTCGTGATATCTAAATCCGACCAGACAATCGCCCCTGAAATCGTTGACATAAAATCAGTGAGATCGACATAAGGCATGGAATTGTTCATCGTATAGATGGTCATTTCACCCGGAGAGACACTGAATTCACCATCAATCGGGATAAACCGAACTTCTTTTTCTTCGGAAATCCCTAATACTGGAAAACTTGCGACGACGAGATTCACTTCAGCTGAGGCAGAGAACCCTTCAAGTTCTCCTGTCACCGTCAGTGTAGTGGAACTATTTCCATCACTGGCTAAGTTTTTAAAGACGACTCCATCATTCGTAAGTTTTGTTTCATCGGCCGAGTTATAGCTTAAAGTGACGCCGTCCACGACTTCAGGGAAAACGACCTTTTCACTAACCGTTTGATTGACAAACGGTAGTGCATTAATGACCGCTAGGATCTGTTCAGTCAGTTCAGCTTCACCCGTCTTTAAGACCCGGGCTTGATAGGTTTCGGTAAACTGTTGGCCTTCTTTTTCAAAAATACCTGTTACTTCAACGGATGCATCGGTTTGGCTAAAAGAAGGTCTTACCACCGTACCATCAATATTGAAGACGGCTGGATTTGATGAAGACCACGTAATGCTAAACCCATCCACCGTACTAGGCAAGGTTACATTGTTAGAAAGGGATGCATCAAAGACGGTGACTTTGGCCGCCGCCGCTTCAAATTGTTCTTGTAACGTAGGGCCTTCAGGTTCGCCGCCCCCACATGCACTTAAGATAAGGATAAAACTAAATCCCAACATTAAAATTAATTTTTTCACATCATACCTCCATTTTTTAACATTATACACCAAAGGTGCTAAAATGTTATCGGAGATAAAAATGTTAATTATTTGTGGCCCGAGTGCTTCTGGAAAAACCGAACTCGCCAAATTCATGCGTAATGCCTATGGCTATGAAAAAATGATCACCTCGACGACCCGTCCCAAACGAGGGTTTGAAATCGATGGTGTCGATTATCATTTTTTCAGTGAAGAATGGTTTAACGTCTTAAAAAACGATGGTGCTTTTATTGAAACGACCACCTATCAAACCTTTCAATACGGAACCCGGATTGAAGATATCCACGCTCAAGCCATCTTGATTGTCGATCCTGCGGGGGCCAACGCTTTTTATCAAAAACGCCCGAATCAAGACATGATGGTCCTCCTTGAATCCCCTAAGGATTTAAGAAGAGGAAGAATGTTAAGAAGGGAAGATGATGTTTCCGTCATCGGCCGGCGCTTAGACACGGATGATGCCATCTTTGCCCCTTCGCAGTTTCACCACCTCGATCTCATCTTAAAAAACGATAACCAACCAATGGCAGAGCTGGCTGAAAGCTTGCACCATGCCTATCAAACTTTTTTGGAGGTACCCCATGCGATTTGAAGCCCGTAAAGATAAAATATTAGTGATTCCGTTAATGGGAGCGATGCTGCTAGGTCTAGCGGCCGTCATCGTCTCAGCTATTGATGTTTTTTCAAGACCCATCAATGAAGAAACCTATATTGTTTTAGGGAGCTTAGGATTATTTGTTCTCACCCTCTTATTTATTTTGGATTCCTTGAGAAGAACGTATTATGAGCTCCAAGAAGAGGCTTTATTTATCCGTTTTGGTATCTTCAAACAAACCATTCAATATGAAGA
>JAGYII010000005.1 GCA_018402725.1 Candidatus Izemoplasma sp. | reverse complement strand
GTATAAACACGGATCGAACCAGCGAAAGCTTCTTCAGCTGTTCCACCACATGCCGCTAGTACAAATACACTTAGTAAAGCGACGAATAATAAGCTTAATTTTTTCAATTTAATTCTCCTCAATCATTTTTTAATTAATCATATAAATTTAATATTTATTTATGATTGAAGTCTTGTTAACTTATTGTTAAATGAGTTTGTACCCAATCCCTCTTACGGTTTTGATGAGTTTAGCTTGAGGATCAATCTTTTCACGAATCTTAAATATATGAACATCGACCACACGGGTATCCCCATCATAGGCATAGCCCCACAGTGACTTTAATAACTGGTCTCTAGAAAGAACAAGTCCACGGTTATTTAATAAATAAGCGAGAAGTTCAAATTCTTTCAGGGTTAGATTAAGGGGCTTCCCTTCAAAAGATGCTTCGTAACTTAATACGTTTAAATGAATATTTTCATATTCAATTTCTTCCATTTTTTCAGAAGCTTTTTCTCTTCTTAAAACCGCTTTGATTCTGGCTGATAATTCTCTCGGTGAAAAGGGTTTAGTCATATAATCATCGGCCCCTTTTTCGAAGCCTTCAATCTTTTGAAATTCTTCATCCATAGCTGTTAACATAATGATATAAGACTTGATTTTTGCTTCTTTGAGTTTCTTTGCAACATCTAAGCCTTTCATGCCTGGAAGCATTAAATCAAGCACAATGATGTCATAAGAATCTTTTAACGCTTTTTGATATCCCGTTAAACCATCACTCGCAACATCGACTTCATAACCGATTTGAGATAAATCATACTCAATCATTTGTTGGATGCTTTTTTCATCTTCGATGACAAGAATCTTTGCCATAAAGCTCCTTAATAAATCTAAATATCATTCAAATATAACCGTCATTATTTTAACATAGCGACTATCTTATCAAGAGATTCTTACCAAGCAATTAATAAACTTAACCTAATCTTTACATAAAAAAAAGAGGCTTATGCCTCTTTTTGATTTTCTTTATATTCTTTAGCAACACCATCAAGGGCTTTGAGAAGTTCTTCCGCTTTATCCCAAGTTCCTAAATTAGCGCCTGATGCTTTGGCATGACCGCCGCCATCAAACAAGTTGGCGGTGGTAGAAATAGTGGGTCCTTTACTCCTAATTCTCGCTCTAACAATCTTTTCTTCGTACTCAGCCATCAAGACCCAAATCGGACAATCTTCAAAATGCCCGAGTTCATTAACTAAGCTTGAAGCTTCTTCGGTGGTAACTTTAAATTCTTGACGAAGTTCGTCGGTGATTTTGATATAGACCACACCATTTACGGTCTTTTTCATGTTGAGTAAAACATAGCCCTTAAAACGAATCAATTCTTCACTCATGATATCGAGTGCTTTATGGGTGATACTTGGATCGAGTCCTTGTTCATAAAGTTCTGCGACGGCTTTGAAGTCTTAGCAGATACTCCATCGTATTTAAACCGCCCCGTATCTGTAAGAATCCCTGTATATAAAGCCAAAGCCCCTTGAGGACTCATTTCGCTGTCTTGGTCTGCCAAATAAAATCAACCACCATTTGAGCAGCGGCAGGGGGAGGATTCATCCACACTTTCGTAAATCCCCAAAGGAATCGACTAAAATGTGATGATCCACTTAATTAAATACGCCTTGGTCAAATCTTTCTCCGCAATTCGGTCTTTGCTGTAACAATCGCAATGACTAAAAGCGTTTTTAAAACGTCATCCTCTAAGGTATCCAGGGCTCCTAAAAATTCTAAGTAGCCGGTAGATTCCCCGCTGACATAGACTTCTTTCTCTTTAAACGTATTTTGGATGATATCTTTTAAACCGAGGGCGCTGCCTAAACAGTCACCATCGGGCCTAGCGTGAGGGGTAATGATAATCTTTTTATAGGCTTTAATCTTTTCATACATTTGTTGGTACTTTTCATTTAAGGTCATGAGTGCCTACTTTCTTTTCAATGGCGTTGATGAGTTCTTGCGTTTGGGGCCAACTATGTAATGTACATCCGCAGGCGAGTTGATGGCCGCCACCTCCATAACTTTTAGCGACATCATCTAGAGGGACGCTGGCACTTCTGATCTCTGCGAGGATTTCTCCTTCATCGGTTTCAGTAAAGTTAACCCAGGCATGAACCCCTTTTATTTGCCCCATGACGCTGACTAATCCACGGCTCACTGAAAACTCTGATACATTAAAACGACGTTTGATGTCTGGTGCATTTCTTAAATAAGCGACGCCTGAATCTAAAAGCGTAAATGTACTCAGTCCATAGCCTCTTAATCGCTTCATTTCAATATTTTCTGTATACATGGACTGATAGATTTCATCCAAATCAAGGCCTTGGTTTAATAGGGTTGCTGCAGCCTCAAATGACTCTACACGAGTTCCTTTAAATAAGAATCGACCACTATCAGAAACAAGGCCCATCATAAGGGCTTTGGCGCTTTGGGAGTTGAATTTCCAGTTTAATTTTATTGCAAGATGTGTAATCATTTCAGCGGCGGCAATGGCTTTTTTATCTTGCCAAAATAGCGTTGCACAATCACTGTCATTCTGATGATGATCAATCACGATAATTTCCTGACACTTTAAGAATCGCTCGTCATCAATACGGTGCGTTTGAGCGACATCCACCACGATCGCTAAAGTCTTATCTCCCTCAAATTCTTGAAGGTGATCCATCTTACCTAGGCTATCAAATTGATTATCTTGACCTAAAGCAAGGACTTGTTTGCCCGGGTAGTTTTCTTGGATTAAAGCTTTTAAGCCGAGTTGAGATCCAAGGGCATCATAATCGGCTTCTAAATGCCTGAATATCAAAATGGTTGAATAGGCTTCAATCTTTTCTTGAATCGTTTTAATCATGATTTTCTCCTAAGGCCATGTATAAGGATTAGGGGCGTCTTTATCATAGTCCCAATAATAATCTAAGAAGTCTCCATGGCGACCCAGTTGATCTTTGACGGCTCTATCTTCAGCAAGGAACATCCACTCTGTATACGTTAAACCATCAAATACCGTGACATTGGTTTCACCGGCTCCAAATAAGTATCTCACCACGCCAAGTCCTTGTCTTACCATCATGTAGTTTAATAGCTCAAAAGGTTCATCCCCGTTTTGAATCCAAATCCAGGCGAGAAGACGACCATAGCGATCAAATAAATTATCCCCTGGATCGGTTTGAAGAACAATTTGAGAAGCGTTCATCAAAAGCTCACATGCGTATTGAGAAGCGGGTTGACCAAATTCTTGTTCGCCTCCTGAGAATGTCTCAGGGGTATCAAAATTTAAAAAGCGACTTCTGACATAGGGGTTGTTCGTAAAAGTAACCATGGCTTCTGGGACGATGAACTTTGCGGTATCTCCATCGACACATCCATCCGATTGGAGTTCTACATAAAAAGCGCCTCCAACCCCTCGAACCGAGGTCTCATTTCGAATGGCTAATTCAAGCTCAAAAAATTGCTGATCTAAACGGGGACCATCATAAGGAATGGACTGTGGAACAAAGTAAATTGAGTCATCAATTAAACTAGCACTGACAATAATGGGTACATATGATCCGGGTTCAAGGATATCACCACTATTTAAAAACATGCCGTATTCAATAAAGAGATTAGACTGATTTTCAATCACAAAGGTACGTTCGATAAAATCGATATCTAATTCTATCTCACTGAAAATGAGCTCAATTTCAGAGCGTGTTTTACCTTCTAAATCCGGGAGTCTAAACTCGCTTGATTGACAGCCTGAAATGGTTAAAAGAATGAGAATTATAATCGCTTTTTTAAACATCGTTCACCTCTTTAACACACCATCATACCACAATGAGTCTGTTTAAAAAAGGGACCACTGAGTGGCCCCTTTTTGTTGATTACTCTTCGGTGATAATGACGACATCGACCACACGGTAATTGTCAAAGTCGATCCGTTGAGTGGTGAAAGCTAAGGTTAAGACAGTTCCTTCTGGATAATCTTCAGGATCCCATCCTGCCGCCACCTGGCGGATGTCAAACTTGATTTGGATTTCTAGAGCATCATCTGAATTCGTTAAGAATACATGGCTAAAGTTATCATAAAAATCAATAGTGACATCTTCTACGATGAAACGTTTAGAATCACTGGTTGGATAATCAGTAATAATTTGATCCACTGTAAATCCTTCAAAGACAAAGACTTCAACGCCTGAACGAACCACTTCAACTAAGCTTGCCGTCCATACTTGGTTTTGGTTATTACCAAAGCGGGCAAAGGTATCTCTGACTCCTGAGACCCAGACTAAATCTCCTACTTTTACTTTTGATTTAAGATCGTCTGTTCCAAAATTACCTACATAGATACCGGCCCCGTCTGCATCTTGGATAAAGAATCCGTTGGTATGAGGATCGATACTAACGACCACCCCACGCACCAAGACGTCTTCTCCATTTTCAATTTCGATGGCTTCTTTAACATTTAAAGAAGCTTGAGCCACGTTGAGAACGTATGCTTTTGAGAAACTTCCGACGGTAATGGTTAAGGTCACTTCGGTTGCTTCAGCTCCAAAAGTCACCGTTCCATCATTCGCTACGACATTGGTGTTGCTGGATGAATAGCTAACAGTGCTATCAAATAATCCAGCAGTGGCTAATGTTAAGTTTTCTCTGACCGTTCTAAATACGTTTGCGTTCGTCGCAGCGGTGACCACTGCTAACTCATCTTTTGAGCTTAAGTTAGGTTCACGCTGACGTCTTCAGCGGTCTTAGTATATGCTTACAAATGGGGCTTCACTATCCCATTGGAAGGGGCGCACTTCAAATGAGAATTTCTTGACCCGCAAAGTCTGCAATCGCATTGTTATTTGCGTTATGGTGAAGTTGAACGTGAAGGAGCTCCTGCTTCGAACACGGTAATCCGTGAATGGCCTTCAACAATGGTGGCTGTTCCACAAATTGAGCAACGTCCACCCGGAATGATGTTTCCATTTTCTAATATCTCAAGGGTGTGAATCCAAGTAAAGGATCGTCCGCAAGGTTTCAGTTGAAGTTTCCACTCAATCCTCAATGCTTCAACTTGAGGCAACCCGCGGAATAAGCCTCTTGCACCGACAAAGGTCCAAGAATTCCAATGACGACAGATTCAATTGTTTTCACCCCAGAAAGCGGTATCTCTTACGTAAATAAGACCGGTACCATCATAGACATAAAAACCACTGTTTCTAGCAATAATCTCAACGACTTTACCAGTGAACATAAATAAACCCACCCGGAGCTACTTTTAAAGCATCTTCAATGGAAATTTCCGCCAATGAATGAACTGTTACTGTTAATTCTTCGGAGATTTCCTCCATTAGTTGCGGTCACGGTGAATGTAACGTTAGTTGGCGTTTCAGGCGTCGCAACATAGGCCCTGTCATTTCCTACGAGCGTAGCATCACTGAAGCCCAATTACTAAATACGGTCCCGTTTACCCCAGTCTGGTAAGGTAATCGCGTCGCCAAACGTTAAGAAACGAGTTCCTAATAATACGTTTTTATCAAGCTCTAATTTTGAGTTTTCTGATAATTCAGCAACAAATGAACATCATCCCCATCACCGCGGAATGACATCATCACTCCGTTGGTGCTGTGAAGGGTATAGTGTGGGCGTAATCGTAATGGTTCTGCCACAACGGATTGCTACTTCTAACGAAGCCGCATCTGAATAGTAGTACACCAAGCACTTTCTGTCTGAATTCCTACTCTAAATATAAGTTGCTATTATTTCCTTTTGAACAAGGGTCCCGGTCAATTCATAGAATTGCCCATGAACAAGTGAGGTCTTCCAAATCTAAGTCATTGAAATTCGATGATCGGTGTTACTGAACGTCGGGATTTCATTTCCTTGCGATAAAATAACGGTCTCTTCAATGGTATCTAGTTGGTAGCGTATAGTAACGGGCATAAGTTCCGGTGACTCTCACTTCATCACCCACAGTGACTACGCCTGTTCCGCCTGATCCAATGTAAACACCTAGATGATAAGCGCCATCAAAAACAAAGAATCCGCCGTCAAAGACGTTGGAGACAACTTCAATGGTTATAAGATCATTAATAATTTGAAGCCTCATAAAGAGCAGGCCATTCTGTAAAACGAGTTAGGATGGTTCTTGAGCAATAACAAGAGCTTCAAAGGTTCTTGTCGCCGTTGCTTCATTCAAAGGAAACGGTCAAGCCAATTCGGTTACCACTGCATTACTTTTCTCCTACTTCTGACGTGTAAATAGCCCCAGTGTTAGAAATGACTGATTAGATGATGCTTCCACAACGGTAGTTCCACATGACTCTGTAGGTAGGATTCAAGTTTCCTACCACCCTGTCTAAACTGGATAATCAACGAATCTCTCGCGTTAATAACCAACGTTTGATTCCTTCATTTACGGGTCTGTCAGTCTCGCCACCACAGGTCGCGAGAGAGTCATTAAAACCCATGACCATTAACATGGCCAAAAATAACTTTTTCATTTTTTCCTCCTGGATACACCTAGGAACTCGACGCTCTGATAATAAAATTAGTGAGTTGCCATTGGTTGTTAAAATTCGTTATAAATATTGTTGCCTTTAAAGTTTTTCCGGGTATAAACCATCGGCTATGGTCGCAGGAATTTGATTTCTGCATAGACAAGAATATCCTCGCCCCCATTGATCCTGAATCTGTTGCGCCTGAAACTTCGGTCACCACGCCTGTGATATTTAAGAAACTGATTGACATACAATTCTTTATTCTCAAAGAGTTCTTCCATCGTATTAATACTTAAAGGCTCACCGTCAAAGCTCGGATCGGTTTCACCCCAAAATGTCGTCCAGTACTCATCGCGTGTTGTTGAGCTCTTAAAAGGCATCGCTGTATTTCAAGACCCCAGCACCCACCGCGGGGTGTAAAGCTTTCCACTAAGCGTAGATTAATTAGGATGCCATCCACCCATACATAAGCAAGCCTGCTACTGAAGTTATCTTTGCTGCCAACGGCCTCTGTCTCGCTCCTAAGACGATCGTGGTAGCTCCTTCTAAATCTCACAAACAAATAAACTTGCAGGCATCCCCCACGCATCCACACGAGTCGTGGACTCACGGGTATCAATCCCAATATAGCGAACACTGAAGGGGCGACTGGTCCCTGATTGGAAGAAGGTCGTATCCCCATCGACACACCGGTCGAGGGTGACTTCCCAATTCCATCTTCTAAAGAACTCACGATTTTCATATTCAACCGCTTGAGGTCAAGGCTTCTGTCCACTGGATAACTAATGACGGTGGGCCCTTCTTCGACTGCAGGGGTCTCTTGACAGGCTGTCAGGGCAAAAGTCATCAGGATGAACATCAAAATCATGAACGTTTTTCATTTAAAATCATCCTAACTAGATTATTGTCTGAGCTGGTTTAACATTCTGTTAATGGCTTCTTTCAACGGTTCTAGTTCCTGCATATCGGCTTCAAAGGCAAGGCCCGCTTCACGTCTTGCCCCTGATGAAGTCACACGTCCGACAAAGGCGCTGTCAAACGATACGTTCACTTGCGTAAAAGCAACATTAGCCGCCATTGAGAAGGGTAACTGAACTGTTCTGTGGGGTTAAGGTTTCACCCGCTTCATGACGGTTAACGAGTTGTAAGAACGTTTGATATTCGGGCGTTTCAAACCTGAAATACGACCGAACGTAGCCCGTAGCCATCGCAAAATCAGCCGTGTTTTCAGTCGAAGTCATGTGTTTTAATAAGAGCCATACCAAACGTTGGTTGTCATCGGCATTCGAAATGATCGCAACATTGGGTCCTTGTTGCATCGCGTGTTGATTGTCTAAGCCTTTTGAATGACAGGAATTATGCCAATATTCGTAAAGGCATCATCAGCACCAGGTACGTTATGACGCGTTCCGGCGGTAGAGCCTTGGGACATACACACTTTTCCTTGTTTAAAAGGAATCGATCTGTAATTTTCTTCCCATTCAATCGGGAAGGCCACAACATCACGTTCAAACAAATCTTCAAAGTAAGACAACATTTCTCTGGTTTGAGGGTTGTCGATGAGGATTTGTCCTTCATTGGTATACCCTGCATCCCATTGACGGGTTGAATTAATAAAGAAGTTAGCCGAGAGTCCGCGTTAAATAAGAAATCACATTGGTTAGGTCCTGAACCCACCATGGTCTCTGCAAGGACTCTTCAAGTTCCGCCCATGTTAATGGAATGGTTCTGATATGTAATACTCTTGTGTATCAAACCAGTCTTTGTTGTAAACGATCATCTCGGCTGATTTCGCAAAGGGTAATGAATATTGTTTACCGTCCAGATACTGACGGTTTTCTTCTAAGAACCCTTGGACGAAATCTTCTAGATCAATCCCGTGTTCTGGGTGATTGATGTACTCATCTAAAGGGACTAAAGCATTCCCATTTAAATACTCTACAAAATGATCTGGGTAACCCATGACAATAACTGGGGTAATACCTGAAACGATCCCTTGCATCGTGGATTCACGAAGACCATCATAGCCTCCTTGACTCACTTGAATGATCGTGACTTGAGGGTAAATCAAACGGAAACTGTCAAACATTTCCTGGAGTAAATCTTGATTGGCCTGGCCAAACGCATGCCACATCACGATTTCTATGGGTACATTGGGGAGTTCATTTGGGATGTCGACAACCGCTTCTTCCCGGCCTCCTCCGGCTAAACACGCCGATAAGCTCAGCACCATCGCAAGGGCTGCGATAAAACTTAATACTTTTTTCATAATAGGTATCCTCCTAAAGTTTTTTTTAACCTTTTATTCCACTGCGGGAAACCCCGCGGATAATATATTTTTTTAGAAGTAAAAACACGACTAAGAGCGGGAACGTCACCAGGAGTGCCGCGGCCATTTGTTCGTTATAAGCGACCACGCCAGCCAAGTCGTTAAAAGCATTTCTTAACCCGTTAGACACCAGTCCAAATTCTTGACGCTGGGTGACCAATCTTGGCCAAATATAGGCGTTCCAGGTTCCCATAGCGTTCAAAATAGTAATGGTAATGATGGTCGGCATCGCAATCGGAATCATCACTCTTCTTAGATATTTGAAGTCACTTGTACCATCGACTTTAGCCGCATAGTAAAGCTCGTTTGGAATTTGTCTGAAACTTTGTCTTAAGAAGAAGATGTAAAAGATACTGGTCATAAAAGGAATCGTCATAGCAAGTAAAGCGGTAGTATAGGTTTGATCTTTAATCCAGCCAAATTCAACCACCGTTAAGAAGTTGGTAATGACGAATATTTCTCCGGGAATCATCATCGTTGAAATGAGTAACATGAAGATCGCATCACGACCTGTGAAGTTAAGTCTCGCAAACGCAAAAGCTGCAAAGATTGTTGTTATCACCGTTCCGATCGTTGAAAAAAACGAGACGACGACGGTATTTCCCATATATCTTAAGAACGGCGCTGCATTCATGGCGGCCCCAAAATTACTAAAGTTGAGTTCGGTTAACCATAGGATGGGTGGAGAGGTAAATACTTGAGCTTCGGTTTTAAACGCTGTTAATATCATCCAGTAAAAAGGAATGATGACGATGATTGAGAATATAATCAACATCGTAAAAACATACGTTTGACGCAGAATGAATTGGCGTCTTAATTGTTTCTCGTTTCCGTATAAGTTTTGCACCTGAGCGGCCATTATTTTGCCCCCCCTGCATAATGTACACGATTCTTTGAAATTCGCGTGTTAATTAATGTAAAAATCAAGGTAATTGCAAATAATACAATGGCCGTGGCCGCGGCTTCTGATAAAGCACCAGGCACCCCAGATCGGTCTAAGGCATCATAGACAAGAGCCACCACGGTAATCAGCGCTTTATCATTTCCAGGGGGACCTAATCGTTCGCCAAACATTCCAATCACTTCGGTGTACGCTTTAAAGGCACCAATAAACGAAGTGATGGTGATGTAAAAAATCATCGGTGATAAGAGGGGGACGGTAATCCGTCTAAAGATGCGTCCCTTTTTAGTAGAATCAACACGAGCTGCATCATAATATTGTTTATCGATATTTTGGAGTCCACTTAAAAACACCATAATTTTGAACGCAAGCGATCCCCATACCACATACACGAGTAAGCTAAACATCGCGTTCCCCCAAGTTGCGCCGAGTCCAACCCAGTTTACAGGGTTTAATCCGACCCACCCTAAGATGGTATTGATAAGGCCAAAGTTTCGGTTGAATAAAAAAGCAAAAGCCATCCCAATCGCAATCGCATTGGTGACATAAGGTAAGAAAAAGATGGTTTGGAAAAAGCCTTTAGATTTAGCCACTGAATTCAGCCACACCGAGACAAACAGTGAAAGAGTAACTGAAACAGGTACCGATACAAACGTTATTAACATGGTGTTAGTCAATGCTTGGATAAAATTTTGGTTTCTAAATACATATACAAAGTTATCAGTTAACGTAAATCCTTGCCACGTTCCTTGGAGATAATTATAGTCACTTAAAATCACTAAAAATAATGCATTAATAATGGGGTAAAAGATAAATATGGTCAATAAAATAAGCGCAGGAGCTAAATAAAGCCAGGCTTTAATATTACTTTTATCTTCTAACATTTATAGTTTTTCCCCCGTTTCAGGATCAAATATAAACATCTTGTGCGGTTTAACGGAGAGTTGAATCGTATCGCCGGCTACGACTTTATAGTCGGCATCAATGATTCCACGGAAACGTTTCGTTGGGTCCGTTGGATCGATGATTAAAAGCGTGGTATCGCGACCGATGGTTTCCACAAATTCTACTTCGACTTTAAGGGGTCCCTTAGGATCGACTTTAAAGCCTTCAGGACGAATCCCAATTACCACGTTTTGGCTTTTCACATCGGTGGTTCCTAAGTTCGACTTTCCAAGTTTAATTTTACCGGCAGAAATCTCACCATTAAAGATATTTATCGGCGGCGTTCCTAAAAAACGGGCCGAGAATAAATTGGTTGGATTATCATACACTTCTTGAGGAGCCCCTTTTTGTTTCATAACCCCAAAGTCCATCAAGATAATTTCGTCAGAAATAGACATGGCTTCTTCTTGATCGTGGGTAACAAAAATCGTGGTAATTCCAGTTTCTCTTTGAATTCTACGTATCTCTTCGCGTGTTTGTAAACGTAAGCGAGCATCAAGGTTTGATAAGGGTTCATCTAACAATAGAACACGGGGTTCTTTGACTAAGGCTCTAGCGATAGCAACACGTTGTTGTTGACCCCCTGATAGTTGCACAGGTTTACGGTTCATTAACTCTCCAATACCTACAAGGTCAGCAATTTTTTGTGCTCTTTCCATTGCTTCAGGTCTTGGAACTTTAAGATTTTCTAATGGGAATAAAATATTTTGTTGAACGGTCATGTGAGGATATAAGGCATAATTTTGAAAAACTAAACCGATGCCTCGATCTTCTGGCGGAACGTTAGTCACGTCTTCATCGCCAAAAAAAATCTTGCCATCGGTAGGTTTTAATAATCCAGAAATCATATATAAGGTGGTCGACTTCCCGCAACCAGAGGGGCCTAAAAGACCAATCAATTTTCCTGATGGAATGGTAACATCAAGATGATCAACTGCTACGGTTTCGGTCATTTTTTTATTCGTAAAAACTTTGGTTAAATTCTGAATTTTAATTTCCAAGTTTTTATCTCCTAAATCTTGCTTTATCAACATTATATTATAACTTAAAATCATTGAATTTTTGGAAAAATCCTTCAAAAAATTAACCAAAAATCAGTGCATCGCTTGATGACTTGATTTTTGGCTAAATGTAAATTTTTTACATCTAAAATGTAAGAGTTACATCTTTCTTCTTCCCTCTAAAGCTTTAGTCAAAGTCATGTCGTCTGCGTATGAAATATTTCCCCCCGCAGGAAGTCCATACCCGATCCGCATTAGTGAGATACCTGTCTCATTTAAAATATACTTTAAATATAAAGCAGTGGTTTCACCCGCTTCATTTAAATTCGTTGCAATAATAAGTTCTTGATGGGTTTTATCTTTCAAGCGTTCAATTAATTTTTTAATATTCAGGTCTTCTGGTCCAATCCCTTCAGAAGGGGATAAGGTCCCACCTAAGACGTGATATAGCCCGTGATAGCTATGAGCCTTTTCAAAGGTTAAAACATCTTTGGCTTCTTCAACGACCATAATTTGCGAACGATTCCGCGTTGAATCGACGCAAATATCACACGTTTCTTTTTCCGTAAAGTATCCACACGAATCACATGTTTTAATTGATGTGTGAAGATTTGATAATGCTTCAGAAAATCCCATTGCATCCACTTGGTCACGATGCGTTAAGGTGAATAAAGCATAACGTTCAGCGGTCTTTTGACCAACTCCCGGGTACTTTCTGAAATGTTCAATTAAAGCTTCAAGTGCTTTGGGGTAGTTCACTTTAGTATCCCGGAAAAAGAGCCCATTTGATTGGAAAATTGTTTGAGGTTTTCATCGTTTTCATCGTCGATTTTTTGCATGCAATCATTGACGGCTGCGAGAATGGTTTCGTTTAATAAATCTAGATCACCTGGAAAGTCAAAAGAGGCTTCATCTATCGTAATTTTTTGCATCTTTTTAGCACCGGTGAATTCAACTTCTACTGCTCCTCCACCAGACTTACCATAAAAGGTAGATGCTTCCAATTGTTCTTGAGCATCTTTCATTTCTTTTTGCATTTGTTCCAGTTTTTTTATCATCGCTAAATTCATCATAACCTCTTACTTAATTTTGACGATATCTTCACCGAATAAATCAATTGCTTCTTTTTCGGCTCCAGAACGGGTGTCTTCGTAGGTTTCTTCGCGCTCTGGGATACTAACTAGTTTAGTGTTTTGAATTGTACTTAATGTAATCCATTCATCATTGGTTTTTTTGGCTCTGAAATGTCTGACAAACTCATCAGAAATAATTTCCCAGGTTTCTTCTGGAAGAGCTAAAAAACGGATAGGACGTTGATAAAAATCTTTGAGGACTTGAGCCATCTTTTCATAGACTTCCGGCTTCATCATCCGGTTGCAGGTTGAGGCGGTTTTATATGTAACAATGATCATGATTCCATTGGTGGCGACGAGTTGTCCTTCGGTAATAAGTTTTGCGTATTTTAATGATTCTCCCGAGTTCGTTCTTTCCATGTCATACCACTTTTTGACCATGTCAATTCTAACTTCACGCCCCCCAGTATTTAAAACATCCTCTACAAACTTGATGTCATAGGTTCCATATTTTTTATTGAGGAAACGGTCTTCTAAATCTTTAAAAGGATGTTCTTGCGTAGCTTCTTTTTTAAGGGGTTTTTCTTCTGGTTGAATCTCATCAGTCGTAATCTCTTGAGGCTCAAATTCTTTCGGCTCTTGAGTGATTATTTCTTCTTTAAATTCAACTGGTTTTTCTAACTGTGGTTTGTCGAAAGAAGGAAAAGGAGTCTGCTCTTCTTTCGGTTTAAAGGCGTTCTTTTCAGACGGACTTAAGTCACTTGCAGGTAAGGCTTCTACGTGAGTGAAAGGTTTATCTTCTTCGCTGAATTTGGGTTTAACAAGAGGGCGATCTAAAAGATTTTCAAGTTGTTTTTTTAACTGCTGAATCTCGTTTTCCATCACGGATTGTTTTTTCATTAAAGTCATCGGTTCTTTACGAACTTGGTCGCCCCATTTCATAAACAAAAGTTCGATTACGATTTTTGGGTTAGTCGTAAAACGCATCTGATTTTTAGCTTCATGAAGGAGATCAATGACATAAAATATATCATGATTTGTCTGTGTTTTTAACCACGTTTGGTATGCCTCAAAATCCCGCAAAGGATGGCTTTGAATCGCATCGATATTGATGTCAATCATGACATCCCGATAAAACATGATTAAATCATCCACAATTCTTCTTGCTTCTTTTCCCTCAGCAAGAAGAGTGTCTAAACGGTCTAAAGCAAGGGGAACGTTATTTTCATGAAGAGCGATGGCCATGTTGAAAATATCTTCCACCTGAACAGATCCCCGAATAGCATGAACATCTGCGGCTTTGATTTCTCCTTCAGAGAACGCTAACGCTTGATCAAGTAAACTCACTGCATCGCGCATTCCACCATCTACAGAACGAGTAATAACATCCAAGGCGGCAGGTTCAATTTGAATCGATTCTTGCGAGACAATTTCCTCTAAACGACCTTTGATTTCTTTTTCCGTGACACCCCTGAAATCAAAACGCTGACATCTTGAATGAATTGTTGCCGGAATTTTATGAGGTTCGGTGGTAGCCAAAATAAAGATGACATGTTTAGGGGGTTCTTCTAAGGTTTTAAGGAGGGCATTGAAGGCCCCAATTGAAAGCATGTGGACCTCGTCAATGATATACACTTTATAACGTCCTAAAGAGGGAAGATATTTAACCTTGTCTCTTAGTTCACGGATTTCATCGACCCCATTATTACTGGCCGCATCGATTTCGATAACATCGTTAATCGTGTTATTTTGAATGCCTAAACAAATCTCACATACATTACAGGGATTATCAGTCGGAGCTTTTTCACAGTTGACAGCTTTTGCAATGATTTTGGCAATACTGGTTTTTCCCGTTCCTCGAGGACCGCTAAAAAGATAAGCGTGAGAAAGCTTATCGAGTTTTAACGCATTTTGAAAGGTCTGCGTAATATGTTGTTGGCCCGCTACCTCTTTAAAATCAGAGGGACGGTATTTACGGTAAAGCGCCGTATAGCTCACAAAAACCCTCTCTATTCTGCTTCTTTATTAATTAAAAATAACGTCTCTTTAATGGTTAATTCGACCACGTTGTGTTCAAGGGTATCCTCTTCAAACCATTCGAGGAAAAGTTGGTAGTCTGACTCTTTTTTATTTTTAGCTTTATATCGTTGGTAGGCTTCACTTAAAGCAAGTTGGAAAACCTGATTATCTTTTAAAACTTCAAAGTCTGACATGGTTAAATTGAGCAGTTGACGAGCCACCATGGAAATGTGTTGAACGTAGCCCTCTTCACTTTTATTAGGCATTGCTTTTTTACTTAGGGCCCCCAAAATAGACTCATAGGCAAACTGCAAGCCTAAAATTAAGATGGGCATAAACCATAGCCGCTGCATGGATTCTAAGAACGGAGTTTCAACCGTTATTTGATTATAAATTGCAATCCCAATCACTACCAGTAACACAATAATAAAGGTTCCAAAATAATAGATAAATTGTCGTTTTAAACTTGCTTTTTCCATTTGAGTCTCCTACGTGACATTATACCATGAAAAAAGCCTCCTATGGTATACTGAATAAGGTGATAATGATGCAAAATGATACCATTGCAGCCATCTCGACAGCCCCTGGAATTGGGGCCATAAGTATTGTCCGGATGAGTGGTGAAGAGGCTTTAAAAATTCTAAATAAATTTTTTAAACCGAGTAATTTAAGACCTTTTAAATCTCATACGATCCGGTACGGAAAAATTTATGAAGATGACCAACTTATTGATGAAGTATTAGTCAGTTTTTTTAAAGCCCCTAATACATTCACTAAAGAAGATATGGTTGAAATTAATACGCACGGGGGGCATTACATTGCTCAAAAAGTTTTATCTTTATGTTTGAATAATGGCGCTCGACCTGCGGAAAATGGTGAATTTACCGAACGTGCTTTTTTAAATGGCCGGATCGATTTAACTGAAGCTGAAAGCGTCTTGGATATGATTGAATCTAGAAGTGAATTGTCTTTGAAATTAGCCACCCAAGGTTTAAGTGGAAAAATTCGTTCATTCATTGAAAATTTAAGGCATGATCTTCTTCAACTCATTGCTCAAATTGAAGTGAATATTGATTATCCTGAATATGATGATGTAGCCGAATTGACCCATTCATTTTTAATTCCACAAGCGACAAAAGTAAAACAAGAGATTGAAAAAATACTGGATAAAGCCGTCTATGGGCAAATCATTCGAAGTGGAATTAAAACAGCGATTGTAGGACGTCCAAATGTTGGTAAATCAAGTTTACTCAATGCTTTGATTAACGAAGAAAAAGCCATTGTGACCGAAGTACAAGGAACCACTCGAGACATCGTTGAAGGATTTATCAACATTGGCGGGATTACCCTTCACTTAATTGATACCGCAGGAATCAGGGAAACCTCTGATTTTATTGAAAAAATTGGGATTGAAAAAAGTAAAAAGGCCATCCAAGAAGCTGAACTGGTTTTATTAGTTCTTGATCAGTCTGAACCTTTAACGTCTATGGATAAGGACCTTTTAGCACTCACTGAAAAAAAAGAGCGCATCATCATCCTTAATAAAGATGACCTGCCGAATCGTCTGGGTCAACCTTTTGAAGACGCTATTCCAATGAGTGTCTTAAAGAAAACCAATCTTGATGTCTTAGAAAAAAGTATTCATACCCGTTATTTAGATGGGATGATCAAAATCGACCAAAATCTTTATCTATCTAATCCACGGCACGTTCAAAAACTCAATGAGGCCTTAACTAAAATTAATCAAGCCTTAGAAACAGCCCAGCAAGCCTTTCCCGTAGACATGATTGAAATGGATATTAAAGGAGCCTGGGAAACACTCGGTGAAATCATCGGAGAAACTTCAGATACAGCCCTTATTGATGCTTTATTCTCTCAATTCTGTTTGGGTAAATAATTAAAAATAATTAAAAATAATTTTTTTGAATTAAAAATAATTAGTGGTATAATAATGATGAGGTGAAACTATGTTTAAATGGGTCAACAAAGACCAAGGTTCAAAACTCGTCACACTATACGATTCAAATATTACTTTAAATAAAGGGGCGAGTGTCCAATTTAATTCCGCGTATTCTGTTATGCTTGGGTTAGATGAGGTGGGTCGTCGTTTAGCAATTCGTCCCCTCAACAAAACAGAATTTGAACGGGGCGACATCCCTCGGGAAAAACTTTACCGAATTAGTGTTCGTTCAAGTTACTCACGGGTGAGCAATAAAATTTTCATGAATGATCTTGCAGCTTTTTTAGGTTTAGATTTTGAACATCAAAAAATGTTTAAATACTTTTGTGAATGGTCAGAGTCTGAAAAAGCGCTGATTGTTGATTTTAACCGTCCTGAGGAGGCTAGAAATGGTAATTGATATTAGCTTAGCATTTATTATTTTGTGGTTTTTAATTGTGGTTGTTGCGGCCGTGGTTGAGACCTTGACCATGGACTTAACGAGTATTTGGTTTGCGATCTCAGCTTTAGTGGCTTTCATTCTCGCCATCTTTGGCGTTTCAATTCCCGTTCAATTTTTAGTCTTCATCGCTATTAGTATTGGTCTATTACTTAGTGTTAGGCCCATTGCTAAACGATACTTCCAAACAAATATCATATCCACCAACGCAGATCGGCTTGTAGGTAAAAAGGCGATTTGTATTAAAGATATCGAAACAGGAGGCCGCGGTGAAGTAAAAATCAACGGTGCTATTTGGACCGCCATTACTCAAGATGGTAGTGCTATTAATAAAGATGCTACGGTTGAAGTTTTAGCCATTGAAGGGGTTAAACTCATCGTTAAATTAGTATGAGTGCATCCGTCTTAAAACGACTAGGCAGTTTTATCATCGATACCATCATCGTTGTAGCAATAATCACTTTGGTTCACCGTGTCTTTGCCCAGAACATCATCCAATCTCAAGTTGAAAACTTCAATCCTCTTTACCAAGATTTCTTAGATCTCCAAGTTGAACGGACGAATCAAGTTTTAGCTCTGATGGATGAAAGAGATGCTGGATTGATTAGCGAAACACAGTACCAAAACGGAATCATCGAAATTGATCAATTTTATAACGATAACTATGAAGCTGAAACTCAAGTTTTTGTTGAATATATATTACTAAGCGTCGTTTATTTTGTTTCCACATACTTGACGGTCAATTACTTCTACCAACTATTATTTAAAGGCTACACGATTGGCCGCAAAACTTTGAAAATCAAAATTACAGGGCGTGTCACTTGGTGGAACTTACTTTTTAGAGAAGTCTTCTGGAAAGGGTTATACTGGATATTCACCTTTGGTTTTGGTATCTTCTTAGATTTTATCCTCATCGCCTTTACATCTCAACGCAAAACGATTCGTGATTACATCACAAAATCGCGCATTATAAACGAAGATACACTATATCCCATTTAGGAGGAACATTATGGATTTTGGATTCGGTTTAATTTTACTTATTGTCATCGTACTAGTTGTACTTGGTTACCTTGCAACACGCTTCTCTATCGTCACCCAGGCTAACCGCTTTGTGATTGAACGTTTAGGGGGTTATTTCCAAACTTGGGACGTCGGACTTCACTTCTTAGTTCCGTTCATCGACCGGACGAAAAGCCGGGTTTCAATCAAAGAACAAGTCGTCGATTTTGATCCACAACCCGTTATTACTAAAGATAACGTCACTATGCAAATTGATACGGTCGTCTTCTTCCAAATCACTGACCCTAAGCTTTATACCTACGGGGTCAATGAACCTATTAAGGCCATCGAAAACTTAACATCGACGACGTTACGTAATATTATCGGGGATTTAGAACTTGATGAATCCTTAACTTCAAGAGATATCATTAATGAAAAAATGCGGGGTATCTTAGATGAAGCCACCGATCCATGGGGCATTAAGATTAACCGGGTTGAAGTTAAAAACATCATCCCTCCCAAAGATATCCGTGAAGCCATGGAAAAACAAATGAGAGCTGAACGTGAAAAACGTCAAGCGATCTTAATTGCCGAAGGAAACAAACGTTCAGCGATTTTAAATGCTGAAGGGGAAAAAGAATCAAGAATTTTAAGAGCAGACGGAGAGCGTCAAACTAGAATCTTAGAAGCTCAAGGTCAAGCTGAAGCCATTTTAAAAGTTCAACAAGCCACTGCTCAAGGGATTGAGTTCATTAAAAATGCGAAAGCAGATGAAGCATTCTTACGTTTAGAAGCCTATAAAGCGCTTGCCCTTGTGGCGGACGGAAATGCGACAAAACTCATCATTCCATCAGATTTACAAGGTGTCATTGGAATGGCCTCTGCCATTGCTGAAGCGTTAAGCCCAGCCTCTAATGCAGCAGCTAAACCTAAGGCTAAAAAAGATTCCACCCCTGATTCTGAATAAATAAAAAAAGGTAGGGCCTCGGTCCTACCTTTTTAAATACTTTTTTCAACGATTCTTTGTTGTTTAAGCCATGGTTTTTTAGTCCAGCGGATATAAACAAAAAATCCTCTGAAGATTTCATCAATGGCAATGGCAATAAAGACCCCGACGAGTCCTAAGTCTTGAACCATGACAAGGTAATAAGCAAGGGGCACTTTGATTCCAAACATGGAAATCAAAGCGGCGTACACCGGGTATTTTACATCTCCAGTCGCCCTCAAAGCCTGAATGACCATGATATTTGATAAACGACCCATTTCTAAGAAGATAAAGACAAGTAAGACATTCTTACCGGTTTGAATAATCTCTGGATTTGAGGTGAATATTCTTAATATCCACTGCGCATTGAGATACACGGTGGTGGAAATAATCACGACGGTAATTATGCCAATCCACATACTTCGAATCGTTCTTTGGTAGGCTTCTTGGTCTTCATACGCCCCGATATGCCAACCGACAATGACTTGATTGCCCTGGGATAAGGCGACGGCGAAGACCAACACCGGCAAGGTCAAATTAAAGACATACACTTGAGTCGTCACAGCGAGGGTCCCAATCCCATTCACTAATATCAAGATAAAGAACTCACTGACTTGATAAATAAACTGTTCTAAAGCACTTGGAAACCCAATTTTAAAGATATCTTTTAAATAATAAATGAGTTCTTTTAAGGTCATCCGAATCGCGATGATCTTTTCTTTTAATAGGTTAAAAAACAAGAGGGATGCTGTAAAAATACGGGCCGTTAAGGTCGCAATGGCGGCGCCGGTGACCCCAAGTTCTGGAGAAATCCAAACTCCAAAAATTAAGAAGAAGTTTAAAACAATGTTTAAAATATTCCCAAGCGCTCCTGCAATCATCACCCTTTTTGGAAACCCAAAACTTCGAAATCCAGCCCCTGAGGTTTGCGATAAGGACACAAAAACAATGCCCATCCCGACTATTCTTAAGTAACTAAGGGCGTCTTGATAGATGAGTAGAGGTGTATTTATCCAACCTAAAAGTAAATTCGCACCAGCTTGAAGGAGAAGGGCCATGATTAAGGATGTAAAAAGACCTCCCACTAACCCTGCAAATAGGGCTTTTTGGCTGTCAGCGTCTTTTTTAGCTCCAATATACTGACTGACGACCACTCCAACCCCAATCGCAATGATGTTGACCACAACGGTCAGTAAAAAGACAATGCGATTAGCATTGCCTACAGCCGCTACAGATGCGTCACTATATTGAGAAAGCATGACCGTATCTGTAATCATCATCAACATCAAGAATGAAAACTCAATATAGGTGGGCCAAGTCAGTTGAAAAAGCGTTTTACGATGTTTCATGGTGCTCCTATCTTAGATTAAAATTGACAATTTTTAGGGGTTCTTGGGAAAGGAATGACATCTCTAATGTTTTCAACGCCTGTTAAGTATATTAACATCCGGTCAAAACCAAGCCCAAAGCCGGCATGGGGGGTTGATCCGTATTTTCTTAAATCTAGATACCACTGTAAACTTTTAGGATCAATTCCAAATGCCTTCATTCTTTTTTCTAACAAATCAGGACGTTCTTCACGTTGGGAACCTCCGATGAGTTCTCCGGCTCCAGGAACAAGTAGATCCATCGCCGCAACGGTTTTTTGATCATCGTTAAGTCGCATATAAAAGGCTTTAATTTCTTCCGGCCAATCAATCACATAGACCGGGCCATCTTGAATCTCGACCAGAGCTTTTTCATGCTCAGTGGCTAAATCTTTACCTTGAGCCGGTAAAATTTCAAACTTTTTACCACTCTTTAACAAGGTATCAATCGCTTCTTTGTGAGTCATGACTGCAAATGGAGAGGTCAAGACTTTGTTTAATTTATCTAAAAGACCTTTTTCCACAAATTCATCAAAGAAGGCCATTTCTACAGGGGCTTTTTCCAAAACGTCTTTGATTAAAAATTGAACCATATTTTTAGACACTTCGATAATCGTATTTAGATCAGAAAAGGCCATTTCGGGTTCAACCATCCAAAACTCAGAGGCGTGTGTCTTTGTGTTTGAATTCTCGGCTCTAAATGTTGGCCCAAAGGTGTATCCTCTTTTAAAGTTTTGCGCAAAAATTTCGGCTTGAAGCTGTCCGGAAACAGTTAAATGCGTTAAGTTCCCAAAGAAATCCTCACTATAATCAATCTCTCCGTCTTTTTTAGGAAGCTTATCTAAAGGCAGGGTTGTGACTTGAAATAACTCACCAGCTCCTTCGGCATCCGATGAAGTGATGATTGGTGCAGCGACATGAACAAAGCCTTGGCTTTCGAAGAAGGAGTGAATCGAATGGTGAAGAATACTTCTTACTTTAAATAGGGCTGTAAATAGATTCGTTCTAAGTCTTAAATGAGGCACCGTTCTTAAAAATTCACGGGTATGACGTTTGGGTTGTATCGGATAATCTTCTGGCGACGAGCCTACTTCCGTAATGCTTCTTGCCTTGATTTCAAAAGGCTGCGCATTTTGAGGTGTCTTTACCATCACCCCTTGAACCATAATCGCAGCACCCACTCTGACTTTTTGAATGTCAGAAAAATTGGGAATTGATTCTTCATACACAACTTGAATCGTCCGAAAATCGGTCCCATCATTGACCATTAAAAACCCAAAAGACTTTTGATCACGGTGATTTCTCACCCATCCTTCGATGCTGACTTCTTGGTCGATTAGGGCTGTCCAATCTTTAAATAAATCTCTTATATCCATTGTTTTCTCCTAAAATAAAACGCCCTTAAAAATATTTAAGGGCGAAATTTTCCGCGGTACCACCTTAGTTTAATACTCTTCTTCTTAACGGGAAGGAACGCATTCGCAACAACGGTGTTTGTTTTTTAAAGATACTCTCTAGCTTTCACCGGCCTAGAGTCGCTATATATAGAGCTTTAAAAAACGATCCGTTTTGAATGTTTTATTCTTTTTCGAATAGGACACTGAGTGATTCGTTGGTAATGATATTTAAGATGCCTTGACCTAATAAGTTTGAAATCGATAGTTGTTTAATCTTGGGGGAGGTTTGATCGGGTCTTAAGTGGATGGTATCTGTACAAATCAGTTCTTTAATTTCACTGTTGTTAATCTTATCAATGGCATTTCCGGAAAATACGGGATGGGTACAAGCTGCATAGACTTCTTTTGCGCCTTCTTTTTTGAGGGCAGCGGCGGCCGCTTGAATGGTCCCTGCGGTATCGATGATGTCATCAACAATAATTGCAATTTTCCCTTTTACATCCCCCACAATGTTCATGACTTCGGCAACATTGGCTTGCGGACGACGTTTATCAATAATTGCAATAGGAGCATGGAGAATATTGCCAAACTCTCGGGCTCTAACGGCACCCCCGTGATCAGGGGAGACGATGACGACTTCTTCGCCTTTGAGCCTTTCTTCAAAGTAGGTCGATAAAATTGGCATGGCTTTGAAGTTATCGATGGGGATATTAAAGAATCCTTGAATTTGGGCTGCGTGCAGATCCATCGCAATGACTCGTGTTGCGCCTGCAACGGTCAATAGATCAGCCATAAGTTTAGCACTAATCGGTTGTCTAGATTTTGCTTTTCTATCTTGTCTCGAATATCCATAGTACGGCATGACTACGTTGATGGTTTGAGCACTGGCTCGTTTTAAGGCATCCATTAGGATGAGTAGCTCCATCATGTGTTCGTTCACAGGAGGTTGGGTCGGTTGAACGACAAATACGTGGTGCCCTCGAACCGTTTCAGCGATATTAATTTGAATCTCACCATCTTCAAAACGGTTTACTTCAAGTTCGCTCATCGGAATTTTAGTATACTCAGCGATTTTTTCAGCTAAAGGGCGGTTTGCATTCAGGGTAAACAACTTAACTTTTTGACCATTAAAGGTTGCCATACTACCTCCTGTAGTTCTAAGTATCATTATAACGAAAAAAGACAAAAATAAAATGCAACTCTCGTAAAAAAGTTGCATTATTTATCAATTAACTATTCTTCAACTGGTTCATCTTCGATGTTTTCGTATGCCTCGATAACAATCTTTTCAATCGTGCTGCGAGTTTCTTGGTTAATTGGATGAGCGACATCCTTAAACTCACCATTCGGCATCTTCCGACTTGGCATCGCAACAAAAAGACCATCTTTGCCATCGATAATACGTAACTCATGGACTACGAAGCAATCATCAATCGTTATGGCAGCGATCGCTTTAAGGCGATTTTCACCGTTAAACTTCTTGACTCTGACATCCGTGATTTCCATAATCGACCACCCCACGTTGAATGACTTTATGAATACGCTTGCAGTATATCATAAACTACTTTGTGTTTCAAACAATTATGATAATAAAAAACGCTTGATGGTGCGGTAGAACTTAATTTTATATCATTTTAAGTCTAATAATGTCAAAAATTTTCACCAGGGTTTCTATCCTAAGACTATCCGCTCGACTGGTCAGTGATAACCCGAGACTAACTAAAGTTTCTCCAACATCATCCTTTGTTAGATTATAAGCTTTAGTTAAATTGTTGACCAAGGTCTTTCTAGGTTGTTGGAACGCGAACCGAATAAATTCCAGCCATTCACTCTCAAGGTTTGAGGGGACTAACCGCTTATTTAAGCGTATTAGTTTGATAACTGCTGACTCCACTTTGGGTTGCGGTCGAAAGGCTTGAGGAGGTACTTTAAATAAAAATTCTGGCTCTGAATAATATTGAGTGATGACAGAGAGTGCACTGTAATCAGAATCTTTTACACTTGCGGTCAATCTAAGGGCGACCTCATATTGAACCATGATGATTAATTCATCAATATTATCAAGTTCTAACATCAATTTAGTGATGATGGGAGTCGTAATGTAGTAAGGAAGATTTGCTACGACTTTAATCGATTTATAAGGGGTTTTAACATTTTTAATGTCTTGCTTCACATCTCGAATTAAAAAATCACCTTCGATAATTTCAACTTTTTTATAGCTTTGATATTGACCTTTTAAAACTCGAGCCAAATCAGGATCAATTTCATAGGCAAGTAGATGGGCCACATGATCCACCATTAACGTTGTAATTGAGCCTTGCCCTGGGCCAATTTCAATCACTAAAGTTTCTGGATTAATATTGGCTTGTTGGACAATTCTCTCTCGAATTGTGCTGTCAACTAAGAAATTCTGACCCCACTTTTTTTTCGCTTTAAGATTCATTATTTACCTTCTCCACTACTGTCTTTTTGTCTATTCCAAATTGATTAAGTAAGCGACAAAAGGACTTTACATTGGCATAGGGTAAACCTAAATTTACACTCATTTTTTCCCTTAGAATCTGAGCGTTATGGGTTCCAGCTAAGCCTAAATCATATAAATCTTGGACTTTCCATGTTTCACGTGAAACATGAGTTTGTTTAGGATGACTCAAATATCCTCTTAATACCTCAACTTCCATGTGCTCAATGCCTGTTTTTCCTTGGGGGCTGTGGGCTAAATTTTGAGGAACAAAGATTTGTTTGATGTTGGGAAGATGTTCTATAATTCTTTTTCTGATTCTTTCTCCTGCGCCATCAGGGTCTAACAATAGGACAAGCTCATACTTTTTGCTCAACTCAACTAATTGTTGTATCCGCTCTTGATTGAAATGACTGCCATTCGTGATCCACGTTTCTATTTGAGCATCAATTAGTTTAAGTTTGGCGGAATCGTGTCTTCCTTCTACCACATATAAGACGGGTTTCAATCTAGCATTCCTGCAGTCATTTTGGGATTGATAATCACAGGAAGTTTTTTAGGAATAATGTGAGCCTCGAACTTTCCTGACTCAGCAACTTCGCCATCTAAACTCCAAGCTCTTGAATGATTTGTTTTAATTTTAATTTCGCTCGCTTGGGCTTTCACAATTCCTGGAAGTTTAAAATTCTTTAGCAAAAAGACTGCAAAGAAGTAGACGTTGTTAAAAATGGGGACATACGGAACTAAGATAAGTTCAAATTTTCCATCATTAAGTTTAGCTTGAGGATTCAAGTTAAATCCAGCGACATATTGAGAGTTCAGAATCATAATCAGTGAATAACGACCTGAATAAGACTTTTGATCGGTTTTAATACTTGCTTGTATCATTGGAGTGGTAAAAAAGGCTTTAATCCCAAAAAGAATATAGGCTAAAAACCCCCATACTTTTTTCATTTTTTTTGTCGTTTTATAGCTAATGTCAACGTAATTTCCTATTGCAGCAATGTAGTTAAAAACACCAAAATTACTTTGAACGATGTCCATATATTTGATTTGGTTTTTTTCAAATATCTGTAGCGTTTTACTTACTTTTTTTCTTAAACCTAATGTTTTACCTAAATCGTTTGCTGTTCCGCTTGGAATGTATCCAATAGGAGGTGGGTTTTTTATGAAGGGAATGCTTTGAGTGACTTCATTCATGGTTCCGTCGCCCCCACTTACAATCACAAGATCAACAGCTTCTCTTGCTGCTTGCTCATAAAGTTTAACGGCGTGTTTAGGATATTCAGTCTCAGCCATGTTCCACGTGAAACCTTGAGACTCTAGATGATCTTGTATTTCAACAAGATGTTTTTTAAATGTTCCTTTTCCACTGTTGGGATTATAGATAATTGTACAGCGTTTCATGGAGTCCCCTTATTATAAAAATAGGCTTTAATCGCCTATTTTTTCAAACTTTGTGAAGCCGTAATAATACTTAATGAATAAACATCTTCGATGCTGCAACCTCGTGACAAATCGTTAACCGGTTGATTAAGTCCTGCCAAGATTGGCCCGACTGCATCGAAACCTCCAAAACGCTCGACCATTTTGTAACCGATATTTCCTGCATCTAAGGTTGGAAAGATAAACACATTGGCTTGTCCTGCAACGTGAGATCCTGGATACTTGCTATGACCCACTTTAGGAACGAAGGCAGCATCGAATTGCATCTCACCATCGATCAATGCGCTTGGGTTTATTTTTAATGCTATTTCTTTAGCTTTTTTGACTTTTAAGGTCTCTTCAGTATTTGCTGACCCATTGGTAGAGAAGGATAAAAGTGCAACCTTAGGCTTTATCCCATATGTTGGGGCTACCTCATAAAGCTCTAACGCAAACTGGGCAAGATCTTCTGATGAAGGATTTGGATTAATTGCACAGTCACCCATTAAGTACTTCTCATCATCTCTAATCATTAAAAAGTAGCCAAAAACACGAGAAATACCGGGTTTTGTTTTGATAATCTGAAGGGCGGGTCTGACCGTATCTCCTGTTGAGTGAGCCGCTCCACTGACTAGACCGTCAGCAAGGCCCATATAGACCATCATAGTAGCGAAGTACGTTTCATCTTCTAATAATTGAATTGCTTCAGCGTCGCTATGTTTCCCTGGCCTTCTCTCTTGAAAAGCTTTTAACATCGAGGTTTTTAGATCATCAGTTTTAGGATTATAGACTTTGACACTTGGGTCTAATTGTTCTAAGACTGGGCCTACCACAAGGGGCGTAATTAAGCCCTCTTTAGCCAATTGATTAATTGCAGTGACAACCCGTTCGTCTTGACCTTCAGGGAATACGATTTTTACATTTTTACCTGTTATTTGCGTTTTAAGTTGTTCAATAATATTTGCCATAATGCACCTCTATTCGTACTTAATTATAAGGCTTTTTAAGGATATTTCAATGTTACTTCATTCTTTGATAAAATAAGCGTGAGGTATCTCTATGATAAAAGATTGCGCCGTTTTGTTTGACTTAGATGGAACCTTAATTGATTCCAACGAAATTATTATTGAAAGTTACCGTTCTGTCTTAGTTAAGTACATCCCTGAAGAAACTTTTTCTCGGGAGCAAATCATTGAATTTATCGGCCCCACCTTGTCTCAAGTCTTTTTAAAGTATCGAGATCCTGAGGTGGTTGAACAAATGATTGCGGACTACCGGGTGCACTATAAAGCAAACGAAGATAAAACCATCGCCTTATATCCCGGTGTTGTTGAGGGACTTAGAGCCTTAAAGGAACTTGGGGCTAAGTTATCGGTAGTTACTTCTAAATATAAAGATGGCGCTTGGTATAGTTTTACAAAATTTGGTCTAGAACCCTATTTTGATGCTTTTGTCGCTTTAGATGATGTGAAACATCCTAAACCTGATAAAGAACCTGTTGAAATAGCCTTAAAACGTTTAGGTGGAGCGGATTGGGCCATTATGATTGGTGATAATCCAGGTGATATCGAAGCCGGTCAAAACGCTGGTATCCTCTCGGGCGGAGTCGCTTGGAGCATTAAAGGAGCTTCTTTACTCGCCCAATCTAATCCCGATCATTTATTTAACACCATGGACGAAATCGTTCAGTTGGTGAAGTCTCAAATGGGAGCTTGATATGTGTGTCTTTTGTAAAATCGTCAACAAAGAAATTCCAGCGTATATCCTTTATGAAGATGAAGCGGTTTTAGGATTTTTAGATATCTCACAGGTCACCGTAGGACATACTTTGGTGATTCCTAAAAAACATGTGGCTAATATCTATGAATTGACAGAAGAAGAATCAATTCCTTTATTTAAAGCCATTCCTAAGATTGCAACCGCTCTTAAAAAAGCCTTTAATCCGATTGGATTAAATATGATTAACAACAACGACCGTCCTTTACAAAGCGTCTTTCACTTTCATGTTCATCTCATTCCTCGCTATGAAAATGACGGAATGTATATAGGGCTAGATAAGGCTCCTGGAACGATTGATCATGATCATTTTTTAAGCTTAAAAGATAAAGTGACTCAACAACTTAAATAAAAACTCTGGGGTTATTCCCCAGAGTTTTTTTATATGACTGTTTTTTTAAGATAAGGAACTAGTACATCAGGCACGGTGATCGATCCATCTTCGTTTTGGAAATTCTCAACAATCGCTATCCACGTTCTCCCGACCGCAAGTCCAGATCCATTAAGGGTATGAACAAATTCGGGTTTAGCGTCCGACGTTCTTTTGAACCGAATATTGCCTCGCCGGGCTTGATAGTCTTCAGCGTTAGAAATACTGCCTATTTCTCGGTAATCTTCATAGGCCGGCAAATAGACTTCAATATCATATGTTTTTGCCATCGCAAAACCAATATCTCCGGTGCATAGTTCAATCACACGATAAGGTAACTTTAAGGCAATTAGAATTGCTTCTGAAGCTGCTAACATGTCATCCAGTTCCGCATAAGAATCTTCAGGTTTAGAAAATTTAAGAAGTTCAACTTTATTAAATTGATGTTGGCGGATGATGCCACGGGTATCTCTTCCTGCACTGCCTGCTTCTTGCCGAAACGCGGTGGTAAAAGCGGCGTATTTTAAAGGTAAATCTTCCCCTTTAAGGATTTCATCCCGGTAGATATTTATTCCAGGGACCTCTGCGGTGGGATTTAAATAGAGCTCTCGGTCGTCTTTTACCTCAAAAGCGTCTTCTTTAAACTTAGGAAACTGGCCCGTTGCGGTCATTGAAGTCGCGTTCACTAAATATGGAAGCATCAACTCTTGATACCCTTTATCTGCATGCATATCCATCATAAATTGAATCAGAGCACGTTCTAAGCGGGCTCCATCATTTTTATAGATGACAAAACGAGAGGTACTGATTTTAGCGGCTCTTTCGAAGTCTAAAAAGTCCCGTTCAACGGCTAAATCCCAATGGGCTTTAGGGGGGAATTTAAAGACTGGTTTGTTCCCTACTGTTTTGATTTCAACGTTATCGTTTTCGCTCGTTCCTAATGGAGCCTTAAGATGAGGCATGTTTGGAATTCTAAGTAAAATTTCACGAATTGTTTCTTCGGCATGGATGGCTTCTTTTTCTAAGCTTTGAATCTCGCTTTTAGAATCTTCGACTCGCGCTAAAATAGCGTTAACGTCCTCGCCTCTTTGTTTAGCTTCTCCTACCGATTTTGATAATTGATTCCGCGCCATCTTCAGTTGTTCGACTTTTTGTAAAACTTCACGTCTTTTTTGATCGGCTGTTAGGACGGCTTCAATCCGCTCGGTGAAGTCCTCATTTCTTTGATTTAAGCGCTTAATAACGGCTTCTTTGTCACTTCTTAATAACTGAATATCTAACATTGAATCCTCCTTAATAAAAAACACTCGTCCCTTGGAAATAGGGACGAGTGATTATACCCGTGTTGCCACCCTGGTTAGCTTTCGCTCACTTTGGCATCGATAACGAGATGAATCGTAACTTCTTTAAGAGGGGGAACGTTTACCTGCTTTCCTAGTTTTCACCATCCACTAGGTCTCTATAAAAGCCGTGATAAACTTAGCCTCTAAGTTAATTAAAGCGTATCAAAAACTGTTTTAAATTGCAATTACTCTTCGTCGAGTAGGTCAAATAGACTTTCTGGTTTTTTCTTGGTTTCTGTTTCTTGGGTTTCTGTTTCTAGTGGGGTTTCTTCAACGATTAAAGGTTCTTTTGGTGGAGTCACCTCTACAAACGTCAATTGTTCGTCTTTTTCCTCTTCTTTTGGAACAATGGCAATGTTCGCAATTTGATGGCCTTCTTGAAGACGCATTAAACGGACGCCTTGGGTGGCTCTTCCGGTTTCTGAGATTTGATCAAGTGGCAGGCGAATCATCATTCCTTTGTTGGACAACAAGACTAAATCATCTTCTAAGTTTACCCCGCGAAGTTTGACAAGCGGACCATTTTTTTCGGTCACTTGAACCGTTTTAACCCCTTGTCCTCCTCGTTGTTGGAGACGATATAAGGATGCTTTTGAGCGCTTACCATAGCCATTTAATGTCACGGCTAAAATGGTTTGCTCATCGTTTTCAATGAGGGCCGTTCCAATCACTTCATCTCCGGCCTTAATTCGCATCCCCATGACTCCGGCAGCGGTACGGCCCATCGGTCTAACATCGGTCTCTTTAAAACGAATTGCTTTCCCATTAGACGCCCCTAATATCAATTCTTGTTCGCCTTTGGTATGGCGAACGGCTAGGAGTTCATCCGTCTCTTTGAGTTCAATCGCTCTAATTCCATTGGCACGGATGTTTTTAAAGGCATTGATTGCCGTCCGTTTAACACGGCCTTTTTTGGTGGTAAAGAAGAGGTATTCTTCACTATCAAAATCTTGAATATTCGTCACTGATTGGAGATATTCATCTTCTTCAAATGGGAGCAAGTTGACCATAGGAAGCCCTTTAGAAGTTCTTCCATAACTGGGCACCTTGTAGGCTTTCATCTTGTAAACTTTTCCTTTATTCGTAAAGAATAAGAGGTAATCGTGCGTCGAGGTCATAATGATGTGTTCAAGGGCATCATCCTCGTTCGTTTTAAGGCCCGTAATGCCGACCCCACCCCGGTTTTGTGACTTCGCAATGTCGGTGTTCATCCGCTTGCAATAGCCCCCTTGAGTGATAACGACCATGACATCTTCAACCGGGATTAAGTCCTCATCATCAATGTCTAAATCGATGGCGAGGGAAATTTCAGTTCTGCGGCCATCGTCATATTTACTTTGAAGGGCGATTAAGTCTTCTTTGATGACTTCAGTTTGTTTTTCTTTCGACGCTAAGATGGCGCTAAAATTTTCAATATCTACAACGAGTTCTTTGATCTCGTTTTCAATTTTTTCACGTTCTAAGCCACTCAGTCGTCTTAAGCGCATTTCTAAAATGGCTTTGGTTTGTTCGTCTGATAGTTTAAACGCTTCGATGATTTGTTGGTCAGCATCATCATAGGCATTTCGAATGATTTCAATGATCGCATCGATATTTTCAAGGGCGATCACTAACCCATCCAAGATGTGTTTTCTTTCTTCGGCTTTGCCTAAATCAAAGGTGGTTCGTCTCACTAAGACTTCATATTGGTGGGTTAGATAGTGTCTTAAAACATCGGCCAACCCTAAGACTTCCGGTTTTTGATCGACTAAGGCAAGCATATTGATTCCAAAACTGGTTTGCAGCGGGGTGTATTTGTATAAGTTGTTTAATGTCACTTCCGCATTGACGTCCCGTCTTAACTCAATCACGATTTTGATGCCTTCACGGCTTGATTCATCTCTTAAATCGGTAATTCCATCGAGTCGTTTTTCTTTAGCAAGTTCGGCAATTTTCTCAATCAATCGGGTTTTATTAACTTGGTAGGGGATTTCAGTGACCGTGATCATTTGTTTTCCGGTTTTGGTTTCTGAAATGTTCGCTTTCGCACGGATTCTTATCGATCCATTTCCGGTTTCATAGGCTTCTCTTAACCCCGCCCGTCCGAGTAAAATACCTCCCGTAGGAAAGTCAGGTCCCGGAATCACCGCCATCAGTTCATCGAGGGTGACTTCTGCGTTATCGAGCATTAAAAGTAAGCCATTAATGACTTCTTTTAGGTTATGGGGGGGAATGTTGGTGGCCATCCCAACCGCGATTCCGGTGGCTCCATTGACGATAAGATTGGGAAATTTAGACGGTAAAACAGACGGTTCTCTCTCACTTCCGTCATAATTATCGACAAAATCAATCGTATTTTTTTTGATGTCTGCGAGCATCTCAGCGGCTATTTTTGCCATCCGAGCTTCGGTGTAACGCATCGCAGCGGCACCGTCTCCGTCAATTGATCCAAAGTTTCCATGGCCATCAACAAGCGGGTATCGCGTTGAGAAAGGTTGCGCTAAACGGACCATCGCCTCATAAATCGCACTATCGCCGTGGGGGTGGTATTTACCCATAACATCGCCCACAATCCGGGCCGATTTTTTATAGGTTTTATCCGGTTGAACGCCGAGTTCTTCCATCCCAAACAAAATTCTTCGGTGGACGGGTTTTAACCCATCTCTCACATCAGGGAGTGCTCTTGAGACAATGACACTCATCGCATAGGATAAGAAGGACGTCCGCATTTCGTCGGTCAAGTTAATGTCGTTGATTCGGTCTGTGGTCACTTCAATGGGGTCTTTAATTTGATCGTCCATGTTTTCTCCTATACGTCCAGATTTTTAACTCGTTCAGCATTATCTTGAATAAATGCTTTACGGGGGGCGACTTCATCCCCCATTAACATCGTAAAGACTTGATCGGCTTCCATGGCGTCTTCTAAGGTCACTTTGAGTAACGTCCGGTAATCGGGATCCATGGTGGTTTCCCAAAGTTGATCTGGATTCATTTCCCCAAGTCCCTTATAGCGCTGAATTTGAGGTCTTTGGCCAAAGTCTTTCAAGGCTTCCGTCAACTCATCATCACTGTAGGTGTAAACGATTTTCTTGCCTTGTTGAATTTTATAAAGGGGCGGTTGCGCAATATACACATAGCCTTTTTCAATCAGTGGTCGCATGTGTCTAAACAAGAAGGTGAGAAGCAGGGTCCGAATATGGGCCCCGTCAACGTCGGCATCCGTCATGATTACAATTTTGTGATATCTGACAATTTCACTGTTGAACTCTTCACCAATTCCACAACCAAAGGCTTGAATCAGGGATAAGATTTCCTTGTTGCCTAAAATTTTATCTAACCGGGCTTTTTCAACGTTTAAAACTTTACCTCTTAACGGTAAAATCGCTTGAAAACCGGAGTCACGACCTTGTTTGGCAGAACCACCGGCCGAGTCCCCTTCCACAATATAAAGTTCTGTTTTGGCGGGTTCTTTTTCACGGCAATCAGCCAGTTTTGAGGCAAATCCAAGTCCATCAAGAGGACTTTTTCTGCGGGTGGCTTCCCGGGCTTTTTTGGCCGCGATGCGGGCCCTTGAGGCCAGCAGGGATTTTTCAATGATGATTTTTGCATCTGCAGGGTTTTCTAGTAAGTATCGATCAAGCCCTTCCGCTAAAACACCGGCCACGATCTTTCTTACTTCCGTAGAGCCGAGACGGCCTTTGGTTTGACCTTCAAACTGAGGGTCGGGGTGTTTGACACTGATGATAGCGGTTAACCCTTCTCGGGTATCTTCCCCGAGCAGACCTTCATCTTTTTTGAAGAGGTTATTTTTCTTCGCATAGGTATTTAAAATCCGGGTGAGGGTCATCCTAAAGCCTTCGTCGTGGGTTCCCCCTTCAGGGTTATGGATGTTATTGGTGAAAGGGAAAATATTAGCGTTATAGCCATCGTTATATTGCATCGCAACTTCGACGATGATATCTTCACTTTCCCCGACGCAATAAATCACTTTAGAATGAAGAACGATCTTGTTTAAATTTAAAAAGGCGACATATTCTTCAATCCCACCGTCGTATTTGTAGACGACAGGTTCTTTATTCCCTTGGCGTTGATCGTGGATGGTAAACAAAATCCCGCGGTTTAAAAAAGCCATTTGTTGGAGGCGAATTCTTAGGAGTTCATAATCAAAGACTTGAGATTCTTTAAAAATCTCGACATCCGGTTTAAAGACGATAACCGTGCCTTGTCGGTCGGTCGGACCGACTTCAATTAAATCAGTGATCGCAAATCCTTTGGCGTAACTTTGGCGATAATGGATACCTTCTCGGAAAATATCGACATCAAACGCTTCACTGAGTGCATTTACAACCGAAGCTCCGACCCCGTGAAGGCCCCCGGATACTTTATAGGACTGGTTGTCAAACTTTCCCCCGGCATGGAGCGTGGTGAGGATGGTTTCAACTGCAGGTCGACCGGTCTTAGGGTGAATATCAACCGGAATCCCCCGGCCATCATCCGTCACTTTAATGACATTGCCTTCTAAGATTTCTAAATGAATAAAGCTGGCATAACCAGCTAAGGCTTCATCCACCCCGTTATCGACAATTTCCCAGACTAAATGGTGCAACCCTCTAGGGCCGGTGGATCCAATGTACATCCCCGGGCGTTTTTTGACGGCTTCTAAGCCTTCTAAGATTTGAATATTACTGGACGTATAGGTCGGTTGTTGACTCATATTCTCTCTACCTTTCTGTTCTGCACTTTAAATAATGCGTAATCGTTTAAATATTCCGTCTGAATCGATTTAATGTCGGTGGCGGTAATAAATACCTGCGAATCCTTTTCAAGATGACTGAGCAACAAATTTTGCCGATTTTCATCAAGTTCAGATAAAACATCGTCTAACAAAATAATCGGAAACTCGTTTTGTCGCTCTTTAATCATTTTTACTAACGCAAGCTTTAAGGCAATCCCTAAGGTTCTTAGTTGACCCTGAGACGCAAAGGTCATCCACTCTTTTCCGTGGCTTAGAACCATGAAGTCGTCTCGGTGAGGCCCTGATTGAGTCGTTTTTGCAAAGAAGTCTTTTTCTGAGGAGGCTTTCAAGGCTTTTTCCAAATCCTCAGCAGCCACTGATGGGAGGTAAACCAGTTGAGGGTGCTCTCCATCATTTGCAATCGACTGATAAAGGGTCGCTAGATGTTCGTTAATGGCCTCTAAAAAGATTTTTCTTTGCGCAACGATATAAGAAGCACTTTTGATCAAACGGTCGCTGAGAACCGAAAATAACGCGTCTTTTTTAAAAACCTCTAAGGTGTCGAGTTGTTTAATTCGATGATTACGCTCTTTGAGTATGTGTTTGTATTGGCTCAGTTCTCTTAATAAGCTTTTATCGAAGATTCCACTTTGTAAGTCTAAGAAGTGCCGTCTAAGTTTAGGGGACCCTTTAAATAACTCTAAATCCTCAGGAGCAAACATAACGGCTTTGAGAATGCCGACATAATCACTCAACCGTTTTTCTTTGATGCTATTGTGTTTCACCGTTTTACCCTCGGCGCTAATAATGATTTCAAGTTGATGAGCATCGTCTTTTTTCAAAGTGACTCCAAATTTCGCAAACGTCTCATCTTTCATCATCTCTTTTTCATCCTGGGTCCGGTGGGACTTAGTGAACCCTAAGACATAGATGGCTTCTAAAAGGGTGGTTTTACCTTCTGCATTATTTCCAATGATGATATTGAGATGAGGATGGGGGTTGATTTCCACATGATCATAGACGCGGGTATTTTTTAACCAAAGCGTCTCAATCCTCATGGGTGATTCTCCATGTCCCATAGTTAGGGACATCAACAATATCACCGGGGTAACATTTTTTGCCTCGGCGTTCATCTCGTTCTTGGTTGACGGTTATTTTAAGCGACCTTAAGAGCTCTTTTATATCCCCGCCCGTCGCGGCTACCCCAACAAATTTTAAAAGTTGTCCTAAGGTGATATAAGGGGTCGTTATTACCACAGTCTGCATAGGGAGCCTTTCTATATTATATATAGGCAAATTATATCAAAATTAGAGGGTTTGTGCAAACTTTTATGGCATAAAAAAAGGCCTATTTCTAGGCCTTAATCTGTTTTAACGGGAAGAATTAATTGAAGCATGTCTGGATCGTACTCGCCCGTCATCACAAAGGGGCGTATTTCACCGGTAAATCCAACCTTAATTTCCGAAGAATTGAAGGCTTTGAGGGCGTCTAATAAAAATTTAGAACTGAACGCTATTTTTAAAGGATTACCCTTCACTTCAGCAACGGGTTGAATTTCCTCTAAGACCCGGCCAATTTCAGGGGATGATGAAGAAATTTCAACCGCATCATCATTTCTGATTTCAAGTTTAACGATGGCGTTTTGACCATCTCTACTCGAAAGAAGACTGGCCCGCTCGATGGCAATCAGAAGTTGTTCTTTATTGAACGTCACTTCATGGGGAAATTCTAAGGGAATTAATTTCGATGTTTCTGGATAATTTCCTTCTAATAAGCGAGATAAGAGTAAGGTATCGTCATATTTAAATAAAATGCTTGAAGGACTAAAATGGAGTTCAACACTTTTTTGATTATCTTCTAAAATTCGGCCAAGCTCTTCGACGGATTTTGAGGGAATAATAACATCCATCGGGGCATAAATTTGATCAAGCTCAATCGATTTTTTAGCTAAGCGGTAACTATCGGTGGCAATTCCAGTTAATTGGTTACCGTCAAGTTTGAAGTAAACCCCGGTTAAAATCGGACGATTTTCAACGCCACTCGCTGCAAAAGCCGTTTGGCGAATCAAGGTTTTAAAAACACGAACATTAACTTTAACGCTTTCGGCGCTCTCTTTAAATAATAATTTTGGATAATCTTCAACATCCAATAAATTTAACGTAATGTCTGAATGATCCGCTTCAATTTTTAATAAATTGTTTTCGTGGGCCGATAATAAAACGTTTTGACCATCTAGCTTCCTAATGATTTCAACGAAGTAGCGACCTGGTATTAAAACAGTTCCTTCTTTTTCAACTTGTAAGGAAGGATCGGTAATGGTTTTTAAGATTGATATTTCACCATTACTGGTTGTTAATAAAATTCGATCTTTAAAGACATCTACTTTAATTCCTGTTAAGGCTGGATTTGGAGTTTTATTCGATAAGGCTTTTTGAGCAATGACTAAATGATAGAGTAACTTGTCTTTATTCATTTGAAACTGCATGATGTCACCTCTATAATCTTTTTATTTAATACTTGTTATTGTTAGGGGTTGTGGAAATGTTTATAACCCTTATTAACCTTTAATATTATACCATGTTAGCGCGATATAACTAGGAGTTAATTAATCACTTTCTCCACATTTTATAGAGAGTTTTTCCACATCAATTTTAACGTTTGAATCGATGGTTTGGTCGTTATAAATTTTTTCAACGGAGTGCATGACTGTAGAATGATCGCGGCCGTTAAAATAATCACCGATCCGCTTAAAAGGAACATCATATAAGTGTTTGACTAAGTACATAGCCATTTGGCGTGGATATAAATAGTTGCGGGTTCTTTTTTTACTAATCAAATCGCTCACTGAAATCTTATAGTATTCCGCGACTACACTCATGACTCGGTTAATTTTATCTTTCATGAAATCCCGATGGTTTGCCTTCGGTCTAACCAGATTTTCAAGGGCCATTTCAGCATTTTTAATCGTAAATTCAAGGTTAAATGCCGTGCAATAAAATAAAACTCTTTTTAAGGCCCCTTCAAGTTCCCTGACGTTGTTATCAAAGACGGAAGCAATGTACTCTAAAACCTTTTTAGGAACTAAATCTTGATCACTGGTTTCGGCATTCAGTTTCTTTTCAAGGATTTTAATTCGGTGGTCGAGTTCTGGGCGGTTGATATCAACGTTGACTCCCCAAGCAAACCGGGAAGTTAAACGCGCCATGATATCTTTTAAATCCGTGGCTTTTCGGTCTGAGGAGATAACAATTTGTTTTTGTTGTTGATAAAGTTTTTCAAAAAGTTTAAAAAATTCTTCCTGCGATTTTTCTTTTTTAGATAAGAATTGGATGTCATCGACGAGTAAAACATCAATGTTGGCGTATAAATGCGTAAATTCGACATATTTTTTACGGTTTGCGTGCCGGACATAATCTTCAACAAATTGATCCGCTTTTAAATATAAAACTTTCGAGTGAATGTTTCCTTCTAAGATATAATTACCAATGGCATGCATTAAATGCGTTTTGCCAAGACCCACATCCCCAAAAATATATAGAGGGTTTGCAACAATTCCGGGTTGATCGGCTACTTTTAAAGCGCTGGTATAAGAGAGTCGGTTTGAATTTCCAATCACGAAGTTATCAAAGGTATAAGAGGTGATTAAGTTTGATTGGTAGCCTTCTTCTGAATCAATTTCGCCTTCATCATATTCAAACTTCGCCTTCATCTTTTCATTGACTTGGGTTTCAGTGATCAAACGAAATTCATGTTTTTCTTCGACATATGTTTCAAGGAGTCGATTCATCTTTTTTAAATAAAGCATTTCAACACGACGCTTAATAAAGTCATTGGCCACAATTAAATAGATAAAGTTATTTTTAACTTCATAGATAGAATCAATGGATGAAAAGATTTCTTGATAGGTATCGGGTTCAATTTCGTGTTCGAGTTGAGTTTTAATCTCACTCCACATATGAGTTGATTCCATCGTGACCTCCTTGACCTTAAGTGAAATAAGTCTATCACAACTTTTTTGGGAGTTAAACGTTTTTTTATCCCCACAAAATGTGGAAAACTTTTTAAATCCACCAGGGTTATCCCCATTAAAAAAATTACTAAAGCCCTTTGTTAAAGGCAAAAAAGTAGCTTTCCCCATTTACCCATTTTGAGTTATCCCCTTATCCCCTTTTCCCCATTCAAAATGTGGAAACGCCTATAATTAGCGAAATTTTATTGTGGAAAAAAACTAAAATATTTTGAATTTTAAATGATTGTTGACATAAAGAGACAGATTATATATAATCTTCTAGCAAGTTAACAATGTTGAAGAGGAGGTGCCTCCATGAAAAGAACTTATCAACCGAATAAACGGAAACGTGCTAAGACTCATGGTTTTAGAGCGCGCATGGCGTCTCATACTGGCAGAGCTGTCCTCTCAAGACGTCGTCAAAAAGGACGTAAACGTCTCACCGTATAATCTCGTTGTAAACCCGTAAACACCTGAAAACGAATTCGTTTTTAGGTGTTTTTTTTAGAAATAGAGGCGTGATGAATCGTAATCACAGTTTAAAAAAGAATGCTGAAATCAAGAAAGTCCTTGATTATCAAAAAAAGAAAATATCAGGAGCGGTCACGATTTACGTGCGACCACAAGAAAATCCCGGTATTTTTAAAATTGCGATGAGCGTTCCCAAAAAATTAGGGAACGCGGTTGAAAGAAACAAAGTCAAACGAAGGATCCGAGAAATCCTCAGAGCTTTTGAGTTAAATTCAGGGATTGATTATTTTGTTTTAATCAAACCGGCAGCCCACTTATATAGTTTTCAAGAATTAGAAAAACATATTCATCAATGTCTACACCAACTCGGATTAAACAAAGGAGAAAAACATGAATAAGAAAAAATGGATTTCACTCGGCGTTATCGTCTTAATGATGACCGTCTTAGTGGGCTGTACCGAAGTATATGATGCACCGATCGGTCAACCTGATATTGGGGTGGGCTGGGTCCAATGGATTGTGGAACGTCTTGCTGAAGGTATTCTAGCCTTGAGTATCGGTGGTTATTACATCATAGGACTATCTCTCATTACTTTAATTATCCGGGTGGTAGGTTGGCCCATCTACTCAAAAACCACGGGGATGAGTACGAATATGCAATTTGCGCAACCCGAACTTAACAAGCTTCAAGAAAAATACCAAGGTAAGACCGATGAAGCTTCAAAACGGGCGATGCAACTTGAAACAATGAAGATCTATAAGAAGTATGACATTAATCCTTTAGGATGTTTCTTACCGTTCTTACAGCTTCCTATCTTTATTGCGATGTATCAAGCCGTAAGAAGAATTCCTTTAACCGATGCTTATGTAAATAATCCGGATTTAAACTTTAATTTTTTTGGATTAGATTTACTTTCGATTCCAGAAGAAGGATTTAATATTGCTGCGAATTGGCCGTTCTTATTGTTTGCGCTTATCGTCGGATTAACGATGTTTTTCTCGCAACGTTATTCAATGAAAAAACCTGAATTTGCGAAAAACAAAAAATACGAAACAGCCGTTCAAAACCAAACCCAAAACACCATGAAGTACATGACTTATTTCTTAACGTTTATGATTATGACTGTGGCATATACCAGCTTAGGCATTGCTTATTACTGGGTGATTGGAAATGGGTTCCAATTCCTCCAAACGTATGTAAACCGTAGAAAAACCGCCTTGAAAATGGAAAAAATGAAGGAGGCTGCTTAATGAAAAAAACCACTTTTGAAGCTAAAGATTCCACCGAAGCCTTAAAAATGGCGGCCGCTGAATTAAGAGTTAATCCTCAATATATCTCCCTCTCACAAGAAGACAAAAAAAGTATGTTGGGACTCAAAAAATCAGCGGTATTTACCGCAACCGTCAATGTTAATTTGTTAGATCTTGGATACAAATTCTTACAAGAAACCCTGAATGACTTAGAAATAGAATCCAAAGTACAAGCCGAACAAGATACCGAAACTGGAACCTATAAGTTTAAAATCGATTCCCCCCATAATCCCCTCTTAATTGGCCGGGGCGGAAAAACCCTTCAAGGCTTTCAAACCTACTTAAGAAATTTATTGTCTGCCTATAGTGATGAGCACGTAAAAGTGGTATTAGATATTGGGGATTATAAAGAAAACCGGAATCGCCAACTCGAAATACTAGCCACAAAAACTGCGAAAGAAGTCGCTCGTACAAAAATCGCCGCAACCTTAAAAGACTTAAATTCGTATGAACGCCGGATTGTACACGCTAAACTGTCTGAGTGGCGTGATATTACTACAACATCAGAAGGGGAAGAACCGAACCGGACCCTTGTGATTAAGCCCAAAGGATGAAATTAGTTGTCGGCTTAGGCAACCCTGGACCTACCTATGAAACCACGCGACATAACGTCGGATTCATGGTGCTAGATCAATTTGCGAAAAAACACGACCTTACCTTTAAAACTCGTAAATTTCAAAGTCATTGGCTTGAATATAAGAAAACCCTATTTTTAAAACCTCAAACCTTCATGAACTTATCGGGTAATGCGGTCAGGAAAGCCGCTGATTTTTACCAGATTGAACCGGAAGATATCTTGGTCATTTATGATGATTTAGATTTACCGGCAGGGGGATTAAGAATTCGAAAAAGTGGGGGAGCAGGGGGACATAAAGGAATCCAGTCCATCCTTCAACACTTTCAAACCCAAAATATTCCCCGGATGCGAATTGGGATTGGAAAAGACGGCACGTTAGTCGAACATTATGTATTAGGCCCGATTCCAAAAGCCGAACACCCCTTATATCAAAAAGCCTTTGACATGTCAGTGATTGCGCTAGAAGCCTTTTTAGAAGGTCACAGCTTAGAAGTACTCATGAATGAATTTCAAATCAGCGACGCCCCCCTTTAAAGGGAGCGTCGCCTTAGGACGTTATGGACAAAATACTCAAGCATTACAGTGAAATGCCTCTATTTGAACCCCTTATCAAGGCTTTAGAAAATAAAAAGCCTTATCAGATCTCTCTCCCAGAGGGCGATTTTACTGCGTTTGTTTTAGGGATGATAAGGCAGATGACAAACCGGCCATTCGTCATCGTGAGTCATAATCTATTTCAAGCAGAGATGCTTTATCAAAAACTCAGTAGCTTCATTGAACCGGTCGGTTTTTATCCCCAAGATGAATTTATTACACTTGACCAAATTGCCCTTAGTGATACCTTAAAAATTGAACGGATTTACACCTTGTCACAAATCGTCCAGGCCCAATTGAAGACGGTGATTACCCATCCCGTGGCCCTCTTACAGTACCGAATGAACCCTAAAGAATTTAATCAGTTTATCAAACCCTTAAAAAAAGGGGACCTTTTATCTCAAGAAAAACTTCTTCATTATTTAGCGCTAACAGGCTACAAATCGGTCCACGCGGTCAGTAAAGTCGGTGAATTTTCACATCGTGGGTCCATCATTGATATTCATCAAATCCAATATGAACACCCCGTCAGAATTGACTTTTTTGATGACGAGATAGATTCGATTCGGGTCTTTAACGCGCAAACACAGCGCTCGATCAAAACCCTTAAACAAATCACCCTGATCCCCTTTAAAGAACTCATTTGGTCGACGGATGAGATGGATAAGATTCAAAAACAGGTGGCCGCCAAAGCCCGTGAAATTAAACTGAGCCCCACTGCTTTAGATGAAGTCATGCACGATGTGGACCAACTGTATATCAACGAGGACACCGATACGTTTGGCCGGTATTTACCATACTTAGATGCAACGCCAGCAACCTTAGTGGATTATTTTGAAGATCCGTTTGTCATCTATTTGAATAAATCAGCCTGTGATCGCTCGGTCCAAACCATGGTCAATGACATGATCCAAAGCATGGTGGGAAAACCTGGATTTAAAGCCTTAAACTTAAAAGGGTTTAAAGAAAAGATTAACACTCAAAACCTTTATTTATCCGCTTTTGATGAGTTCAAAGACCTCCCAACCCTCACTTTAAGAGCGAAAGAAAGCATGAATTACCTTCAAAACATGAATATGTTTTTTAAAGACGTCTTAAAGTATCAAGACTACCAAACCGTGGTTATTTATAGCACTGAGAAAAAGACGCTTGATCAGTTTGAAGACATCTTAGAAGACAAAGGGGGTCTTCCAATCCGGATTTCAACGTCAGATATTCCTGTTGAGAACCGGATTAATCTCGTTCAAACTAATGTTCCCTTAGCGTTTGAATGGTTGGACGCTAAACTCGTTTGGCTCGACGATGCCCATATCTTAAAACCGACTAAAAAAAGAAAAGCAAAATACCAAAGCGTCTTTAAAGAAACTCGCCCTGTGGATTCTGCGAAATCTTTACAACGCGGGGATTACATTGTTCATTTTGACCATGGAATTGGTCGCTTTTTGGGGATTCAAACGATGAAACTCAAAGAGCTAGAAAATGAATACATGGTGATTGCCTATCAAGGGGATGATAAGTTATATATTCCCGTTGAAAACGTCTACGCCATTCAAAAATATGATGTCTATGAAGGTCTGATTCCTAAGTTATCAAAACTGGGCTCTTCAGAGTGGCAAAAAACCAAACAAAGAGCCGTTAAAAAAGCGAAAGAAATCGCGATTAATCTCTTAAGACAATACGCCCTAAGAAAAAGTACGCTTGGATTTGCGTACAGCCCAGATACAGAACTGATGGCCCAGATTGAAGCGGATTTCTTTTTTGAAGAAACCCCCGATCAAGCGGACGCGATTGAAGCGATGAAGTTAGACATGGAGTCGCCTTATCCGATGGACCGGTTGATCTGTGGAGATGTCGGATATGGAAAAACAGAAATCGCTTTAAGAGGAGCGTTTAAAGCTGTTTTAGATAGTAAACAAGTCGCCTACTTAGCCCCGACGACCATCTTAACGCGACAACACTATCAGACGTTTTATGACCGTCTAAATAAACACGGTATTCAAGTCAGACTATTAAATCGTTTTACGTCCACCAAAGAAACCAAGGAAATCTTAGAACAGCTAAAAAAAGGAACGGTAGATATCTTAATTGGAACCCACCGGATTTTATCTGAGGACGTGGTCTTTAAAGACTTAGGATTCTTAGTCATCGATGAAGAACAGCGATTTGGGGTTCGCCACAAAGAAAAGATTCAATCGATGCGGAACACCATCGATGTGCTTACTTTGACGGCCACCCCCATCCCAAGGACCTTACAACTGGGGTTATCAGGGATTAAATCGATGAGTATTTTAAATACCCCTCCAAAAAACAGACATCCGATTCAAACATACGTCTTAAAACGGTCCCAAACTGTGATTAAAGACGCGATTGAACGAGAACTCGGTCGCAACGGTCAAGTCTTTTATTTATTTAACCGGGTCGAGATGATTGACCGGGTCGCTGCCGAAATCCATCAGTTGGTCCCATCAGCCCGGGTGGTCTATGCCCATGGTCAAATGAATAAAAATACGCTTGAAAGCATCATTCAAGATTTTGTCGATCAAAAATATGATGTTTTAGTTTCAACCACGATCATTGAAACGGGATTAGATATTCCGAATACGAATACCTTGATTGTGCATGAAGCCGACCGTTTAGGACTTTCTCAGCTTTATCAAATTAGAGGCCGGGTCGGAAGAAGTGACCGAATTGCCTATAGTTATATGATGGTAGAACCGCATAAAATCCTCTCCGAGGACGCCTCGAAACGGCTGAACGTCATAAAAGATTTTACAGCCCTAGGTAGTGGTTATAAGATTGCAGCAAGAGACTTAGCCATCCGCGGAGCAGGCGATGTTTTAGGGGCTGAACAATCTGGGTTTATTCAATCAGTGGGCATCGATATGTTTATGCAGATGATTCAAGATGAAATCAAAGCCATCGAACACCCAGAGGCGGCTTCGCCCATCGCCGCTAAAGAAGCGAAAATGAACGTCAGTAAAGCGATCCCTGATGATTACATCGCGGATGAGGATGAGAAGTTCAATGTCCACAAAGAAATCATTGCGCTTACCTCCTCGATTGAAGTGATTCAGTTGAAAGAAAGTTTAGAAGATCGATTTGGAAAACTGCCGCCAAACGTATATGATTATATGTGTTCGAAAGTGTATGAACATCTCGCCGCGATTCATCAAGTCGAGCGGTTCAGAAAAAACCCCCTAGAAACGACAATAACCCTCTCAGAAAAAGTATCGGATCAAGCTCAAGGGGATAAACTTTTTGAACGAGCGAATGAAATTTCGCCCAAGATTAAACTGGCCTATCGCCAAAAAAAAATCACGCTCACCATTCCCCACCTTGAAATCCAAAGACCCCTCTCTGAGATAGGCATGATGCTACTCGAGAGTTTATAGGAGATATCGATGCCATCATATGCAATTATCGGCGCCCAATGGGGCGACGAAGGAAAAGGAAAAATCACCGATTATTTAGCCGAAAAAGCCGATGTTGTGGTGCGTTTTCAAGGCGGAGACAATGCGGGTCATACGATTTATGCCAACGGGCATAAATTTGCCCTTCATTTATTACCTTCAGGATCGATCAGACCCCATACGCTGAATATATTAGGCAACGGAATGGTGATTAATCCCGTTTCTTTAAGTCTAGAAATTAAAACCCTTAAAGGTGTGGGTCTCACTCCGACCATTGCGATTTCAAACCGGGCCCATGTGATTTTGCCCCATCATATTGAAAAAGATAAAGAAAACGAAAAAACCCAAAATATCGGGACCACCTTAAAAGGAATAGGACCGGCTTACATGGATAAAGTGGGTCGGACTGGATTAAGAATGGGTGCTTTTGTGAATGAAGCGCTTTTTGAAGCGTATTTAAGAAACGACCAAACGCATGATTTAACGGAAGAAAAGATTAAAGCATTATTAGATACCTATGCCCCCTTCCAAAAAGAACTTGCGCCCATGGTTCAAGATACGTCATATCTATTATCAGAAGCCTTTAAGAAAGACCAATTCATTTTATTTGAAGGGGCTCAAGGGACGCTTTTAGATATCGATCACGGAACCTATCCATATGTGACCTCTTCAGCCACCAGTGCTGCGGGTATCCCTCAAGGTGCCGGGGTTTCACCTAAACAAATTCAAAAAGTTTTAGGCGTTGTTAAGGCCTATACTACCCGGGTCGGTGAGGGAACTTTAGTCAGTGAAATGAACGAAGAACTCGCTCATCAAATCAGAGAAAAAGGCAATGAGTACGGGACGACCACCGGCCGTCCTCGCCGTATTGGATATCTAGACTTAGTCGCCTTAAAACACGCGCACCGCGTCAATCAATTTGATGCCTTGATTTTGACTCTTTTTGATGTCTTAAGTGGTATCCACCCCTTAAAATTAGTGATCGCCTATGACTATCACGGGACCCGTTTAGACACTTTCCCAGCTGAACCAGAAATCTTAGCGGAATGCACCCCGATCTTTGAAACCCTTGAAGGTTTTGATGAAGACCTCTCAACGCTGAGCGATTATAATCAACTCCCGCAAGCCGCTAAATTGTATTTAAAAGCGATTGAAAAACACACCGGCATCCCCGTGGGAATGATTTCAGTTGGTAAGCACCGCGAACAGACCTTGAGAATGACAAACATTCTATAAAAAAAGCATCCCGGAGGATGCTTAGTTGACAGATTCAAACGCAATTTGGATGAGAAAAGTCGCTACAAACGAGAGCCGGATGAAATAAAAGTACACCAGCCCACCGACTAAATAATGAAGAAACAATCTTAAATCAAATCGGCGAATTCTCCCTTTGACGCGTTTATTAAAGAAGTAAAAGAAGAAAATAATGCCTCCAATAAAAACCGACCCTTCAAAGATAACAAATAAGATTTCAACCGCAGAGCCGTCCATAAACCCTTGGAATAAATAAGGGATTAAGACGTAAGACGTCGGGATAAAGGTATATAAGAATAATAAAGGATAAAGCAGAGGTGGCATATTTTTAGGGGTGGCTCTTAATAAGATGAGCCGGCCAAAAAAGACCATCAACCCAGGAAAGATAAAGAGCGTTATAATAAACATAGTATTGGAGTAGATTAAGTAAAATCCACTTTCCCCTTGAACGGTAAAAAAAATCCCGATTAAGGACATGAAACTGAGAACCATCGTGACCGGTTCACTGTACCTAAGAATTTTTTCTTTGTTCATGGAATTCACCTAAAAATAGTATAGCATAACCAGATTTCGATTGACTTAAAAAAGGAGCTAGAGATGCCATTAAGCGATTTAGAAATTGCAAAGCGAACGACTCCAAAACCCATCATTGAAATAGGAGCGTCCCTCGGATTAACCGGGGATGATTTAGAATTATACGGTCCTTTTAAAGCCAAGATAAGTGCCGAAGGGATTCGCCGTTTTAAAAATCAAAAAGAAGGTAAGTTGATTTTAGTGACTGCGATTAATCCAACGCCTGCAGGTGAAGGTAAATCTACCACAACTGTAGGATTAGGTCAAGCTTTCGGAGTTCTAAATAAGAAGGCTATCGTTGCCTTAAGAGAACCTTCCTTAGGTCCGGTCTTTGGGGTTAAAGGAGGCGCGGCCGGTGGAGGCTATGCCCAGGTCATTCCGATGGAAGACTTAAATCTGCATTTTACGGGCGATATTCACGCGGTCACTACTGCTAATAATTTAATTAGTGCGGTGATCGACAATCACCTGCATCAAGGGAATGAACTTAATATTGATATCCGTAACATAACCTGGAAACGAGCGCTTGATATGAATGATCGCTCGCTTCGAAATATTACGATTGGATTAGGAGGAAAAGCCCACTCTGTTCCTCGCGAAGAAGGATTTAATATCTCGGTCGCCTCAGAAGTCATGGCCGTCTTAACCTTGGCAGAAGATGTCAATGATTTAAAGATACGTTTAAAACGGATGGTGATTGGATATAATCTCAATAAAGAACCAGTCACGGTAGGAGATTTAGGGATTGAAGGGGCCGTTGCGATGGTCTTAAAAGACGCGATTAAACCCAACCTCGTGCAAACCCTTGAACACACCCCAGTCCTAGTCCACGGTGGCCCATTTGCGAATATCGCGCACGGATGCAATTCGATTATTGCGACTAAACTGGGCTTAAAGATGGCAGATTATGTCATTACCGAAGCAGGTTTTGGTGCTGATTTAGGGGCTGAAAAATTCTTAGATATTAAAGCCCAAGAAGGGAATTTAACCCCCAGTGTTGTCGTGATTGTTGCGACCATTAGAGCGCTTAAAATGCATGGAGGCCTTAAGAAAGATCAACTCAAAGAAGAAGATGTTTTGGCCCTTAAAAATGGATTTAAAAATTTAGAAAAGCACATTGAAACGATTCAAAACTTTGGACTCCCTTATGTCGTAGCCATCAATGCGTTTGATTCAGATACGAAACAGGAGATTGATACTCTCCACGAATTACTCGACGAAAAGAACCATCCCTTTGCCTTATCTGAAGTCTTTAAAAACGGAGGACAAGGTGGGGTGGCCTTGGCAGAAAAAGTGCTTAGTGCCATCGAACAACCTTCCAACTATCAACCGCTTTATCAAAAAGAAGACTCCTTAGAAAACAAAATTAAAGCCATTACTTCCAAAGCTTATGGGGCGACTCATGTTGAGTTTAGCGCTCAAGCTTTAAGCCAACTTAGAAGTTATAAGAAACTGGGTTGGGATCGACTAAGAGTCTGTATGGCTAAAACCCAATACTCACTCACGGATGATCCGACTAAACTCGGCCGGCCCGAAGATTTTACCATCACCATCCGCGAACTAAGACCTTCGATTGGGGCAGGATTTATTGTCGCTTTAACGGGCGATGTTATGACCATGCCAGGCCTTCCAAAAGTCCCTTCAGCCGTCAACATGGGACTCAATGAAGACGGCAGTGTTGAAGGACTATTTTAAAAACAAAGGAGATACGATATGAATTCATTTGAAACCTTTAAAGCACTCCAAAAGAAACAACAAGCCTACCAATATGTTTTAAATGTCTTGGGGTGGGATTCTAATACTGAAGCGCCAAAACACGCTTTTCCCTTTCGGGCAGAGATGCAAAGTATCATTAGCCAAGAAGCTTTTTCTTTGATGCTTTCTAAAGAGTACCAAGAAGTCGTTAAGGAGTTATTTGAAACCAAAGACCAACTCCCTAAACAAGACCGTCAAGAAATCGAAAGAGCGCATGAATCCCTTCAAAAAATGGTCAACATTCCTCCCGTAGAGTACGCTGCTTATCAAAAATTACTTTCTTTAGCACAGCGCACCTGGGAAGGGGCTAAAAAAGAAAATAATTATGCGGCTTTTAAAGATACCTTAGGGGAGATTATCAAAAAAGCCCGTCAGATGATTACCTACCGGAATCAAGAAAAAGCGCCGTATGATGTTTTACTAGATGATTATGAAAAAGGCATGAACATGGAAAAATACGATGCCTTCTTTGACGCTTTAAGAAAAGATTTAGTGCCGTTTGTGAAAGAGGTTTTAAATCACCGTCCTAAAAAACCAGCGTTCATTGATCGTCACTTCCCTAAAGCGGGTCAAAAGGAATTTGTCGAGTATTTAAATGAAGTCTTCCATTATGATTTAGACCGTGGACTCTTAAAAGAATCCGTTCATCCGTTCACCTGGAATACCCATCCCGGGGATGTCAGATACACAGTCCGGTATTTAGAAAACTTTATGTTTTCATCGATCTTTGCGGGGATTCACGAACTCGGTCATGCCACCTATGAGATGCAAATCAATGACGCCTTGACGTCGACCAATTTAAAATCAGGAACTTCGATGGGAATCCACGAATCTCAATCCCGGTTTTATGAAAATGTTGTCGGTCGGTCTAAAGCGTTTTGGGAGGTCCATTATCCTAAACTCAAATCCATCTTTCCTGAACCCCTTAAAGATGTCGATGTCGATACCTTTTATTTAGGGATCAACTGGGTCGAACAATCATTCATCCGCGTTGAAGCCGATGAACTTACCTATCCCCTTCATATTATGGTTCGATATGAATGTGAGCGGGCGATCTTTAATGAAGGATTATCGATGGAAGATCTGCCTCAATTATGGAACAAAAAAGTGAAAGAATATTTAAACATTGATGTTGAAAATGATGCGGATGGATTACTTCAAGATGTCCACTGGAGTGGCGGGGCCTTTGGGTATTTTCCAACCTACGCATTAGGAAGTGCTTATGCCGCACAAATTTATTATGCAATGCTTAAAGAGTTTGATTTAGACGATGTGATACGCTCGAATAATATCGCGCATGTTAATGGCTGGTTAAAAGATAAAATTCACCAATTTGGGAAAACCAAAACTCCAGATGAACTTATCTTAGAGGTCACGCAAGAACCTTTTAATGTAAAATATTATATTCAGTATTTAAAAGAGAAATACGGGTCCCTTTATTTAGGAGTGTAATCCATGCATTTAATCGACGGTAAAGCCATCGCGTCTAGATTAAGACGCAGCCTTAAAGACCGGGTTCAAACCCTCAAAAAACAACCGCATTTAGTGGTGGTTTTAGCGACCGATCATCCGGCGTCTTTATCGTATGTGACGGCCAAAGAAAAAGCCGCCATTGAGGTCGGCTTTAAGAGTCGAATTATCAAAGATAAATTTACTGAAGCGTCGTTACTAAAGTGCATTGATGAACTGAATCAAGATAGTGAAGTGGATGGTATTTTAGTGCAGCTTCCTTTACCAGATGGGTTTGATCAAAATAAGGTGATTGACCGAATTGATCCAACCAAAGATGTGGATGGATTTCACCCCCATAATTTAGCAATGTTAGTGCAAGACCGGGAGGGATTTGTTCCGGCAACTCCAAAAGGAATTATTCGTCTTTTAAAGGAATCAAATATTCATTTAAAAGGTCAGCACGTCGTGATTGTGGGTCGAAGTTTGATCGTGGGTAAACCGCTCATTCATCTATTACTCAAAGAAAATATGAGTGTCACAGTGGCCCACTCTAAATCAAAAGATTTAAAAGCCCTCACCTTGCCCGCAGATGTTTTAATTGCAGCGGTGGGTGTACCTAATTTGATTCAACCAGACATGGTCAAAAAAGGCGTAATCATCATCGATGTCGGAATTAACCGAGTCGATGGGAAACTGGTCGGAGATGTTGATTTTGAAGCTTTAAAAGATGTTGTAGAAGCGATGACTCCCGTTCCTGGAGGAGTCGGTCCGATGACGATTTATGCCTTATTAGAAAACACCTATGAAGCTGTTCTTCGAAAGGAAGAAACCTTATGATTTCAAGATACCAACGCCCTTGGTTAAAAGCCTTATTCTCTGATCAAGAACGTTTTGAGCGATTTTTAGAAGTTGAAATAGCCGCCTTAAAAGCCTACGTTAAACTCGGGTTGATTCCCGAAGAAGACGTGGATAAAATCGAAGCGGGTGTTTCGATTGATGTTGAAGACATCTTAAAAACAGAAGAAGAAGTTCACCATGATGTCATCGCTTTTACAAGAAGTGTGACGCGTAATTTAGGCGAAGAAAAGAAATGGTTTCATTATGGATTGACCAGTACAGATATTGTCGATACCGCTTTAGGGATTGCTTTTAAATCCGCCAATCAAGGGATTGAAGCAGGCCTTGTGAAACTGATTGAAACGATTAAAAAACAAGCCTTGAAATATAAGCACGTTCCAATCATCGGAAGAACCCACGGAATCCATGCGGATGTGACAAGCTTTGGATTAAAGTTTGCACTTTGGTATGACATCATGAATCGGCATCTCGCCCGCTTTAAAGAAGCTCGTAAAGAAATTGAAGTCGGGAAAATCAGTGGGGCCGTCGGCACGTATGCTCATACGGGATTAGAATTAGAAGAAGAGGTATGTAAGATTCTTCATCTGAAACCGGTGATGATTTCTACCCAAGTTATTAGCCGCGATCGCCATGCAAATTATCTTCACGTCTTAGCTCTTATTGCGACCGGGATTGAACAAATGGCGTTAGAAGTGAGACACTTACAACGAAGTGAGATTTCAGAAGTTAAAGAAGCGTTTGGATTCCGTCAAAAAGGCTCTTCGGCGATGCCCCACAAAAGAAATCCCATTGCCTCTGAAAACATGATGGGGGTTGCCAGAGTGGTCCGTTCCTATGTGAGTCCTGCGTATGAAGATATTGCCTTATGGCATGAACGAGATATTTCCCATTCATCCGTAGAAAGAATCATTATTCCTGATGCGGTCAGTTTAGTCGATTACATGGTGGACCGGTACCAACGAGTCCTCGAAGGCATTGAAGTTTATGAAGATAAGATGCGGGAACACATTGAAGCTTCTAACGGCATTATCTTCTCTCAATATGTCCTTCATGCCCTAATTCAAAAAGGTTGGACCCGGGAACAAGCCTATGATTATATCCAACCCTTAACCTTTAGAGCCTTAGAAGAATCGACCCATTTTCAAACTATCCTTTTAAAAGATGAAACCATCGGAGCCGTCTTAAAACCCGATGAAATCAAAGCCTGTTTTGATCCCCTACAAGCAATGAAACATGTGGACGCCATCTATACAAGACTAGGCATTCATGATGCGTAATTTAATCCGTATCTCGATTCAATTATTGATGTTGGTATTTCTATTGATGACGTTTGCACAACTCCTCACAAGCCGGGTTTATATGAGCCTTTCAGAAGGGCGTTATGCCTTACATCAAGAAATCACCTATGACCATCGTTATGTGGCCCATCAGTTGATTGATTATTTAAATTACCGGAACGATGATTTAACCTTTGGGGCAAATGCTTTAGATGAATCCACTTTAATGCGTGAGATTGAAATCAGACACATGGTGGATGTTAAAAATCTTTATACCGTGTTAAGAGTGGTGGCAGGATTATCCGGTTTAGTCGCGATCGGTGGATTGGTTTACCTATCTAAAATAAATAAAAAAGAGTTTTCTAAAACACTAGAAACGATGTTTATCATTCCCTTATTTTTTACCCTCTTTATCGGGGGATGGATGTTGATTGATTTTAACCGAGTGTTTACTCGCTTTCATGAGTTATTCTTTTCAAATGATGATTGGATCCTAAGATCAGATGATGTTTTGATTCAGTTGTTGCCCTCTAATTTTTGGTTTACTAGCGCGCTCATTATCTTAGTTTTTTTACTTCTAAGTCAGGCCATATTTTATGCCTGGGGCCGTCAATTAAAAAAGAATGAAAAAATTTTCTGAAAATAGATGATTTTTTTCATTCTTTTTGATTTAATAGAAGTAGGTTAGTATCATATATGGCTAAAAATACGGTTTAGCTGTCTCTACCCCTTTACCGTAAACAAAGGGACTATGATACCCGCAAATCTTCTTTTTTTGCGTTCATGATACTGACCAAAAAATAGGAGGTTTTTTATTTTGGAAAAGATTCTTCAGTTTTTCAAGGTTGAAGAACGGGGCAGTTCACTCAGAACTGAATTGCTTGCGGGCTTAACAACCTTCCTCGCGATGGCCTATATTTTACCGGTCAATGCGGATTTACTTTCTAAAACCGGAATGCCGTTTAGTGGGGTCTTTTTAGCCACCGCACTCTCCGCCGCCATTGCCACCTTAATGATGGGTTTATTGGCGAATTATCCGGTAGCATTAGCTCCTGGAATGGGCATTAACGCCTTTTTCACTTTCACGGTCGTTTTCGGTTATGGTTTATCTTACCAAGCAGCGTTAGCGGCTGTTTTTATTTCCGGGGTTTTATTCGTGGTCATTTCTCTTTCAGGCTTACGTAAAAAAGTCATTGAAGCGATTCCCGCCGGATTAAAGATTGCTGTTGGGGCCGGGATAGGATTTTTCATCGCCTTTATCGGTCTTAAAAATGCGGGCATTATTGTCGCCTACCCTCCGACCTTTGTCGGACTTGGTGACTTTTCAAATCCAGCAGTTATTCTTGGGGTATTTGGTTTAATTGTGGCGGTGGCACTCTATGCAGCTGGAAACAAATTCAGTTTGATTATCGCCATCACTACCACCGCGGTAGTCGGACTCATCTTAGGATTAGTAGGCGTTGAATTCATGCCTTCATTTAACCCAGGAAGTGTCGGCGGACTCGGTGAAGGATTTTCTGAAGTATTCTTTGCTTTCTTTAGTGGGTTTGGTGAATTATTCGCATCCCCTGAAGCCTTCTTAATTATCTTTACCTTCTTATTTGTCGATTTCTTTGACACCGCAGGCACCTTAATTGGGGTCGGTAAACAAGCCAATTTAATGAACGAAGACGGAGAACTCATGGGCGGCAACGGGCCTTTACTTGCTGATTCTGTGGGAACCGTCGTGGGGGCTGTTTTAGGAACCTCCACGGTGACGAGTTATGTAGAATCCACCACCGGGATCGAACAAGGAGGCCGGACCGGTTTAACCGCGGTCACGGTTGGCATCTTATTCTTAGTCTCGATTGTAATCTTCCCGATTTTAAGCATCGTGAATGGAGTCGTTGTTGCTTTTGATGCCTTTGGCGATCCGATTGTCTATTCGCCGGTGACATCAATGGCACTGATTATGGTGGGAGCGTTAATGATTGGTCAACTCAAAGAGTTAGATTGGTCAGATAAAGCGATTGTCGTGCCCTCATTCTTAACGATTATTTTCATGATCTTAGCCTTCTCTATTGCGGAAGGGATTGCGGTCGGATTTATCTTCTACCCGATTACCATGTTAGCGTCTAAACGAGGTAAAGAAGTGAATCCAGTGATGTATATCCTAGCCGTCTTATTTATTTTAAGATTTGTCTTAGTCTCGCTTTAAAAATGATCCCAGTACGCCCATAGATAATGGGCAACGATACTTCTAAAAGGACGCCAATTTAAGGCGTCTTTTTTTATGTCTTCTAAAGAAGCGTCTCCAAATAATTTTTGGTAGGCTTTAACCAGTCCTAAATCAAGGGTTGAGAAATGATCCATGTGGCCCAGTGAAAACATCATAAACATATCAGCGGTCCAAGGTCCAATCCCTTTAAAGGCGGTTAAGTGTTGGCTAATTTTTTCAGGGGTTTGACCCTCAAAATGATGGGGGTCTAAGTCTCCATTGATGGCAGCGGCTGCGACTATTTTCATGGTTTGAATTTTACGTTTAGAAAGCCCAAGCTTAAATAGGGCATCATCATCGGCTTTTATGAGATGAACCGGTGTCAAAGCTCCGAGATGTTTTTCTAAACGTTGATATAAAACATCAACGACTTTGGTGGAGAGTTGTTGGCCGATGATGGTAAATATAAAAAAAGGGAAATAAGGTTGAAATAATTCCACCGTCAAAGCCCCGACCCGCTCAAATAATGGAATGAGTTTAGGATCTTTTTCGCATAAATAGACAATATTCGGATGGTTTAAATCATACGTAATTTTCATATAAATCTCCGAGGTGTAAACGTTTACTTTTAAAAGGCTTTTATATACAATAAAGGTGACTAAAATTTAATAGAAAAGAGCCGATGACGGATGGATGATATTTTTGCGTTTATAGAAGAAGAAGCAATCAGACAGCATGAGCATTTAGAGCTTATTGCGAGTGAAAACTTTGCGAGTGAAAATGTCCGTAAAGTCGGAGGAAGTATCCTCACCAATAAGTATGCTGAAGGGTATCCGGGTCGTCGTTATTATGGCGGTTGTAAAGTCGTTGATAAGGTTGAAACCGAAGCCATTGAACGCGCCAAACAACTCTTCGGTGTGAAGTTTGCTAACGTCCAGCCTCACTCAGGCTCTAATGCAAACCAAGCCGTCTTTAGAGCGTTATTAAAGTATCAAGATACCGTTTTAAGTATGGGACTTGACCATGGGGGTCATTTAACGCACGGTCACTCCATGAGTTTTAGTGGAGAAGATTATCACTTTGTTCATTATGGAGTCCATCCGGAAACGTATCGACTTGATTATGATGAAATTCGCGAGCTCGCCATCAAACATCAACCTAAACTCATTATTACCGGATATAGTTCTTATCCAAGAACCATTGATTTTGCCAAGTTTAGAGAAATTGCTGATGAAGTCGGCGCAAAATTGATGGTGGACATGGCTCACATTGCAGGTCTTGTAGCAGCGGGGGTTCATCCCCATCCATTCCCCTATGCCGACGTGGTCACGACTACGACGCATAAGACTTTAAGAGGCCCACGGGGAGGTTTAATCCTCACCAATGATTCCGCCTTAATTAAAACCATTAACTCAAAAATATTTCCAGGGATACAAGGCGGTCCTTTGATGCATATTATCGGAGCTAAAGCCGTTGCTTTTTTAGAAGCAATGGATCCTTTATTTGTTGAGTATCAAAAACAAGTCATTAAAAATGCAGCGGCTCTAGCCAAAGCCTTAGAGAATTTAGGCTATGTGATTTTAACAGGTGGAACCGATAATCATTTACTTTTAGTGAATGTGAAAAAGTCGATTGGAATGACTGGAAAAGACGCAGAAAGTATTTTAGAATCGATCAATATTACCTGTAACAAAAACGCCGTGCCTTTTGATGATGAAGGTCCATTTGTAGGAAGTGGGATTCGATTAGGAACCCCGGCTTTAACGACGCGTGGGATGAAAGAAAAAGAAATGGAACAGATCGCGGTCTTGATTGACCGAGCCTTAAAATCAACGCCCGAAGAAAGACCCCAAATTAAAGAAGATGTCCTTAAACTGGTAACACCGTTCCCTCTCCCTTAGAAAAAGTGCGACGTGAGTCGCACTTTATTTTTTAATTTCGTCGATGAGTTGATTAATGTCTAGTTCATCAAATAGATATTGTTGGTTACAAAAGTGACAACTGGTTTCAATCTTTCCGTCTTGTTCAATCAAGTTTCTAAGTTCTTCAATGCCTAAACTCATCAGACCGCGTTCAAATTTATCACGGCTACAATCACAATGATATTTCAAAGGTAACTCTTCAAGGAGTTGATGGTCCTTAGTGATTAGGGCAAGGATATCTTCTAAGCTTTTTCCTTCCTCTATTAAAAAGGATATATGAGGTAATTCTTTAAAGGCTTTTTCCACCGCTTGAAGGTGTTCTTCTTTATAACCCGGCAACATTTGTAAGATGATGCCTCCGGCGGCGATGATATCATTGTTTTCATTGACCTTGACGCCGAGGGAAACCACCGATGGGATTTGTTCAGAGGCTCTAAAATAATAGGCAAAATCTTCAGCGATTTCCCCAGAAAATAAGGGAACACTTGAAGTAAATATATCCCTAATTTTTAAGTTTTTTGTAATGTGTAAATGGCCCTCACCCACCGCTTGGCCTACATTGAGTTTTCCGGAATCATACTGTAAGAAAACATGGGGATTTCCGACATAACCTCTCACCTCACCGTGGGTATTAGTGGTCGTCACCATGCCCCCGATCGGACCGTTCGAATCAATCCTTAAAGTAAGCTCGGCGTCATCCCGGTTAAAAGCCCCTTTATACATGGCACCCATGATGACACTCGAGGTTAAAAAACGGCCCAACGCTGCACTCGCAGTGGGCCATAAATCATGAATGTCTTTGGCTCGTTGGACGATTTCAGTGGTATCCGCTACATAGACCCGGGCCATCTTCTCAAATGCATACGCTTTTATTAATCGATTTGTCATAATATCTCCGAAAAATATTATAACATAATGATTTATCTTCACGGGTTTCAAAAGCTACAGAGGGTCTCAAAAAGAAGGATGGGTGCCCCTCAAATCAATGCCTTAAATCGATCCCATTAAATTCTTTATTAAATTTTTTTAAATTAATGATTATAATGATTCTAATCTAGTCTATTGAATGACTCGGGTATGCCCCTTACAATGAAGGAAGGAGATTCAGATGACGAACGCATTCATTCAATTATTTAAACCTTCCGCAAAATCAGAATTAATCTTAGCCACTGTGGGTGGTATCTTCATTGCCCTTGGATTTATTTTTCAAGCTATCTTAAGTAAAGATGCTGCTATTATCAGTGTTCTTTTTGGACTCTCTTTTTTAATTGGCGGTTACCACAAGGCTGTTGAAGGGGTAACCAGTACGCTAAAAAACAAAGCCCTGAACGTTGAAATATTAATGATACTCGCCGCATTAAGTGCCTTTTTCACTGGAAACTTTTCTGAAGGAGCCATCTTAATCTTAATCTTTTCAATCAGCGGAGCCTTAGAGTCGTATACGACTCAAAGAAGTAAACAAGCTTTAACGGCCCTTCTTCAACTGGCTCCAGATCAAGCGACTCTGATTACCGATCAAGGAGAAAAAGTGGTGAGTGTCGCAAGTTTAAAAATTGGAGATATTGTAAGCGTAAAAGTAGGCGAACAAGTGCCTGTAGATGGAACCATAATTAAGGGAAAAACCACCCTTAATGAAGCGTCTATAACCGGTGAAGCCATGCCGGTTGATAAAGAAAAAAATGACTTTGTATATGCCTCAACCCTCAATCAAACGGCCCTTGTTTTAATTCGTTGTGATAAAAGTCCGACAGAATCCACTGTCCAAAAAATTATCGATTTTGTGAAGTCAGCGCAAGAAGATGAACCGCAGATTCAAAGCCGGATAAATACGATAGAAAAAGTCTATGTTTATGTTGTTATTTTACTTGCGATTGCATTTATGGTGATTCCCCCGTTATTTGGATGGTGGACACAAGAAGACGCATTTTACCGAGGAATCATTGTTTTAGTGGTAGGCTCTCCGTGTGCTCTAGTGGCCTCAATTACCCCCGGGGTTTTAGCAAGTATATCAAACGCTTCAAGAAAAAAAGTGCTGATTAAAGGGGGCTCAAAATTAGAAGTTATCAACGACATTGAGTGTGTCATTTTTGATAAAACCGGGACTCTAACTAAAGGGAAACCGACCGTCCAAAGTCAGTTTATGATTCCAGGAAAAGAAGCCCTTCTTCCGATTTTTATTGGGATGGAAAAAGCCTCTAATCACCCATTAGCTTTAGCGATTATTGCTGCCCATTTAGAAATAAAACCGGTCGAACTATCGCCTCAAGAAATTCCTGGAAAAGGTCTTGAAGTCACTTATCAAAATCATCTTTATCAGGTGGGTAAATTTGATCATGATGTTCCAAAAGAGATTCAAGAATCGATTCAAAATAGGTCTAAAGAAGGCTGGTCGATCGTCTCGTTTTATGAGGATGGAAAATTGGTAGGATGGACCGGACTCAGTGATCAAATTAGAAGAGAAGCTAAGGACTTAATTCAATATTTAAAAACCCGAAAAATTCATACCGTTATGGTTTCAGGCGATTTAAAATTCGCGGCCTTAAAGATTGGAAAACAACTCGATATCAATGATGTTCACGCTGAGTGTTTACCTGAAGATAAAGTGAAATGGGTGAAACATTATCAATCCCAATATAAGAAAGTAATGATGATCGGTGATGGGATTAATGACGCCCCAGCTTTGGCCTTAGCAGATGTTTCAATTGCGATGGGAAGTGGGACTGATGTTTCCTTAGAGTCGAGTGACATCGTATTAATAAATAGTGACTTAAAAGGCATTGAGTTTACCTTTAATATTGCCAAACGATTGAAACGAATTATTACGATGAATGTTATTTTCTCAGTCAGTGTTATTGCGATCCTATTATTATTTAATACCGTAGGGTGGGTCTTATTACCGATTGGTGTTTTAGTGCATGAACTTTCAACCATCATCGTGATTCTTAATAGTTTACGATTATTAATATAAAAGACTCTCCAAAAAGGGAGAGTCTTTTTAATATTCAAAGGCTTTTAAGTGCTCTGCAACTTTAGACGATACTTTAGCTTGAATGAGGGTTCCTTTAGCATGATGGGTTTCAGCCACCACCACACTATAATTTCTTAAATAAGCGCGATGATGATCTTCTTCATAAGGAATTAAATAGTGCTTCACAACATCTTCTTCAAAGACCATCGTGACGATGGTATCAATCAAATTTTTTACATCATGCCCTTGAGTCAAAGACACTTTTAGATAAGGGAAACGATGGAAGATAAAGTGTTCTGGATAAGTTAATCGATCCATCTTATTAAGGATATAAAGCTTTGGTTTATAAGTTAGTCCGAGTTGATCAATGAGATCTTCAGTGGCCTTTAAGTGAGCATCTAAATAAGGAGTTGAAGCATCAAGCACTAACAAGATTAAATCAGCATCCACGGTTTCTTCAAAAGTGGCGTTGAAAGCGGCTTTCAAATGAGCCGGCATGTTAGAAACAAACCCAACGGTGTCCGTGACGATAAAACTTGGGGCATGAGGTAAAGTAATTTTTCGTGAAGCGGTGTCTAAGGTCGAAAAGACTTGGTCTTTAGCAAGAACTTGTTTATCCTTTTCTTTCCCAAGACTCGATAAAGTATTGAGTAATGTTGATTTACCCGCATTGGTATAACCGATGATAGCGACAGTTTTTAAATCGTTTCGTTTGCGTTGTTTACGGTTTTGAAGCCGAACTTTAAGGTCGTGTCTTAACATCTTCTCTTCATGCTTAATAGATTGCTCTAAGTTACGTCTAGAAAGCTCAAGTTTAGTTTCACCGGGTCCTTTGAGTCCGATGCCCCCTTGTTGGCGGTCCGTCATTTCATTGATGGAAGATAACCGCGGAAGGAGGTATTTCATTTGGGCAATAGAGACCAAACGTTTACCCATGTTAGAAGAAGCCCTTTGGCTTAAGAGTTCTAAAATCAACATCGTTCGGTCGATGACTTCGATTTCTAAAACTTCTTCTAAGTTTCGCATTTGCGTCGGAGAAAGTTCATTATAAAAAACCACCATTTCAATGTCAGTGGTTTCACATAAAACTTTAAGTTCTTCAAGCTTCCCTTTACCAATGGCACTAAACGGACTGGGTTTAGATAGATGCTGCGTCATGGTCTGAACTGGATCAAGTCCGACTTGTAAAGCTAAAGCAGCAAGCTCTTCTAAATCATACGCATGAGCGGGTTGGGCGGGGGTTGAAAGTTGGACCAATAAGATAGGAATCATCGCGACCTCAGAGGTAGTATATCAAAAAAAAGATGCACTTGCGTGCATCTTACAAACCACATTTTAATTGAGCGTTACAGTTGGTGCAGGTGTTACATCCACCAAATTCTTCAACGACCCCTTCAAGACAAATTGGGCACAAGTCTCCGACTTCATTACCGATATTACGGTCTTGGCGATCACTACGAGCCCCGGCGACTTTGAGTTCTTTAGGTGCTTTCTTTTGTTCGGGGGTGTCGATGCCAAACTCAGCCATTCTCACTTGTTTGGGTTGGTCATTATCATCTTTGGTTAAACTGAGGATTTGAGCATCTCGAGAACCATCGACATACACGGTTCCCCCTTTAGCGCCCCCACGGTATAAACGTTGATAGACTTCTTGAACTTCTTCAACGGTATAGCCTTTTGGAGCGTTTACAGTTTTAGAGATACTTGAATCGACCCATTTTTGAATCGTGTTTTGGACGTCTACATGTTCTTCAGGGCTGAGTTCCATCGCACTGATGAATATGTCTGGGAGTTTATCTTTATCCTGATCAGGATGTTTGAGTAAATATTCTTCAACAATCGGAGCGTTCACTTCGATGAATTTCCCTAAGCGACCACTTCTGAAGTAAGAGAATGCGAAGTAGGGTTCTAACCCGGTTGAAACCCCGATCATGGTTCCAGTTGAACCCGTAGGGGCAATCGTTAAGAGGTGAGAGTTTCTAATTCCGTGTTTCAAGACCCCTTGGCGGATGTGTTCAGGCAGTTTTTTCATGTAGCCAGTTTGAATCATCCGTTCTCTGGCTTCTTGAGAATCTAAGAAAGGGAATGATCCTTTTTCTTCAGCAATTTTGATACTTGTTTCATACGCAGTAGTTGCGATGAATTCGAAGATTTTGTCAATAAAGACCAAGCTCCGTTTATCGCCATAGCGATGATTGGTCCAGATCAATAAGTCATGTAGTCCCATGACGCCAAGTCCGACTCGGCGTTCACCAAGGGCTTGGGTTTTATTGTTGTCTAAGAAGTAATGCGTTTTATCAATGACGTTATCTTGTAAACGAACGGATGTTTCAATGGTTTGGTGGAGTTTATCCCAATCAACATCATTGCCCGCTTCATTGGCAAAGTTTGCTAAATTAATCGCCGCTAAGTTACACACGGAATAAGGAGCAAGGGGTTGTTCCCCGCACGGATTCGTACAGACTACTTTTTGATTGTAAGCCCGAGCGTTGGTTTGTTCATTCGCGTTATCAAGGAAGAATAAACCGGGTTCAGCAGAATAAGTCGCACAAATATTAATCAGATTCCATAATTCTTTGGCTTTAATCGTGTAGTACGATTTAATTGGGAAACCTTTTGCTTCCCATTCTCTGACGTCTCCTATTTTTGACCATTCTTGGTCATAGGCAGCTTTTTGTTCAGGATTGTAGTTATCCACGTCAGGGAATCTTAAAGTGTAGTCAGCGTCATTCTCAACGGCATCCATAAAGTCTTGGGTAATGGCCACTGAAATATTAGCTCCAGAAAGGAATTCAGAGCTATTCACGGAATAATTGCCGCCTTTATTTAAACGATCAAAAGCGGTATCGACAATTTTAGTACTAAATAAATCTGGGTTTTTCTTAGAGGCTTCTAAGATGTACTCATTGATTTCGATTTCGTCGTTAGAAAGCGGTGTAAATTTTAATTTGTTTTTAGCGGCATCTTTAATTCTTTGATCATTGGAAGATTCTAACAAGAATTGAAGAATCTTAGGATTTTGCATTTTAGAGATAATGAACTCCACAATGTCAGGGTGCCAATCGGCTAACATGATCATTTGAGCGCCGCGGCGTGAGCCGCCTTGTTCAACGAGGTGGGTCAATTCAGATAAGTCATGTAACCAGCTGACGGCGCCACTTGATTTACCGTTGACCCCGCGAGCTAATGCATTTTTAGGACGAAGCGTAGAACCATTGGTCCCAACCCCTCCCCCACGACTCATGATTTCCATAACTTCTTTACGGTGATCAGAGATTCCACCGCGTGAATCATGAACAAAAGGCATAACAAAACAGTTGAAAAAAGTCACTTTAGTTTGGGAACCTGCCCCAAATAAAACCCGGCCAGCGGGGACTAAGTTTTGTTGAGCGACGACTTGGAAGAAGCGCTCTTTCATCTCATCACTCTCATCTTCACCAAGATGATTGGCTAAACGCCGAGCAATTTGCTCATAAAAGAGTTCTAATGGCTTGTCAATCTCACGAAGTGTTCTTTTAATAACCCCATTGGAATCCGCGTCTTCAGAGCTTGCTAAAAACTCATCTTCAACTTTGATGTGAACAATATCTCCATTGACCTTCACCACGTTACCAATACCCCTCGATGGGAACTTAGGATCATGACGAACAATCGTAATGACCAAGTCACCCTCTTTAAGGGTTTTTAAGGTGAGATCTTTTTGGGTATAGCGGTCAATCATAACAAGTCGCGAAACCCCTTCAAGGACTAATTTCATCGAACTATCAATTAACGTTAAATGAGGATAATGTTGTTTAATATCTTCATTTAAGCGGTCAATTTGCTTCTGAGAGTAATGGGCCATAACTTCCTCCTGAAATTAAACAAACTATTTTTTAGAGTGTTTAACCTATATTATATATGAAAACAAATGCGGTTTAAAGTGATAACGCTAACTAAAATACGGGTTTCAAAAATTAAGATGTTAAAAACCTTTTAAAGACGTAATTTTTCTTATTTTTTAACCAAAAAAAAATAATTATTTCATAAAAAGGGTGGTTAAAAATACTCTATCATACGTTACACTGTTTATAAGGGAAAATACCCTAAAATTTTGGAGACCCAATGGCCCAATTTGATAGCTTGCTCATTTACATTTATTTGTACGCATTATTTACGACTTTAGTGCGTTTAAAAGTCCATACGGTGATTTATCGACTATTAAAAATAACCCTTTTAGCGATGATCGTGTTTGCTTTTGTTGATTTTGGTCAAAATATAGCCTCTTCACAACAGTTAGTTCTAGATATCGTTATTATTATCCCTATTGTATTTTTACTTTTTATCGTTCATCAATCCGATGTTAAGTGGTTCTTACAAAAACTAAAAATACGACGGTTACTTGGGGTTGACTTATATGAACAATCTCAAAATGCTTTAATTGAAGGGATTCAGTATTTAGTCGATCACAAATACGGCGCGATTATCTCGATTCAACGCGATGATGATCTATCCGCTTATATTCAAAAAGCGTCCTCGATCAAAGCTCCCATCAATGCTGATATTATTGCTTCTATTTTCATCCCTAAAAGCCCGCTTCATGATGGAGCCTTGATTATTGTTGATCAAACCATGGTTTGTGCCGGCGCCTACTTTCCGACTTCAGAATCTCAAGCGATTCCTAAACGACTAGGGTCAAGACACCGAGCGGCCCTCGGGATTAGTGAAATAACGGATGCATTTACCATCGTCATCTCGGAAGAAACCTCAGAAGTGAGTGTGGCCTTAGATGGTAAGCTAGATCTCGATATTTCCAAAGAATCCTTAATGCTTTATCTCAACCAATATTTCAAACAATAAAAAGCCGAAAGGCTTTTTTTCATATGCTATAATAGAGCGATGAAAATCTATGATATTTTGGTCATTGGAAACGACGTCAGCGCCTTTTATGCAGCGGCTTTATTGAGTCAAAAAGGCTACGAAGTGGCCCACGTATTTCCTGATCAACCCCAACTGAATCAAACGGTTATTAAAAACGAGACGGTGACCTTTGAACCGACGTTTTTTGGGCGTAACGGTATCAGTAAAAAAATACTTGATCAGGCTAAATTAACCGGATTTATCCAAGATGAAGTGAAATCATATGTGGAGATCTTAAGTGATGGGCGAGTTTTAACTCGTTCGAATGAAAAGGCAAAACTTAAGCGCTATTTATTAAGACACTTCCCTCAAGAACACCAAGCTATTAATCAATGGTTTAAAGATCGCCATCAAGAATATAAGGTTTGGGCCGAAGCCCAAAACACTTTTTTTGAAACCAGGGAAAGAATATATATTGAGGGTCTTGAAAGGTATCAAAATCAAACTTTACAGTCTTTATTAGATGAGTCTTTTAAAACTCCAGCTTTAAAACAAAGCATTCAAGTCATGAGTCATTTTGATGGCTACCATTTAGACCAGATAACGGCCATTGACTACATCATGCATTGGTTTTTGATTATTGAAGAAGACGGCGCTCCTTTTAGTGTTGAGACGGAGGGATTAATTAAACACTTTAAAAAACAAAGTCCCACCGTGGATTATTTCAAAAGTTCTCTAAAGGCACTCCAATTTGAAACTGATCATTATGTCATATCTCTGAAAAACAAAGAAGAGATGAAGGCCCGCTTTTTATTTGGACAAACCACGCGCCATGACGATGATTTAATCATCTATCGAACTATCGATGTCGTCTGCGAGCCATTGTTTTATCAAAAAAACTTTTCTGAAGAGCTCTTTTTTCATGAAACCCCCTTATTTGACTCTTTGCGGCTGATTCCTTTACATCTTTATCAACCTAAGTTCAAAAATCATTTAAGAATAGTGGCTGTTTCTGAGGCCAATAAGGATCTGATTCTAACTTTTATCGACCGTTACTTCAAAGGCTTTGAAGCAAGTGTTTTAGCGGTGGAATATCCCCCGTTAAGAAAACGATTAAGAGATATTGAAGATGCCTTGTCAGAAACCCAAAACTCAGAGAGTGATTTTGCCTTATGGGCTGAACCCAAATGGCTCCAGATCGATTTAAATCAGCAACCGAATTCCTTGTTTTCAAAACGATTGTTGAAGACGCATTTTTATTTGAATAGTATCGAACAAGCCTTAGAAAAAGAAACGCACCCTCAAGGGACTTCTCCTTTAGTAAAAGCTTTTGAGAAATGGGTCTTAAGGTTTGAACCTAGTACCCCCATGGATCTTAGTTTTCAAAGTGGTTTTCAAAAGGTTCATCTTTCTGCAACCCAAGAAGGAGCGCTCATCACTCGTGTCTTGAGCCCAACGATTTATGAAATAACAGCTTCTGAGCTAATTCAGGTGAGCGAAGCCTTGTTCAGCGAAGAAAGTATTGATGCACTGCCCCTTGAAAAAGCCCCTAAGGAAATTTTAAAGTCAGCATTAATTCGTCAAAAACGGGTCCTCAATTTTCCGTTAGGATTTTTACAACTTAACTTGATGTTAATTTTACTGATTAGTCTGATTTTATTTCCTTTTAATGCCACGTTTACCTTTTCAGCTGCGGCAGTGTTTGGCTTTATGGGTATTTTAAGATGGTTGGTCTATAAAGAATGGAATTTTTTTGAATTTGGATTGACGGTATTGTTGGTTTTGGTGAGTTTTGTTCAGTTAAGTGAAACGATAAATATTGGTTTTTTCTTTGCGGTCTTTGCGGTTCTGGGCTGGATTTTGCAATTCATGCCGATGGGCTGGTTTAAACATTTCTTTATGCATGACCCAATTCGGAATAATTATTCCATTCACTACATGAAAAAATTCTCACAACGGATGACGCGATCGATTAGTTTGTCTTTTTTAATCTTAAGTTTAGGGGCGGGGGCTATCACTTTAGGAGTCTCTATTCTCGCTGGCATTCTTGCCTTAACTTTATCGTTTTTAGGTTATCTAATGCCGATGGTTCCCAGTCAGAGGAAAAACGCATGATGGCCTGGATTGTCATGGGCCTTTGGATGTTATTGATTGGCCTTAAATATAAACGACTGGGCTCAGCTTGGTTAGATCTCTTTGGATGGGTGCTAATTAGCGTACTTTTTGTGTTGGTGACCTTCAATCTCTTTGAACTTCCGTTTGAAGTTTCCTGGGTGGTTTATGGAGGGGCTTTAATGTCTCTCGCTTTTGTCGATGCCGGGGCCTTGATTAGAGGGGTGGATCGTTCAGAAACCTTTCAAGCTCTTCAAGAAAAATACGATCAACTTGTCAATGAATCAGAAGCCTTAAGAGAACGTTTTATCGCGACGATGGATGTTTTAAAAGATGGACTCATTTATCAAGACCACGAAGATCGTTTATTTTTCACCGAACCCGCCATGATCCCTTTAAAATTAAAAGACCCTGACATGACGTATGAGACCTTTATCTCGATGCTCCACCCCGATGATGTGAATACGTATCAAGAGGTCCATTTAAAGGGCTTGAAATCAGAAAAAAAATACACGACCAAGTTTAGAGTCAAGGTTGAACATTATTATGTTTGGTTTGAAATCAGTGGGATCTCGGTTAAAATAAACAAACACCCCCTCACTGTCATGCAAATGCGGCCCGTCGATATTCGGCTATTCCCAAGAACGGATGTTGATGTCTTAAACCAGTCTTTAATTGAAGCTGATTTAGATCAAGTGATTACAACCTTACATCAAAACCGAACCCCGTATACCGTGATTGCCATGCGTCTTACTAATATCCCCGGGATTAATGCAAAATACGGACGGGATGTTGGGGATATGATGATGGGTGAATTTTTAAAGAAAATGCGTTATCATTTCATTAAAGAAGATCAACGATTATTTAGACTTCAAGGGATTTTATTTATTATGATCTTAACCGATGAACGAAAAGCAAACTACTTAGTGACCGCCCTCAAAGAAGATAGTGGTCTATTGCAAACCACGATGCAAATCGGCGGGGTGAATGAAAGTGTGTATCCGTACTTTGGTGTCGTTCACGTTAAATCTTTTAACGAACATGCCCTTGAAATGAAAAATCAATCGATAGAGGCGCTCAAAGAAAGTCTTCAAGAAACGACTCAAGAAAACTTTTACATTAAGGAGTTTTAAATGGAAAAGCGATTAACGCGCGATGAGGATAACCGGATTATTGCCGGAGTCTGTTCGGGACTTGCGAAGTATCTCAACACCGATCCAAGTCTCGTGAGGTTAGTCACGGTGGTCTTGTTTTTTGTCACAGGGGGCGGCATCTTATTAGCCTATATCGCCTTAGCGGTGATTGTTCCAAGTGAAAATGCATTACCTTCTAAAGCCTCAGGCTCAATGAATGACTTCAACACTAAAGTTAAAAAGAAGCCCGTGAATGATTTTGCCCTTAATCCCGATGATTACGTGATTGACGAAGCCGAATACAAGGTGGAGGAATAAAGATGATCGAAACTGAACATGGGCCATTTATCGTTTTAAAAGACCACCGAGATGCCTTTGAAGTTAAACCTTTCAATGATCGCTATGTCGATTATCTTGATCAGTACACCTTTATTGTTGGAGACATTAGTGCAGAAAAACTAAGACTTAAAGGCTTTAGTGAATCGAACTATCATGAGATTCCCGATTTTCTCATGGAATCCGCGGTTCCTAATGCTCCTTATTTTATTGTTAAACGGGTGGGAGATCCCCCGCAAAGAAACATCGTTAAAGAAGAAGGTGAAGTCTAATGACCTCAGAAGAAATTACCAAACAAGCCCAAACCGTGATTAAAAAAATTCGTCCCTATATCAATCGTGATGGCGGCGATATTAAATTTGTCAAATATGAAGACGGCATCGTTTATGTTGAGATGCTCGGAGCATGTGTGGGGTGTGCCATTGTTGATACCACATTAACCGATGGGGTTGAAGCCATTTTATTAGAAGAAGTTCCCGGAATCATTGGCGTGGAGCAAATATAATGCCCAATCAAATCCCTTCACGACTTGATGATTTAGAAAAACGGAATATTGTGGTTGAACGGATGCAACAAAGAGGGGTAGAACTCTCGGAGATCGCAGCCATTACCTTAGACCTTCAAAGCCCATATATTAAAGACTTGGATTTTGACACATGCATCGATCATGTTGAGCGTGTCGTTAGAAAAAGAGAAGTTCAAAACGCCATTTTAACGGGACTTGAACTAGATATTTTAGCTGAAAAAGGATTAATTTCTGAACCCCTTTCAACAATGCTTAATGAAGATCATGGTCTTTATGGCATTGATGAAATATTAGCTTTAGCGATTGTCAATGTGTATGGCTCAATTGGGTTTACTAATTTTGGTTATGTCGATAAAGTAAAACCAGGCATCATGGCCATCTTAGATAAAGAGGGTAAGACCAAAGAAAAATGTCATACATTTTTAGATGACATTGTGGGTGCGATTGCAGCAGCTGCCGCATCAAGTATTGCGCATCGCTACGGATAGGAGGCTTTATAATGGAGCCAAAAGTAGGAGACATCGTTCAAGGAAAAATTACCGCACTCAAAGAATATGGGGCTTTCGTTGAACTGGGCGAAAAGGTATTCGGACTCATCCATATTTCTGAAGTTTCTGATCACTATGTTCGCGACATTGAAGATTATATTCAAATCGGTGATACGGTCGATCTTAAAGTCATTGACATTGATGAAACGGGTAAAATTTCTTTGTCTTATAAAGCTTTAAATGTTCGAAAAAAACGGTATGATATTCAATTAGACATAGGATTTAAACCGCTTAGAACCGTCTTAAAAAAATGGTTAGATGACGAGACAGAAAACCCGCATCAATAATGTGATTATTGATGCTTACTTATAGGAGATAATATGCAAGTTAATCTTGATTATGCGAAACCCTTCATCGACTCTAAAGTGTTCGATAACACGAAAGAGGATGTCAAAAAAGCCCATCAGTCCTTGAAAGATAAGACAATCAAAGGGGCTGATTTTTTAGGATGGGTGCCAGGAAACCCTTTAAAAAAAGAAACGGTCGATAAAATTATTGCGGTCGCAGACGTCATTAAAAAACAAGTGGATGTTTTGGTCGTCATTGGAATTGGAGGGTCTTACCTCGGAGCCAAAGCGGCCATGGATGCTTTAAGTCCATATTTTAAAAAACCAGATGTTGAAGTTATCTTTGCAGGTCATCATTTATCAGGCGCTTACTTAGATGGGTTACTGCATTATCTTAAAGATAAACGCTTTGCGATAAATGTTATTTCTAAATCTGGAACCACCACTGAACCTGCCCTTGCTTTTCGACTATTAAAAGATACCCTGATTCAAAAAGTAGGTCTAAAAAAAGCCCAAGAACTTATCGTTGCGACGACCGATCCTGAAACAGGAGCACTTCGTCAGCTCGCCAATCAAGAAGGCTATCAAACGTTTGAAGTTCCCTCTGATATTGGGGGACGTTTTAGCGTCTTTTCAGCCGTTGGGATTTTGCCGATGGCGGTCGCTGGTATTGATGTTAAAGCGTTCTTAAAAGGGGCGAAAGATGCCGCTTTAGAATTTGAAAAAGACCCTAGCCTTGCTTATGATTATGCGACGATTCGTCAAAGCTTATACCGGAGTGGTAAAAAGTTTGAAATCTTTGTTCATTTTGAGCCAAAACTTCACTTTACAGCCGAATGGCTAAAACAATTATTCGGAGAATCAGAAGGCAAAGAAGAACAAGGTCTTTATGTCACGAGTGCCGGTTTTTCAACAGACTTACATTCCCTTGGACAAATTATTCAAGAAGGTGAAAAAATCTTCTTTGAAACCGTCCTTCATATTGAAGAACCTTTATCTGATTTAAGAGTCCCCTTAGACAACAAGAATTTAGATGGTCTTAATTACTTGGCTGATCGTACCTTTGATTATGTGAACGAAAAAGCGATGCAAGCAACTCGCCTCGCTCATGTTGATGGCAATGTTCCAAATATTCGCTTATCACTGCCTAAACTGGATGCCTATGAATATGGGAAGTTCTTATATTTCTTCTGTTTAGTGGTAGCTTTATCAGGAGCTGCAAGTGGAGTAAACCCCTTTAACCAACCCGGGGTTGAAGCCTATAAAGTCAACATGTTTGCGTTGCTCGGTAAACCCGGGTTTGAAAAAGAAAAAGAAGCCTTATTGAAACGATAAAAAAAGCGGCTACCGGTAAATCCGGAAGGCCGCTTTTTTTGGTGTAATCGATACTTCACAATGCGTAACATTCTCATGGCATTCGCCATCCATCTGGGCAAACTTAGGATTTTGAAAGACCACTTTTAATGATGAAACTTGGGCCGTGAAGACGTGTTTTTTAAATTTGGTGTGGAGACCTAAATAGATTGATAAGAAAATCAGAAGAATTTTCAAGCGGGATATATTATGAGCGATGACCACATCGATTTTTGAATCGGAGGGATTCGCCTTAGGTGCTATTCGCATGCCACTTCCAAAATACTGTCCGTTACTTCCCACCACTAAGTAGGTACGGTTAAAGGTATGATGAACTCCATCACACCACACCTCAACCGGTTCAGGTTGGTAGCGAACTAACCCTTTTAAAGTCTCTTTTAAATACGTGGATTTTCTTTTTTTCTTATCTTGGTTAACGTGATATCCAATTTCCCCATCAATTCCTATGCCCATGCCATTTAAGAAGTAAGCCTTTTTTCCATTAAACGTCATTTGAAAGAGTTGACTTTCCTCGGGATGGATTTTTAGGGTCCGGTAAAAGTCATTGCCAGAGCCTACGGGTGAAAGATAAATGGGAAAAGGTAAAGGGAGTAAATCATAGATCGTATTCACAAAGTGATGCAAGGTGCCATCTCCCCCCATAAGAATTACGAAGGAATCAAGGGGAAGATTTTTTAAACGGGTGGCGAGATCTGTTTCTTGGGTAATGTCTAAAAGCATGACCTCGTCATGTTTTTTAGATAATTCATCCTTCATTTTATTCACGTATTTAAAGGAGGATGCATTTTTAGCTTTTGGATTGTATAAAATGATGGCCATATTCACCCCATAATGAAGACACCGTTATTATAATCGATTATAATGGAGTTACTATAAGGAGTTTTCATGATTATTCATTTGCAGAGTCTATCTCAAACTGAAGCATTCGCAAAACGCTTCATCAAACAAGTTGCTCCAGGAACCATCATCGCCTTAGAAGGTGATTTAGGCGCGGGTAAAACGACGTTTGTAAAATATTGCGCCAAAGCTTTAGGCATCAGAGAAATCGTCGACTCACCCACGTTTACCCTTTTAAAAACCTATGGTCCTCCTTCCCTTCATCACATCGATGCGTACCGCCTAGAAGGCGGCCATTATGCGGGTGATATTGAGGATGCTTTAGAAGATCAAGAGGCCTATATTTTTGTTGAATGGGCGTCTTATATTTCTGAAGCTTTACCCACCCCGATGATTGAACTGCACTTTAAACATATCAATGAAAACGAACGAGAATTAACCTTAATTCAAGAAGGGCTATTGGATGTTGAAAAACTTCTTAACGATTGATACATCAACGGATGTTTTATATGTATCGTTAGTCACCGATCAAACGGTGGTTTTTAGCCATCAAGAAACTGGTCATCAAGATCACGCCATTAAATTAATGCCCACCATCATCAAAGCGTTTGAAGATAGTCAGTTTTCACCAAAAGACTTAGAAGCCATTGTCGTCGGAGAAGGTCCGGGGAGTTACACTGGAATTAGAATGGGGGCTGTCGTGAGTAAAATGCTCGCCTTGGAGTGGGGCATTCCTTTATACAAAGTGAGTTCATTATTACTGATGGCGAGTGGGCAACAAGGTCAGGTTATTGCCCTCATGGACGCCAGAAGAAATCATGTTTTTACCGCGGGGTATCACGTGCTGGATTCGATTCAAATTTTTTTAGAACCCACTTATTTACCTAAAGCAGAAGTCTTAGAAAAATATTCTCAAGCCACCTTCGTGGATAAGATGGATCCAGATATCTTAATGCTCAATCATAGGGAAGCTTTTCAAAAGGTGGATGATGTCAGTGGTTTCACGCCTTTATATTTGCGTAAGACGCAAGCGGAAAACGAATTATGATTCGTCCTTTAGAATTTAAAGACATTACTTTTATCCGTTCTCATGAAGGCCAAATGCTTGGTCAGTCTATGAGTGAAAAGGCGATCGAAGAAGCTACACTATTAAGAAAAGATGCGCGTTATTTTATCTTTGAAGAGAGAGAATCAAAAGGGTATATTGGACTTCATGTAGATGAAACCCAAATCGATATTGCAACGCTTTATGTTCCTGAACCATTTCGTCAACAACGTGTGGCTACTCAGTTGTTAGAATATGGAATTGCATATGCTCAAGAACTTCATCTAAAAAGAATTACCTTAGAAGTTTCAGAGCACAACATTCCTGCCCAACGCCTATATCAAAATTTTGGCTTTTTAAAAAAAGCGGTCAGAAAAAATTATTACCCAGATCAATCCGATGCATGGTTAATGATTAAGGAGCTATCATGATTATTTTATCGGTTGAGACGAGTTGCGATGAAACCAGTGTAGCGATCACAAAAGACGGTCAAGACGTATTATCTAATGTTGTTTTGTCGCAAATGAATACCCACGCTTTATACGGGGGTGTTGTTCCCGAGATTGCTTCAAGAGAACACGTTAAAGGAATTCATCAAGTCTTTAAAAAGGCGATGGAAGAGGCCGATGTCACGGCTAAAGATATTGATTTAGTCGCTGTCACCCAAGGGCCAGGTTTAATTGGAAGTTTGTTGGTGGGAATCAATGCGGCCAAAGCGTTTGCGTTTGCCCATCAAAAACCAATCATTGGAGTCCATCACATTGTCGGTCATATCTATGCTAATCAAATTGAAAAACCGATGCAGTTTCCCCTTTTAGCTTTAGTCATTTCTGGGGGGCATACGGAACTCATTTTGATGAAAGGCCATTATGATTTTGTTCGACTAGGCAAAACGGAAGATGATGCTATTGGTGAGGCGTATGATAAAATCGCTCGAGTTTTAGAGATTGGATATCCAGGCGGTCCTAAGGTGGATGCAATTGCCCAAAAAGGACAACCTGTCTACAAGATGCCAGATGTTTCAGTGAAAGACTTAAACTTTAGCTACAGTGGACTTAAATCTCATATAATAAATCTTCACCATCACCACCACCAAAAAAACGAACCGGTTAACAAAGAAGATTTAGCCGCTAGTTTTCAACAAGCGGCCTTCAAACAAATTTTTGAGAAAACCCAAATTGCGATTGAGAAATATCATCCAAAGCAATTAGTCATCGCAGGTGGAGTCGCCTCTAATTCATATATTAGAAAACATATTCATACACTTAAAGATTCCATTGATGTGGTTATTCCAGCGTTTGAATACTGTACAGATAACGCAGCCATGATTGGGATTGCAGCCTATTACCAGTGGCAAAAAAATCCCCATTCATTCTCTATGAATTTTAATGGAGAAGCCCGGCATTCGATTGAGTTTAACATCTAAAAAAAGATTCAAGGAGGCAGCGATGATTAAAAAGTTATTTCTATTGATATTTAGCTTAATTGTATTAGTGATTTTAAGTCCGGTTATTTTACTGGGCTTGATGTACCAAGGTGATTTAGAAAGTGCGCTTCCAACGAGTGCATACGAAGTGGGTCTCACTCCTGCTCAAACGTTGAGTGATGATATTGATGCCACCTTAAAACAACTTTCAACCCCGGAAGAAGATATAAAATTTACTCTTTCAGAAGAGACTTTAAACAGTCTTATTTTTGCATCACTTACCCAAGTTGAAGGATTAAATCCATCCTACGCTCCCTCAACAGATTGTGAGACCGATGCGTGTCAGTATTTAATTACCGAAGAAATCACAACGGATACATTTGGTCGCTTAAAAGGCATTTGGGTTGAACTCGAAGATGATCAAATCACCATTTCTTTAGGCGCTTCTATAGAGTGGCAAGAGCGAATCACGTATGGCACGATTCTTTCTTTAACTTTTGACGTGACAGATGAAGTGGATCAATACCAGCTTAGAATCGATTCGATTAGACTAGGACGCTTACCGATTACCAGTCGGTTTTTAGGACGGGTATTATCTTGGATTGAAAATGCAACCGGAGAACCCGTTTTAGAAGTGGAAAATAATTTACCGGTGGGCACGCTTGATGTTGAGAGTTTTTCTTACACCCTTTTAAAATCTGAAATTGTGACCCTAGTTGAAGAAAACGAAGAACTAGAAAACAGAGCTTTAGCGGCACAACTTTTAGAGATTGTGTTTGAAAAAGAAATCATTACCTTTAAAGTCGAAGAAGATGCATTTAATTTTAACTTCCGTTCTTCATTATTTTTAAGCGATGAAGATACATCGATGCCTCCCGCTGTCGCCTCATTATATGAGGCATCAAGTCCGATTGATTTAGACAGTTATCTTCAAGGACGATTTGAAGAATTCATCTTAACGCAAGCCTTATTAGGGGAGACCTCTTTTAGACTCAATGAAAGAGTCTTTAATACCATCATCGCATCAGGACTAAACGGCGAGCAAGGTCTCCCAGATTTTTCTTATGAATATCAAGATAAAGATGGGAATCCTGAAGTGATTGAAATGAAAGTTGAAGGGGTTTGGGTCAACCTTTCCACCGAAGAATTTACCATTCAAGCCTTATTTAATTTAGCGTCAAAACCCTCATTGATGGAATTTGTATTAACGGCCGTTCCATCCAGTAATCCTTTTGAAATTATTTATGAAATAGAAACCTTATCCATTGGGAAAAGTCTCTCGAATCCAAGTAAAGAAGATGTAACCATCGATGACTTTTCAGCTCTGATTCCCTTTTTAAAATCCTTTGTCGAAAATGAATTTATTCAGTTTAATGAAAGTGATCAACTCGTAATTGGAGGCGCTTCATTAGAAACTTACATCAATACATTCTTACAAGGAAGTGGCATTCAACTTTCAGGGATCAGGGTTCAAGATGAAGCGATGGTCTTAGACCTTCAACTGGATCCGGCCCTTCAAACCCTCTTTGATAATTATGCGAATGCGATCAATGACGTCTTAACCAACGAAGGGTTTACGGATGCGTTAAATAGTGCTTTAGATGCGGCTAATAATGAAGAGGCTGAAGAGGTCATTAATCAGCTCACGACCATCACCGATAAACTCAGTAATAATGAACCCGTCAGCGAAGAAGACGTCAGTGCGTTTATCGATGCCTTTGACGAACTATCCACGGATGATCAGGCAGCATTCTTCACCACCATTCAAGGATTCATCGACCCGAGTTTAATTGAAGAATTTGAGAATTCATTTAACGAATAAAAAGCCTGGGTTTTAACGTATAATAGCGGTAATGGACATAAGGAGTCTTCATGGAAAACTCGAACTTTATTAGAACCATTATTGAGGATGATTTAGCCTCAAAAAAACATGACCATATTATCACTCGCTTCCCGCCTGAACCCAACGGGTTTTTACATCTGGGTCATGCCAGAAGTATCATCATGAATTACACCCTTGCTAAAGATTTTGGCGGGACTTTTAACTTACGTTTTGATGATACAAACCCGGTTAAAGAAGACGCAGTTTTTATTGACGCCATTAAAAAAGACATCCTCTGGTTGGGATGTCCTTGGGATCATGAATTTTATGCCAGCGATTATTTTGAAGAGATGTTTGAACGGGCTCTTCTATTGATTAATAAAGGACTTGCCTATGTGGAT
>JAGYII010000042.1 GCA_018402725.1 Candidatus Izemoplasma sp. | reverse complement strand
TTAGCCAAGTGATCAGTGAGGCTATTAATGTCACTAAGGATTTAGTGAATACGCCGAGTAATTATTTAAATGCAGTGGATTTAGCCGATCTTGCAAAAACCTACGCTAAGTATCCTCACACCACAGTTGAAATACTTGATAAAGAGGCGATTGAAAAATTAGGAATGGGAGCCTTCTTAGCGGTTAATAAAGGCTCATTGATTCCCCCCAAACTGATTCACATCAAATACCGTAACGGAGGCTCTTCTCCTTTAACCGCGGTCGTCGGTAAAGGCGTGATGTATGATACGGGCGGATATTCATTAAAACCTTCCACCAGCATGCCGACCATGAAAATGGATATGGGCGGGGCGGCCAATGTCATGGGAATCTTCCACGCGCTGGCTCACCTTGAAGCCAAAGTCAATGCCGATGGAATTATCTTAGCTACTGATAATAAAATAGGCGATCACGCGATTGTCCCTGATGATATTGTGATTGCGGCCGATGGCACCAGTATTGAAATCGTCTCCACCGATGCCGAAGGACGTTTAACCTTAGCGGATGCCTTATGGTATGCTCAGCAACAAAAAGCCGATCGTATCATTGATATGGCGACCTTGACCGGCGCCGTCATTGCGGCGTTAGGGTCTGAACACATCGGGGCCTTTACCAATCATCCTGATTATTTAAATGCACTCATCGCTTCAGCGGCAACCTCTGAAGAAAAGATGTGGCAACTGCCCCAAGATGAATCCCATATCGAAGGCTTAAAGTCACATGTGGCTGACCTTAAAAATAGTGGTGTTAGAACGGCGGGTGCAAGTGTCGCTGCGGCCTTCTTAAATCACTTTGTTGATTCAAAAGTCCCCTGGATTCACCTCGATGTCGCCGGGGTTACCTATGAAGAAAAAAAGGGAGCGACGGGACGAGTCGTTAAGGCCCTGACTGAATTTTTAATCAAATCGATATAAAAAAAAGTGCTTTTAAAAGCACTTTTTTTATGCATAATTTTGTTCTTTTTCGTGGCGTTTTCTTTTGTTTTCATCGAGAATTTTCTTACGAAGT
>JAGYII010000041.1 GCA_018402725.1 Candidatus Izemoplasma sp. | reverse complement strand
GTATTTGTTTTGGCGATCCGGTCTAATAAATTAGAAAGCTTTTTAAGGGGGATATTCGCAATTGCGACAATGACTTCATCAACTTTATATTTGTCAATTAATGATTCAATATTATCGGTAGAACCGACAATCGGTAATCCTAATAGTCTTCGGCCTATTTTGTTCTCATCATCGTCGACAAATAAAATCGCTTGATCGGTAGACTTAGGATTCTTGTTTAACTCCTTAACCAGCATTTCACCAGCTAAACCTGCACCCACCACCATCACCCTTTTTTTTGATCCATTGGTAGGCGCTTTAGCGATAATGAGTGGATAGAGTCTAAAGACGCTTCGGGATGCCCCCAACAATATCCATTCACCCAGTGTGATAATGAAAAGTTCCACGGGTCCCACAATCTCAATTAAACCGGTAACCCACAGGATGATTCCTAAAAGTAGATTACTTAAGAAAACAAGACTTGATAACTTGAGTAAATCTTCAAAGCCCACAGAGCGAACCATCAATTTATATAATCCCGCAACATAGTAGATAAATATCTTTAAAGGTACTATCCATAAAAATAAGCTTAGAAGCGGATTAAGTCCCCTTTCAAAGCCTAAGAGTCTAAGGAGCACAAAAACGGTAATATAAGACGCTATAATGATAAAGCTATCTAAAATAAACCATTCTAATAAATGTAGTCTTTTTTTCATCTAAAAACCTCAATCTTGATTCAAATTATTATAGCATCTATCAATTTAATAAAAAAGCCAGAGCTTGAAAGCTCTGGCTAATATCTCTCTAAATAATGATCGAGTTCCCATTGACTTACGAAGGTTGAATAATTCAACCATTCAGCTTTCTTAGCTGCAATATATCTTGTGTAGACATGTTCACCTAAAGCATCTTTTAAAACGTCATCTTTTTCTAGTTCTTCAATCGCTTCTTTAAGTGAACCGGGTAAAGCTTGAATCCCCATTTTTTCTCGTTCTTCGTTATCCACTTCATATAAGTTAATGGATACCGGTTGGACCCCATTTAATTTACGTTTTATGCCGTCTAGGCCAGACGCTAATATTAAGCTCATCGCAAGATAAGGATTGGCGCTAGGAT
>JAGYII010000040.1 GCA_018402725.1 Candidatus Izemoplasma sp. | reverse complement strand
TTTTTCTTTGGTGTTGGCGACAATCGCATGAACCGTAGCGGGGGCTAAAGAATTTTTGATTAAAGTATTAACATCTGGGCTCCACGCATAAACATCGACGCGTTCACCTTTCAAGGCATCGAGCACTTCTTTAATCCGGTTTCCTTTGTGGCCCACCACCGATCCAACGGGATCAACATTGGCATCATGCGAATAGACTGCCACTTTAGTCCGTGACCCTGGATCTCTTGCTAGGCCCATGATTTCAATGGTCCCATCAACGATTTCAGGCGTTGTTTGCTCAATCAAACGTTTCACTAGGTTTTTATCGGTCCGTGAGACATAGACTTTTGCCCCTTTAGGAGTGGATTCTACTTTGGAAATATAGACTTTAAGTCTTGAACCAATTCTAACTTCATCGGACTTTAAGAGTTCTTTACGGGGTAAAGACGTCTCTAAATCAAGACCTAAATCAAGGGTGATGTAATCTTTATTAATGACGACAATTTCAGCAAGCGTCATCTCACCTTCTAAAGACTTAAAGTGACTGAATATTTTTTCTCTTTCCAGTTGTTTTAGACCTTGCGTTAAGATTTGTTTGGCAGAGACCGCCGCAATCCGTCCGAAATCTTTCGGCGTGATTTTAAGCGACAAAACTTCACCAATCTTAATCTTTTTCTTGTGGGTTCTGGCTTCAAGTAAGTTCATTTGATTGGGGGCTGAGACTTCTTCAACGACTAAATAATCCGCAAGCAGTTGGATTTCATGACGTTCTTCGTTAAATTCAACCCGTACTGTATCTTGGGATTGATACGCTTTTTTGTACGCGTTTAAAAGTCCGCGTTCAAAAATCTCTAAAATTTGAATTTTTTCTAATCCACGCTCTTCCGCAATTTGAGTGAGCGCTTCAAAAAAGGGTTTAGACTGCATGATGTCCTCCTAAAAGACAATCGTGAGATGCGTTTTTTTTATGGTACTCAATAAAATTTCTTGGGATGCTTCTTTGGTTTTAACGGTAATACTTTCTGGACTCACCGCTTCTAAGGTGCCATCGATGGTTTCTTTACCAGCTATGACCTTAAGCGTTTTACCGATCGCGTTATGGTATTGCTTTAAAGTGATTAATTCTCTTTCCGGGTCGGCGGAAGCCAC
>JAGYII010000004.1 GCA_018402725.1 Candidatus Izemoplasma sp. | reverse complement strand
TTGGAATTCAATGACCATCCACAGTTGGTCTTCGTATTTGAATGTAATACCGGTTTTAAAATCATTACTGGTTATCATTATAACTCCTTAATTAATTCTTTATCATTATACTGATTAATCATTATTTTGTCTAATCTTTTCGGCGCTCTTTTTATCCCCTTAAAACCCAAATAAGGGTTCTTTTAAAGGGCTTTCGATATGCTATAATGTGGGCGGAGGATTCTATGGATCAATTGCTTATTTATGTCATCCCCATCTTAGTCGGTGTGACCTTAGGACTCATCTTGGTGATTGTGAGAGATTGGATCAAAACACCCGTGACGGCCCTTGAACAAGATACGTTTATGGGATCTATCCGGAAGGGTCAACTCATTGATGTCCGGTCCAAAAGAGAGTTTCAAAGCAACGCGATTAAAGGAGCTCGGAATTTTACCGTGCGTTTCCTTATCTCTAAAAACCAAACTAAAGTCCGAAAAGACCTCCCCGTCTATCTTTATCACTCTAAACCATTTAAAGCGAAACGTTCAGCCAAAAAACTCGTCATTCGCGGGTTTAAAAATGTTTCTTTTTTAAACCAAACCTATCCATTTAAAAACGGGCCTCAATAGCCCGTTTTTTCATGCATTTCGATGGTTTTAAAGACAATTTCGTGGACCCGGCCCTCGCGGTCTTCAATTCTTAAATGAAGGCTTTCTTCAAAACGTTTAACATCAAAATCTTTAATCCGGATTAAGACCGAATCATAATGTTCTCGCGAAAACGAAAACGACGTCACATTCAGACACCTTATGACAATCAGGGTGTCTTTTTTAAAGCGCGGATTGTGCATGGATTTAAGTAATAATTCAAGTTCACAGTCGGTGCCATTTAAAGTGATTGCATTGATTTGTCCGTCAAAAAAGACGGGCACTTCGTGATAGCGTTTCATTAAAGCGGTTTGTTGAAAAGCGTGATTCATGCCATCCTCCTTAAGCTTCGATGGTGAACCGTCCTTCTTCTTCAAAAAAGGGAATCCAGCGGTGCAGACGGTCGAACATTAAAGCGGGAATAACTGCATCTCTTTGGATCACAGTTTTCACCGGTTGATGACGCATTACTTTATCGCCCCAATCCGGATCTGCAATGATTGAAATCCCAGTGGCGACTAAATTATACCCTGAATTTAAGGCGGCTTCAATATCTTCTGCTTCATTGATATGGCCAACGCCAATGAGAGGAATGGCTTGGTTTAAGCGAGCTTGAATTTGATCAACAATCGGCACTTTATCTTCTTTATTACGCCGCGGAGTAGCGAGGTAATGGGAGGTTGATAGGTGAATGTAACTAAGGGGGTAGGTTTTTAAAACATCGATGAAAGTGAGCGTATCCTCTAAGGTGATTCCAGGCGTTTCTAATTCTTCAGGTGATAAACGATACCCTAAGATAAAAGGACGATTTGAGGCTTGAATGACCGCGGCTGAGCGAGCCAAAATTTCCGTAATAAAACGCATCCGGTTTTCAAGGGAACCTCCGTACTGATCGGTTCGTTGGTTGGACTGAGGTGAAAAGAATTGTTGGAGTAAGTACGTATTTGCACCGTGGAGTTCTACTCCATCAAAACCTGCTTTTAAAGCGTGTTCAACCGCTCTGACAAAATCATCTTGCGTTTGTTTAATGTCATCAAGAGTCATTTCACGAGGTGTAACGGTAAAAGGACGGTCGGCTAAAATCGCCGAGGGCGCTACGATATTTCTTGGGTCTTGGTGCACACTTTTATCTGACATTCTGCCACCATGATGTAGTTGAATCACCGCTTTAGCTCCGCTTTGTTGAATGATTGAAGCCAGTCTTTTTAGCCCAGGTAAAAAGCGGTCTTCTCCAATTCCGATTTGATTTGGAAAGGCCCGAGCACTGTCGTTGATGGCGGTCGCCGCTGTTATGATTAAGCCTAAGTGATGAGACCGGCGTGCATAATAAGCGAGTTCTTCTTCTGAAACCGTGCCATCCTCATTTCCACTATAAGTGGTCATGGGTGCCATGACTAAACGGTTTTTCAAGAGGACCGATGCAAGTTCATAGGGGTGTTTAAACATAAAAAAAGCCTCCAGAAATAGTATAACATTGAGGCTATATTATCCGGTTTTAGACGCTTGTTTGAAGCACGTCTAAGATGTCCGTTACGATGTTGGAGACGGACCGTTCTTTTTTATCAAACCAGGTAACCTCAAATTGATGTTTAAAATAACTTAATTGTCGTTTAGCATATCGTCTTGTGTTGGTTTTAATGGCAGCAACCACTTCAGCCAAAGAAATCTCACCCGCCCAGTAAGGAAACCATTCTTTATAGCCGATCGCATCGATGGCCGTCTTAGACATGCCTTGACTGACTAGCGTTTTTACTTCAGATTCTAGCCCTTGTTCAATCATTTTATCGACACGTTGTTCGATCGTTTGATATAAATCTTTTCGAGGCATATCAAGGCCAAAGACATAATAGGGATAGATTTTCTTGGCTTGATTGGTTTCTAGGCTCATCAAGTCTCCAGAGAGGGCTCTTTGATAGGCATTTAATAATCGTTTGCGGTTATTTTCATGGACGTTTTTCAAGCGCTCTGGGTCGAGTAATTTTAAGGCTTCCACTAACGCTTCATTCGTGAGTTCTTGACCTTCATTAATCGGTTTTTTTTCTGGAAAATTGAAATCATGAAGCACACTTTTTAAGTAAAAACCACTTCCCCCAACAAGAATCATCGGGGTGTTATCTCTTGCGTCTAATAAGGCCCGGGCCATTTTCTGATAGCGGGCGACATCAAATCGTTCTTGAAAGGGTACCACATCGATCAGGTGATGAGGAATATTCAAACGCTTTTCAAGCGGAACTTTTGCGGTACCAATATCCATGTTTTGATAGACTTGAAAGGCATCGGCATTAATGATTTGTGCCTTAAGTTTTAACGCCAATTGCAACGCAACTTCACTTTTTCCAACCCCGGTCGGTCCAACAATCGCAATAATCATGCCATGCTTCTTCCAAACATATTTTCTAAAGACGCTTTTGAATAGTGAATCAAGGTCGGTCTACCGTGGGGGCAGTGGAAAGGATTTTGACAGTTTTGAAGTTGTTCAATTAAGATCATTGCATTGTGGGAATCCAGATATTGATTCCCTTTTAATGAATGTTTACAGGCGAGATCTTTGGCCATTTGATTGATCAAGGTTCCTTTTTCTAGGGGCTTCTCTTGATTGAGAGTTTCTACCATCGTCAAGGCGTAAGCTTCTTCTAGCCCGGGGTGAAACCAATGAGGGATTTCATGAATCAAAAGCCTATTTTCTTCAAGCTTCACGTTAAGTCCAAAGGCTTCAAAAAGAGAGATATTGGGTAACAGTAGTGATGATTCTAACGGCGTAAGAGGAACACTTAAAGGAACAACAAGCGGTTGTCTAAGGTTTTGATCCGTTTGCATATGGTGATAATATTTTTCATATCGGATTCGCTCGGCCGCAGCGTGTTGGTCTAAAAGATAAAACCCTTCTTGACCTTGATAGACCAAATAGGTGCCATGAATTTGACCAACGTACTCTAATACAGGAAATGATTTTGAGCTTTTATCTAAGCCCTCTTCATGCAACACTATAGGGGTTTCATGAAACGCTTCAAAGGCATATTGTTCAGGCTGAATTTCAGGCGCTCTAGCGATCTTTTTAGAGGTTGATTGATGCATTAAAGCGTCTTTAAGTTGAGTTTCAATCAAGGTGGCCAAGGCTTTTTCTTCAGCGATTTTAACGATCCGTTTTTGAGGATGAACATTGACATCCACTAAAATCGGATCGGCTTGGATGAAACAGATTCCTAAAGGGAATTTAGCGGCAGGTTGATAATCAGCAAAGGCTCTTTTTATCGCCTGCAAAATACCGGTATTTCGAATTGAGCGGCCATTAATGAATAAGTGAATCTGGTCACTTGTGGACCGGTGTAAATAAGGAGGAGCCATAAATCCTTGGATCTTATAATCTCGGTTTTCCCCCTCAAACGCCCACATTTGCGTGTAAAATTCACGACCATATAAAGCGTAGAGTGCTTTTTCAATCTGACCGTCCCCTGAGGTTTGAAGCATCGTTTTTCCTTCGTGTTTGAAGGTAAATGCAACCCCGGGATGGGCTAAAGAAAAATGGGCCATTTCTTTATATACCCCGTTATATTCTTGAACGGGATTTTTTAAGTACTTTAAACGGGCTGGAGTCGCATAAAATAAATCTTCAACGATGACTTGCGTCCCTTTAAAAGCCAGAGAAGGTTGAATTTTAATTTCTTTCCCTCTGACTGTGAGTTCTTTAGAAGGGGCTTGAGTTTGACTCGATCGAATGGTCAGTTTAGCGACCGCTGCTAAAGAAGCTAAGGCTTCCCCTCTAAATCCTAAAGAGGCCACATGAAATAAATCATCGGCGGTTTTTAACTTACTGGTCGCATGACGTTCAATCGATAATCGTAAGTCATCTTCAGCCATGCCATCCCCATCATCGGTGATCACTATTTTTTTAAGGCCACCCTCAAAAAGCTCAACCGTAATTGTTTGAGCGTTTGCATCAAGACTATTCTCAATCAGTTCTTTAATTACACTGCGGACGTTTTCAACGACTTCGCCTGCGGCAATTAAATTGGCAATGGAGGCATCTAAGGTTCGGATGATTCCCATCGGTATCACCGCCCTTTATTTAGGATTTTTCTTTTTCATTTCATAGAGCCAGTGTAAAGCTTCAAGGGGCGTAAGTGTATCAGGGTCTACGGCTTCAAGGGCTTTATCAAAAAAAGACTTTTCAGGGATGGGGGATTCATATGACACATCAAAAAGAGTTAGGGGGGTATCTGGATGGCTTTTTTCTAAGGACTTGAGCAAAGTCTGAGCTCGCTCAATTAACGAAGCGGGTAAGCCAGCAAGAGCGGCCACTTCGACGCCGTATGATTGACTGGTCGCTCCGGGTTTAATCTGATGAGAAAACCGCATTTGACCCTCTTCCTTGGTCGCATCGACGTGGATGTTTTTTAATCGTTTTAAACGATCTTCGAGTTGAGTCAATTCATGGTAATGGGTTGAAAAAATGGTTTTCGCCCCAATGTTTTGATGGATGTATTCAAGCATCGCCCAAGCTAAAGACAAGCCATCATACGTCGACGTCCCGCGGCCCATCTCATCAAAAAGTAATAGCGAATGAGCGGTCGCTTTGTCAAGGGCTCGTTTTGCTTCTAACATTTCAACCATGAAAGTGGATTGACCCCGAATCAAGTCATCGCTGGCTCCGATTCGGGTAAAAATTTGATCAAATAAGGGCAAAGCAGCTTCTTTAGCAGGGACAAATGAACCAATCTGAGCCAAGATAACTAACAAAGCAAATTGACGCATATACGTCGATTTCCCTGACATATTAGGACCTGTCATTAGTAAGATGTCAGTTGATCGATCAAAGGTAATGTCATTTTCCACAAACATCGAATCTGTGAAGGCCTTGACGACGGGATGAAAACTTCCTTTGATTAATACTTCGCTCGCTTGGAGGGTGGGGCGATTAAATTGATGAACCGCGGCGACCGTGGCTAAGGCTTGATAAAAATCGATTTCAGAAAGGCACGCCGCCAAAGATTGAAATGCGGTGATCTCTTTTTGTAGGGTTTGAATCAAGGCCTCAAATAATTCTTTTTCTCTTTGAATCCGGGCTTCAGCCGCTTCTAAGATATTCTTTTCTTCGTTTTTAATCGGTTCACTGATAAAACGCTCTACATTCGCAAGCGTTTGTTTGCGGGTATAGCCCGGTAAAGATGCGAGGGTTTCGGCCACACTTTTAGGAACTTCAAGGTAATAACCAAAGACCGAGTTCATCCCCAATTTCATTTTGGAAATCCCGGTTTCTTTTTTGGCAGATTCTAAATAAGATTCAAAAATACGATCACTGTGTTCAATCTTCTCCCGGTAATTATCTAAGGTCTGATCATAGCCAGATTTAAATATCTTTCCGTCTTGGAGGGTCGCAGGTAATTCCTCTTCTAAACCTTCTAACAAGGTCAATAAGGCTTTTATCGGGGGCATCGACTCTGAGATTGAATGTAACCGTTCATCTTGAACCGCTTCTAAACGCTGCGCAATGATTTGACTTGCTTGAAGGGTCGTTCTTAGCTGGGAGAGTTCTTTGGGTCCCGCGCTTTGAAGCGCGATCTTAGTGGTGATGCGTTCTAAATCATAGACTGATTTTAAGGCTTCTTTTAAATCGTCTTTCAAGATGAAATCATTAAGTAAGGATTGAAGCGTGTCATAGCGTGCGTTTAAAGGCGCCGCTTCTTTTAAAGGGCGGATGAGTTGATGTTTTAAAAAGCGAGCTCCAAGGGCTGTTTGCGTCTGATTTAAAAAGGCAAATAAAGACCCATTTTCGGTTTGGTGACGTTCATTTTTTAAGAGCTCTAAGTGCCGTATCGTTGCCCCGTCTAAATATAAAAATGAAGTTAACGACGCCGTAATGCAAGGCTTTATAAAGAGTAAAGTGGTCCGGTATGTTTCAGACAGATAATCGAGTATTCTCTCAATGTTTTTCTTTTCAAATTCAGAAGATAGTGCCTCTGTTAAACGTTTCAAGGAAGGATCAACACTGCGGCCTTTGTGCAGCGTCAAATAAAAACCCGCTTGTTCTAAGAAACGTTTAAGTAAGGCATCTTCAAAAGGGGGTTGAATCAAAACCTCTTTAACTTGATGGGTGTCAAGTTCTTGTCTTAAAGCATGCCAATCTTTGGGCATTTTAGACGACCACAATTCACCCGTGGTAATATTTACAAAGCCTAAAGCAAAATAGTGCTCACTAATAGCTAAACTCGCTAAGACCGTTTCTAAGGCCTCATCATCTAAATGTGTCCCGGGTGTAATTGACCGGACCACTTCTCGGCGGACTAGTTTTTGACCACTCGCTTCTTCAGTTTGCTCGGCGATGGCGACTTTAAAACCCTGATGAATGAGCCGTTTTAAATAGCTTTCGGCACTATGATGGGGAATCCCGCACATCGGTATGCGTTCATCGCTCCCACCGTCCCGGGCGGTGAGCTGAATGTCTAAAGCTTTGGAGGCGACGATGGCATCATTAAAAAACATCTCATAAAAATCCCCGAGTCGAAAAAATAAAATCGAATCAGGATGAGCGGCTTTAATCTCTAAATATTGCCGAATCATCGGGGTGTAGTTTTCTAAGGTAGCGATTGCCATGGAGCCTCCAATGTGACTTGATTAAGTTTCAACCTTTATTCTTCTTTAAGATCTTTGTTTAAAACTTCTTCGATTTCTTGAACCATCCATTGTAAATCTTGATTGAGGTCTTCGATTAAATCAAGATATTCATTTAAAAGAGGGACGTCCATTAAAGCGGCTTTTTCTGATTCATAGTTTTCTTTAAGAATGACGTTATCTTTAGATTGATTAGCCTTAGCACGAACATATTTCTGTTGAGCTACTTTCAAATTCTCATAGGCTTGATGGAGCGTTGGATGCATTTCAATCCGGGCTTCAATCTCTCTAAAGCGAATCACACGAGGATCGTTTTTAAGTGTTTGAAGTAAGGCGTCTCCAGGTTTAGGCATCGGTTCCTCCCCAATACTTTTATTTGAAATAATGTGGATCATTGAGTAATGATGGGTAATTCCAAAAGGATGCTTCCTTGATGGCTTTTTGAATCCTTTCTAGATTCCACCAAACCATTTCTGATACTTCTTCATTTGGTTCAAAGTTCCAAAAAGAAGTCATCGTCATCTCAAAAATATAGGTGTGTGTTTTATAGGGATGGACATGAGTTGAAACGATTTTTTTTAAGCTCCATTGGTCTTTATTGGTATTTAGTTTAAGCTCTTCATTGACTTCTCTGATGATTCCTTCTAAAGGATCTTCATCAGGCTGAACCATGCCGGACGTAAACGCCCACATAAAAGGATTAGAATCTTCTTTTTTAGCGCGTTTTTGAACCAAATATTCGCCTTGGTTATTTTTAATCCATGCATGAATCACGCGAAAATATTCCGCCGCGTTTTTCATTTGGTCGCGAGGGACGGTTCGGTGTAAACTTTGATTTTTATAATCGAAACATTCAACGTTTTCCATAGGGTTTAAAAGAAGCCTCCCCGGAGGAAGGCTTAATCTTATTTTGCAATATCTTGGGCCCGTGTTTCACGGATAACCGTGACTTTAATCGTTCCTGGATAGGAGAGTTGTTCTTCAATTTTAGTCTTGATGTCTCGGGCGAGTTTATGACTCATCGCATCGTCGACGATATCAGGTTTAACCATGACACGTATTTCACGGCCGGCTTGAATCGCATACGCTTGGGCCACGCCTTCGCTTTCATTGGCGATGGCTTCAAGTTGTTGGAGACGTTTGATGTAGGAATCAAGCGATTCACTTCGGGCGCCAGGTCGGGCTGCGCTTAAGGCATCTGCAGCGGCCACAATGACACCGATAAAGGTTTGCGCTTCGACATCCCCATGATGCGACTGGATACCATCAAGGACCGCTAAAGGTTCTTTATAACGGACGGCTAAGTTATAGCCGATTTCGACGTGAGACCCTTCAACTTCATGATCAACGGCTTTTCCAATGTCATGGAATAAAGCCGCACGACGGGCAAGAATTTCATCTTCACCAATTTCAACGGCCATTTTACCGGCTAAGAACGCGCATTCAATGCTGTGTTTTAAAACGTTTTGACCATAACTGGTTCTAAAGTGGAGACGACCTAATAACTTGACTAGGTCAGGATGGACGCGGCCAATACCCACTTCAAAGACGGCTTCTTCGCCTTTATCACGCATAAATCGGTCGACTTCTTCACGATTTTTTTCAACCACTTCTTCAATCCGTCCGGGATGAATCCGGCCGTCTGAAACGAGGGTTTCAATGCTTCGTTTAGCAATTTCACGACGAATCGGGTCAAATCCACTTAAGACCACAGCTTCGGGGGTATCATCAATGATTAAATCAACCCCAGTGAGGGCTTCAATGGTTCTAATGTTACGACCTTCACGGCCAATTACGCGGCCTTTCATGTCATCACTCGGTAAAGTGACCACCGAGACTGTACTTTCACTGGTGACATCTTGTGCGTATTTTTGCATGGCTTGAACCAATAAGTTTTTCGCTTTCTTTTCAACTTCAGCTAAAGCGACTTCTTCTTGGTCTTTAATGTACTGAGCAATTTCATTCGCCATGTCGGCTTCAACACGTTGCAAGATAATTTGACGGGCGTCTTCTTTACTCGTTTGGGCAATGCTTTCTAACTTTTGGTTTTGTTCTTCAATCAATCGTTCTAGGTTACTATGATCTTCTTCTAATTGTTGTTTTTTTGTTTCAATGGCTTCTTCTTTACGGTCAATGTTACTTTCCCGCTTGTCTAAATTAGACGAGCGATTGTCCAGGGTTTGCTCCCGTTGAAGAAGTTTGCCTTCGGCCGCTTCTGCTTCTAGTTTGCGCTCACGAATGGCTTTTTCATGCTCGGTTCTTATTTCGTGGAGTTCTTGTTTCGTTTCTAATATCGATTGTTTCTTTTTTTGATCGGCCGTCTTGATTGCTTCATCTACAACCGATTGGGCTTCTTTTTTTGCGTTTCCAAATCCTTTTTCAACGAAGATGGCTCGGACAACGATCCCACCTACGGTACCAACAATTAAAAACAGTAAACTTAGAACGATGGTTAACAATATGGAATTATCCATCATTAATCCTCCGTTCGGTTTATATTTAAATTTTAAAAATATCAATTTAACTTGTGAATAGTATATATGAAAGTGCTTTAAAATACAATTTAAAACCGTATAAAAAAAGAACCGATTTCTCGGTTCTTAAGCTTCTTTTTTAGAGGGATTTCTCAAGGCCAGCTCTAAGGCTTTTAAAATCTCTGGATGCTCTTCTAAGTAAGTCTTAGCGTTTTCACGACCTTGGCCAATCTTTTCATCATTATAAGAAAACCATGAGCCACTCTTTTGAATCAACTCCGCTTCAATCGCTAAATCTAAAATCTCACCACTGTGAGAAATGCCTAGCCCATAAATGATATCGACGGTGGCTTTTTTAAAAGGTGGAGCCACTTTGTTTTTTACGACTTTAAGGTTGGTTTTATTCCCAATGATCTCTTCACCGATTTTAAGTTGTTCGGAGCGTCTAATTTCTAGCCGGATACTGCTGTAGAATTTCAAGGCTCGGCCACCTGGGGTGATTTCAGGATTGCCAAACATGATGCCCACTTTTTCGCGGATTTGATTAATAAAAATTGCAATCGTTGAACTTTTCGAAATGACTCCTGAAAGTTTACGCATTGCTTGAGACATCAAGCGGGCTTGAAGTCCAACATGACTTGCCCCCATGTCACCACGGATTTCAGCTTCAGGCACCAAAGCCGCCACTGAATCGATAACAACAATATCAATCGCCCCCGAACGAATTAAGGCTTCAGCAATTTCTAGGGCTTGTTCCCCGGTATCGGGTTGAGAAATAATTAAATTATCGGTGTCGACCCCTAAGGCTTTCGCATATTTAGGATCTAGCGCATGCTCGGCATCGATGAACGCAGCATACCCCCCGAGTTTTTGAGCTTCGGCAATCGCATGGAGCGCAAAGGTCGTTTTCCCTGAAGATTCTGGGCCATATATTTCAATAATTCTGCCTTTTGGATATCCCCCAATTCCTAACGCTAAATCGAGGGCAATGGACCCAGAAGGGATCGATTCAATATTACGGTCAGAAGCGTCACTGCCCAAAAGCATGACAGCGCCTTTACCATATGTTTTTTCAATTTCTTTCATGGCTTGGTCTAACATTTTATCGCGGTTCTTATCATCGTGATTCATAAATACCTCCTATCTATAACATACCGGGTAATGGAACGAATTACTTTTGGTTGACAATCACAGCGCGGTTGACATACATATATTCAATCCCAGAAACAACGGTCAGAACTAAAGCGATGTAATAAAGAATCAATCCTGAGGTTTCAAAGGTTAAAAATAACGCCGTCATCGCTAATAGAGTCACGGCTGTTTTAGCTTTACCTAAATTAGATGCGGAGATTACTTGACCCACATTTACAGCGACCAACCGAACTCCGGTCACTAAGAATTCGCGGGCAATAATTAAGAAAACAGACCACATCGGAATGATGCCTAAATCTTGTAAAATCAATAATCCTAAAAGCACTAACATTTTATCAGCAAGGGGATCTAAGAATTTCCCAAAGGTGGTCACTGTATCCGTTCTACGGGCAATGAAGCCATCAAAAAAGTCCGTCATGGACGCGATCATAAAGACTCCTACAAAAGCATACGTCCAAACGTTTAAAACCCCTGCTTCAGGATTTAAGTAAAAAATCGTAATTAATAGGGGAAGTAAAAAGATTCTAGCAATCGTTAATTTATTGGGTATATTCATAACTTTTCTCCTGACATTAGTGTACCATAATTGACCGATTTTGTTATCCGGTTTGGATGCTAATTTCTTCTTTTAAAAGGGCTTTTGATGACTTTGCTGAGGCGGTAATTAAAAGGAACGCTAAGACAAACATAAGGGCTGAAAAATAAAAGACAAAAAGGGGATTATATTCATAAATGAAACCACTGAGTAAAGGCCCCAAAACCATCCCAATCGAGAAAAACATTTGCCGAACTCCCATTAAACTCGCATACGTTGTATCATCAGCGTTTAAACTTATGTGATGTTTTTCAAGGGGTTCAAAGGTAGACTTCATCACCACATAAAGCATGAAGATGGTATAAAGCGCAACTCTTAGAGCGGCGAACTGAAAGGTCACAACGATGACCAAAGCACTGAGAAGTTGTAAGTAGCGCATAATTCTAATGTTTTGATTAAATCGGGTGAGATAGGGGACCAATAAAAAATTGGTTAAAAGTCCAACGATGCCTGTCACAAAAACAAAGTTTCCAAGCTGGGATGTTGTGTACCCAGCATCAATGACGTAAACGTCTAGATATTTACTAATGTTTGTCGCCGCAATGGTCGCAAGTGATAACCCAATCAAAAACATTAATAGGGGTTTAGGCAATTTAAAAGCCGTTTTAACTTGGTTTTTAAAACTCATCGAATGACCATTTTTCAAAATCTTCGGTACATTTAAAAATAAAAGAATACTCAACGCATAAAAAGTATTTAAGACGGCTTGAAGATAAAAAATTTCACCAATAAAAAATCGACCTAGCTGGCCCCCAATTTGATATCCAAAAGTCGCTCCTAAGGCCATCATGGCTGCGGTAATGGATAATACTTTGACTCGTTGTGGACCTGAAGTGATGCCAATCGCAATCGCTAAAATAAGCGTTGCTGGGGCACTGACCCCAAGGCCTGACACAAATCGAAAAAAGGTCATGATATAGGGATTTTCAAAGGTCGCAAAACCGACCTGGCCGATACTGTAGATCAAGAGCCCCGTCACGATCAAAGGTTTTTTATCATACCGATCGCCTAAGATGCCCCAAAGGGGACTCCCCACGACAATTCCTAATGACATGAATGAAAAAAAGAACCCAAACATTCTTGGGTTTAGCCCCAACACATTCACAAAAGTGGGCGTTAGGGGGTGACCAAGATTATGAATCAGCCCTTGGACAAAATAAAAGATGTATAAAATATAAACACCTTTTTTCACGCCTTATCCTCAGCTACATTGTGATAGACATCTGAAACATCATCCACACTGTCTAACATCCCAAGGAGTTTTTGAAACATCGGGTTGGACGCTTCGTCTAAAGTAATCTCATCGAGGGCAAACCAACCACTTTCTTGAAGCGTGATCGATAAGCTTTCATCAGAACTCACCGCTTCCACCAAAGCTTCTAAGTCATAGCCTTTAGCGGTAATCAAGGTGGCATTTTCCTCAAGTTCGATATCGATGATATCAACGTCTTTCTCAAGCAAAAGTTCTAGGATTTCATCGGGCGTTTTGCCTTCAACCACGACATGACTTAAATGTTCGTATCCATGCTCAACAGATCCGGTGACTCCAAGTTTTCCGGCACTTTTCGTAAAACAATTACGCACTTCTGAGACCGTCCGGTTGACATTATCCGTCATCGCATCGACTAACACCGTAGACCCTCCAGGTCCAAAGCCTTCATAGCGAATGGAATGATAGTCTTCCCCCACACTGGAAGACGCTTTATCAATGTTACGTTTAATGATGTCAGACGGAACTTGCTCGGATTTGGCTTTTTCGATGATCCGCTTTAACGTCATGTTAGCATCTGGGGAGGGGCCACCTTGCTTAGCAGCCATGTATATTTCTTTCCCATAACGTGAATATAGTTTAGTTTTTTGTAAATTCGTTTTAGCCATCGCGGCCTTACGGACTTCAAATTTACGGCCCATGTTAGTTCTCCTTGTTTATCAAGTGGGTTTCAGTGGGAAATATTTTGATTCGTTTTTCTTTATAAAGAGTGCCTAATGCTCGTTTGAAAGCGGCTTTAGACATATGAAACGTCTGGAAAATTTCTTCAGGATCGGTCTTATCACCAAACGGCATAACAGGATGCCCAAGTAGATAATCATAGATTTTTTGAGCATCTTTTTCTAACGACAATTCTTTTTGTTCAGTCAAGGTGGCGTTATATTTAACACGACTCGTCACAAACGAAATTTTCGCATGGACTTTTTCACCAATCCGGTAGTTTTTCCGAGTATGTTTGTAGTAAACATAAAGCTCATGGCCAGCTTCAGTAAATAAAACGACGCCTTCAGGACCTAAATGGAACACATACGCCTCAACCTCATCACCCACCCCATATTCTTTTTCGGGTTGGAGTCGTTTTAAGAGTTGAAAACGGCTTGGGATTTTTGCGACCATTTGATTCCGGCCGGCTTTGAGTTGGCAAAAGACTCGGTCGCCTTTTTGCGGCCACTCTTCTTTTAAGTGCGGTAAATCATCTTTGGAAAGAAGCATGTCTTTTTTCAGTCCGATATGGACAAAAACACCAAGTCCATGTTTTTGATCAACCACATCAACAAACGCGGGTTCGTACGCGGTGATGAATGGTTTGGACATTGTGGCCGTCACATTTTTAGATTGGTCAAAGTATAAAAAAACATCCACTGTATCATTGGACGCGAGCGGACGTGTTGCTTCTTCTTTAGGTAAGAAAATAGCGCCTTCTTCGTTTTCTAAAGCGTAACCTTCTTGATTCGAAGAAACCACTGTCATGGTATTCATTTGTGCGATTTTTAAACCGGGCATGATTCCACCTCAAAGGGTATTATACCAAAATCTTTCAAACTCTTTAAAGTAAATATTTGGGTTGCTTTATAGGGGCTTCTTTGATACAATGCTTTTGCAATCAATAAGGAGGATATTGTGGCAAATATCAAACAACAGAAAAAACGAATTGGTCAAGATGCTAAACGTCGGGCCGCCAATGCAATGTTTAAGTCCAGTCTTAAGACTGCCATCAAGCGGGTTGAAGTGGCTGTTGATGCAGGAAATAAAGATGTGGCCGTCAGTGAAATCAGCCTCGCGTTTAAGAAACTCGATAAAGCCCTCGCGAAAGGGATTTTACATAAAAACAATGTCGCTCGTCAAAAGAGTTATCTTCAAGGTTTAGTCAATGATTTAGCCGCGGGTAAAGAAGTCGTCTCAAAATCCAAGCCTAAAGCGAAAGCAAAAGCGAAAGCAGCCGTAGAAGCGGAAGTCGTTGAGTCCACCGAAGAAACCCCTGAAGTTGAAAAAGAAGAAAGTCCTCAAGAAGCTTAATCCTTGAGGACTTTTTTAATGTCCTAAAACAAAAAGTTCTAAGGCGAGATTTTTATCCATTTGGCCCGTCTTAATGGCTTGGTCATATTCTGAGAGGCGTTCGAGTTCTTGTTGGACTTGGGACGCAGGAACCATCTGGGCATTTTTAATCATATAGTAAGCGCGACCTGGAGATACTTTTAACGTACTTGCCAAATCGTCTTTACTGGTCTTTTCTTTTAAGAAGGCTTGAGTCAATGCTAACTCTCTAAATTTATGAATCATCGCCGTCAAAATACCTAAGGCATCCGTCTTAGCACTTAACAAGTCTTCGATGGTTTTGAAGGCTTTTTCTTTTTTTCCTTCGAGCATTTGGTTAATGATTTTAAAGACATCTTCATCCAAAACAGGGGTAATCAATTGTTCAAGTGTTTCTAAATCAATGGTTCTTGTTTCATACGTGTAAAGCAAAAGTTTTTTCATTTCTTGATAGGCTACTTCAGGGTCATGCGTCATTCGCTCATAAAGCACCTCTTTTAAAGGTCCCGCTAATCTTAATTCAGCTTTAGCAAGTTGACGATCAATCCAGGCTTTTAAATCTTCAGGTTTTTTAGGCTCTAACCTGATCACTTCAGCGACATCCCCCACGGCTTTTAACAATGCAGGTTTATCTAGAATTTTCTTTCCTTCGACTAAAAAAATGAGATAAACATGGTCTAAATTGACGGTGGCTAATTGTTTGAAGTGTTCCGAGTCTTTATATATCGCTGCTTCTTTAGGATCTGAAAAGAAATGGGCGTGGCGAATGATTACGGCTTTTTGATCCGCCATAAAAGGAATTGTAAGGGCGTCATTTAAGGCTTCGTCTAGGGGCGTTTCAGACACATCATAAAGCGCCGTAGAAAAATCATCAATTTTTGCTTCATTGATGAGTTGTTGGGCTTTATTTTTTACACTAAACCGGTCTTCCCCGACAATAATAATTAACGGCATGCTTACTCCTTAATATCTAAATTATAGCATGAATGCAGGGGTCTTCTTACGGCTTAAATGTTGAATTTCGAATCTTTATCGTCCCTTTTTGATCGGTCGTGAAATAAGGGATATTTCGCTCTTCAAGCCTGATGATGACAGCGGTGTGAGGAAATTCATGGACATTACGGTGGGGGAGATTCGCATAAGCCATTTGCGGATTCACTTGATCGATGAAGGCCTCAGAGGATGAGGTATTCGATCCGTGATGAGGTAAAACTAAAGCGGTATATTCAAAAGAATTATAATCAAGAAAAATCGCTTCCGCCTCGGCTTCGATATCACCGGTGGATAGAAGTGAAAACCCATCCATGAAAAGACCCGTAATTAAAGAGCGATTATTGGTTTGGGGAAAAGGCATCCAGGGGTAAAAGATGAGTTGAAGATGACCACACGGTACGACCTTTAAAGTCTCTGTTGCCTGGGCTTCAGTTCTAATTTGATCGACCGTAAAATAAGGATCGTTAAGGAGCGCTTTTATCCCTCCTGTATGATCAGCATGATCATGGGTGACAATGACCCAATCAAAATGCCGGTATCCACTCAACTTCAAATGCCGAATAAAGTCAGACGCTGTATGTTCACTCCCTCCATCAATCAAGCCCACACAACGCTGAAACTTGTCTTCAAAAATGAGGGCGTCTCCATCGACATCTAAAAGGGTGATTTGTTGGAAAGGGTTTAAAGGCCTTATAAGCAATAACATTCCTAGAAATAAACCCATAAAAAGATAGGGTTTTAGTAAATGAGGCTTTGCCATTAATCCTCCTAGTATCATGTAATAAATCACGTTGAAAAAACCATATAAAAAAGGAATCGTGACTGGAAAATATAACGTCTCATAAAAAAAGAACGTGACCGCTTCAAACAAGGGAATGACCCCACTGAATAAGGGTTCTAAAAAAGGAAACACAAAGACGATGTATGAGCCCGGCAAAATCAAAAAAGTAAGGGCGATAACGTACAAGGAATTAAAGAACAGACTAGATAGATTTACACTTCCATGTAACCCTGTGATAATGGGTAAGGTCATCGCAAACGCAATCAAAGAAACTTTAAACAAGCCTAGGGATCCTTTTAAATAAGGGACCATCCCTAAGAGGCCAAAAGTCACTAAATAACTCAAAACAAAGCCCGGGTCAGAAAGTGAAAAAGGTCTAAATATCATCATCAAAATAAAGATTAAAGAAAGCCCATCCAGAGGCGTGTAGCCCTCTTTTTTAGATGATTGAAAGGAAATAAACCCAAATAAAAAACTCGCCCGAATAAAAGAGGGTGTAAAGCCGGTTAAGAGTCCGTAAAATCCTAAGAATATTAAAATACCATATCGTCTAGGGTTAGGGGCGATTACTTTTTTAAAGGCGGCATCCAGTCCCATTGCCACAAAGGTTATGTGAAGGCCTGATATTGCAAAGATATGGGAGACCCCTAAGGCGTTGACGGCGTCAGTGAAGGGGCCTTCAAATTCACTTCGGTCAGCTAGGATAAAAGCTTTTAAATAAGGCCGCATGAACGTAAAGCGCTGTTCAATATACGTCTCCACTCTAGCCGGGATTTGATGGAGCGTGAAACGATGGTTGATCAGGATGACTTCATCGGTAAAAAAAGACCCCCTGATACCCCGGGCTTTTAAATAGGAGGGGTAATCAAAAGCGCCTAGGAGATCAGGGGTCTTGAAATTCGTTGGAGTCGCTTTAAAACTTAAAACATCCCCGACGTCATAAACTTCATCCACATAAGCCCAGTACCGGGTTCCGTTTGAACGAATTAAAACACGGGTTCCACTGGGGTGAACGTTTAAGACAATGCCGTCTTCAGGAAGACTTGGTTCAATCAAGTTCAGTGACCATGACGCGGCATAAATCAAACTAATAAAAATAACACCCCAAACCAAAGAGCGTTCTATTTTCCATAGAAACACCGCATATATTCCAGCGACAAGCACCATGAAAAAGGCGTCTTTAATTAAACTGAAAATCAATAGACCTAGGGCTAAATATAGTAGATTCCCTTTAAGGGGTAATTTGATCTTTAAGATTTTCATATGTCTTTTCCCCAATGCCCGGGACTTTCATTAAGTCTTCGATGGATTTAAACGGGGTCTTTTCCCGGTATTTTATGATCGCAAGAGCGGTGCTTGGTCCAATGCCGGGTAAGGTTTCAAGCGTGGCTTGATCGGCTCTATTTAAAGAAATGCGGGTTGGGGTTGAGGTTGAATCTTCGGTTTGACCAATGAACAAAACGTCGATCACATCTCCATCAAACAAAAATCCTGCTTGATTGATACTGCTTTGATTGGCCTTCGGATGAAACCCTCCGGCTCTTTGAACAATCTGAAAAACCCGGTCACTGGCTAACACTTTGTAAACACCAGGACGCATAATAGCCCCCCGAATATCGACAAAAATCGTCTCTTCTTGAAGAGTTTCACGTTCGATTGAAGAAAATTCTAAACGGGGAGGGGGCGAATCTGGATTCAAGAATCGTACCCCTAAGTAAGAGCCTAATACTAAGATAAAGGCTCCCCCTATTAGCCATTGTTTTTTCATAAAAAAAATGCTCCTCTCATAAGGAACATTCGCTCAACTCACAGTTTTTACTTTTTTAAAATATAAATCATCCGGTCTTCAAGCTCTACGGTGATGAGATCTAAATCTTGAGGAATTAAAGAACGAAGTGTAGCTTCAGTAAAGGTCCGTTGATTTAAGGTTTGAATCCGGTTCTCTTTTTGAAAGAGGTGACGAACACTGTCTGGATTGGCCCCTTCTTTTACCGACCAAATTAAGGTCTCTTCTCCTAAAGTAAACGTTTCTTGATAACCAATAAGATTTCTCAAATAGTCTAGTTTTAAGGCATCAAAAATCAATGTCCCTCCGGGTCTAGTGAGGGCAATTAAATGCGTGATGGCGGTCGCAAATTGGTCGAGGGTCTCTAAATGATTTAAGACATCAAAAACCATCACGACTAAGCCATAAGTCTCTTTCGGTTCTGTCAGAATATCATATGTTTTGGTGATTATATTCAAGCCTTTTATTAGGGCGTTTTCTTGGACGTTCAAAAGGAGATTTTCACTGATATCCGTCGCCGTTACCGTATACCCTTTTTCAGCTAAAGCTAAGGCCATAAAACCTGGGCCACATCCGACTTCAAGCGTGGAGGTGATGGGGGATTGTTCAGCGATGATATTTAAAAAGATGTCTTTAAGAGCGTGGTCGTAATGGGCTTGATAAAAGGGTGAAAAAAAGTCATAGGGGTTCACGCGACTTCGACGCTCCAATGAGGACGGTCAAACCAAATCTTTTCTAAATCATAATAGTCACGGTCTTCTTTGGTAAATAAATGAACGACCACATCACCCGTAGCCACTAGAACCCAGCTTGAGGAAGTGGACCCTTCCATTAATAAGGCATGATCATCGGAATGGAGTTCTTTAAACCGTTTTAAACAGGCTTGAAGTTGTCGCGAATTGGTGGCCGTCGCAATGATGATGTAGTCATGATACGGTTGCGTGTCTTTAACCTCATAGACCATTTGGTCCACAAGTTTTAAATCCGATAATATATTTAAAGCAACATCTAGTTGACTCATGAGGCCTCCACCTGGGTTAAGTAAAATTGATAGGTTAACTGGGAATAAGGATTGATCGGCCGATTTTCTAAGACGTCATATTCTTGAAGTAACGTCAACATCAAGATGAACGCTTGATCAAAATTTTCGAGTGCTTTTTTTCTTAAAAGATCAGCCTCTTCATACGGTCTAGAGGGTTCAGTTTTATCAGCAAACATTAAGACTTTTTCAAACAGACTCATCGCGGGTCGCCCCGTCGTATGGTAACGAACTGCGTTTAAGATTTCAGGGTTTTTTATCTGATAAAGATGGTCTCCAACCAAGGCCGCTGAGACCGCATGATAAGCAAACGTGGGGAAATCGTTTGGAACATTTTCGTGATAGGTCTTAAAAATGGTTTCATGATCTTTTTTAGAATAGGGCTTCGTGAAATCATGTAAATAAGCCGCAGTTCGCATCGCTTCTAAATCAAGGTTTAAATGGCTGGCCAGTTTGACTGACCACGCCACCACACCTTCAATGTGGGTGAGTCGGTTCGGGTTTTTTTGATAATTATTTTTTAAATCGTTGAGTAAATTCATCCAATCAACCCCTCTTCCATCAAGGGTGTTACGGATTCATAATGATAAACATCCACCGCTTTGACTTTGTTTAAAGTGATAAAGCCTAATCCAGGCAAGACAATGTCTTTTTTTGATTCATTTAATACAAAGCTGGTTTTCATCATTCTTGACGGCAAGTCTGATGACACAGGGGGTACTAAAAATTCCATTTGACGGGTTTTAAAGAATTCTTCTGCCTCTCCATTATGGCGATGATGAATCATCAGTTTTTCTGAAAAAAAGGCGACTAAGGTACTGTCTTTAGTAGCGCTCGGAATCAAGTAAAATAAGCCACCACCATAAAAGACTTGATCCACTAAATTTTGAAAGACTCTTGGTTTAATCTCTTTTAAAGGTAAGACGGCTCTCAATGAGGATCCTTTTAAAAAGTAACGATAGGAGTGTTTTGAGGTAAGACCAGGCGTGTCATAGAGGGTTTGTGAACCAATATCAAAAGGAATTAGATCTTGAGTAACATTGGGTTCAAAACTGGTTGTTATGGTGGCATTTAATCCCTGGGCTGATAACAAAGCATTCAAAATCGAACTTTTACCTACATTCGTTAAACCCATCAGATATAAATCTTGGCCTCTAGATGCTTTTAATAAGGCCTGATGGAGCGCATCAATGTTTTTCTTTTTCAATGCTGAAACCAAGATGAGCTCATCAATCGAAAGGCCCGCATTTTTTGCTTTTTCTAAAAATCTCTTTTTAAGAGTTTGTTCCGAAACAGCGTGGGGTAATACATCTACTTTATTCACGATGACGAGAGTTCTTTTTGCCTCAGACATGGCTACGAAGAAAGGATGAATGGAGCCTGAAAAATCAATCGCATCCGTAACCAAAACCATAACTCCAGGTCTTTTTTCTACTTGATGAAGGGTTTCATAAACCATTGTGTCGGTTAAAAAACTAGGTTTGATTTGTCCATAGTGGCGAATTTTGTAACACCGTTCACAATAAACAGGGATTTTTTCATCTTGAGGTTTAGGTGTGTAAAAAGCCCCGAGAACATCGGTGTTTTGTAAAGGGCCTCCGCAGCCAATGCAACGCCACTCAGCCACGATGCACCGTCATAATTTTCTCGTACATTTCTGGGTTAATAATTTTTACTTTTTTTAGCATTTGCGTTTCTAAGCGGCGAGTGAGTTTGGTGTACCATTTCTCTGTTTTTGAACGAATCGGACGGACTAATATACTTTTTACTCCTAAACGGTTCGCCCCGTAAACATCTGTCATTAATTGATCCCCTATTACGATCGTTTCAGAGATGTTGGCATTGACCATCTTTAGTGCTCTTCTGAAGCCTCTTCTTGAGGGTTTTTGAGCCCGGTGAATGAAGGGGGCTTTAAAGGCGTTTGAGAATTCTTCAATTTTAGCCTGTGCATTATTTGAGACCAATATGACATTAAAACCATAAGTATCTATTTCTTTTCTAAAGGCTTCATGCCACGGTTTTAAAGCTCGATCATCATAAGGAATCAAGGTGTTATCGACATCGATTAATAACGTTTTAAACCCTTTTTCTTGGTACGCCTTTAAGTCGACCTTTGAAACGTGGTCGACGACATCTAAAGGAATGCATTTATATGGGTCTAGAAACATGGAAATCATATTAACCTCGGGTGAATGCCGTGTGATAGTGGTTAAGTTCGATTTTGAGGCGAGTCGCCTCTTTTTCAATGTGTTGAAGTAACTGATAAAAAGCGGGTTGATGATTAGGGACGTTTAGATGAACAATTTCATGCGCATAAATATATTCTAAAAATTTTTTTGGATAATGGACTAAGAGCCGATTAAATCGAATAACCCGGTCTTTAGGGTGACAACTTCCAAACTTGCTTTGATACGTTTTAACTTGATAGCTCAAATCATCTAAATCGATTTTAAACTGGGTTTTCTTAAAATACATTTCAATAAACTGAACTTCTTCTAATAAGATTTCATCGAGCTTAAGACGTTTTTGATCGGGGGTTAATCCTTTAAATTGATCAGTCGGCTCTCCCCAAAGATCAATGACATCGCGCCCCAAGTATTCTTCATAATCCAATGGAGTCGGTAAACTTTCAAGGAGTTCTAATTGTGTATGAAAAAGCGTTTTTAAAGAAGCTATTGGAACGTGTCTTGGCGTTCTAATCGCGTAGTGGTAGGATGCTTTTTTGCGGACGGTGACCCGTTTAGCTTTTTTAAGAGGATGAATATCGACTTCATATTCAAGTCCATTAAAAACCCATTTCAATTTAAAGCTCCTTCAATCCAGGGGGCAAGCTTTCTTAAGCCTTCTTTGACCCAGCGATCAAAATCATCAATTTGAGAAGGTGTTCCAACTGTATCACTGATGGTTTTAATTGAGATCCATGGGACCTCATGGTGCTCACAGACCAGCGCGATACTTGCTAGTTCCATATCGACCGCTAAAACCTCTTTTTCTATCCGCTCAAGGGGGCTAACATCGGTTAAAAAACGGTCTCCTGTTGCTACCCATCCGCTATGAATAGATTTATCCTTAGGCGGATGATTAATTAAACGTTCGATACTATTTTTAGAGGCTTTGAAGGTCGCAGGCGCTTTTGGATATTGACCCCATTGATAATTAAAAGCCGTCACATCCACGTCATAAAAAAGCGTTTCATCGACCACAATCCAATCGTTAGTGGTACGGTTTATGCCTCCAGCAACCCCGATATTTATGACTAAATCGGGTTTGAAGGTTGCTAAAAACCGTTCCGTATTCATGGCAGTAAATACTTTGCCAACCCCGGTGATTCCATATGCATTAGGTCCATCCACAAAGAAAGACCCTTCACCATGAACAGGCTCTTTAAGGCCGCTTAAATAGGCATTTCTCTCATCTTCAAGGGCGAATAAATACATTTTTTTCATGCGAGGTCTCATGTAAAAAAAGAATGGAATCCATTCTTTTAATAAACTTTTTCGATTGTGACTTTGACTTCTTTATTGGATTGCGTTTTGACGTTTTTCACGTCGCCTTCTTTCGCTCCAATAATTGCTTTTCCAATCGGTGATTCATTCGAAATTCGGTTTTTAAAAGGATTGGCCTCTAAAGAACCCACGATGGTGTAGTCAACGGGTTTTTCATCATTGAGCCGAAGTTGCACTTTACGGCCTATTTGAATGTTTTTACCCCTGGCATTGGACTTAATTAAAGAATAATTTTTTAAGATGTTTTCTATTTCTTTAATCCGGCCTTCAATCCGGGCTTGATCTTCTCGGGCGGCGTCGTAATCCGCATTTTCCGAAAGGTCCCCTTGCGCTCTTGCTTCTTTTAAAGCCTCAAGGTTTTTATCTCGGTCGGTATTTTTTAATTTATCTAATTCACTTTTAAGTTCTTCTAACCCTTCCAGAGTTAATTGATATTTATTAGATTCCATCGGTCCCTCTTTTCATCCATTATTATACTCATTTTTACACTATTTTGGGTGATTAACGATTGATTTTTTTAATCACTGCGATGCCATCCCCAACATCTAAAAGGGTTAATTCTATTTCGGGATGGGTTTTTAAATAGTCCACGAAGGCTTCGTGTTTTTTAATCAACGCTTTACGAGAGCGTGTGGGGGGTTCCTTTTTTAAGCGTGAGATATGAATATTATCAATCAGCATCGTCCCTTGAGGGGTTAAAAAAGAGAGATACTTTTCCATGATTTTTTGTTGTTGGCTTTTAGAAGCATCAATCAAAATGACATCAAAGGATTGAAGCGGAACATAATCCATTGCATCAATATGCAATACGGTCACGTCTTCAAAGGGGCTTAATGTTTTTGCAGCATCTAAATAAACCGGTTCTTTTTTTTCAAGGGTGAGGATTTTTAAATGAGGATAAAGGATTTTTAGCTTTCGCGTGGTTTCCCCGTATCCCGTCCCAATCTCACAATAAGTTTTCAGCTTAGGATTAGATAAAACCTCAGTTAAGACCTCAAAGCTTTTAGCATGGAGGGCAGTGACGTAATGATCATGGGATTTAGACTTCACTAGACTCTTCATCTAAGAACGTATTTAAGACTTCTTCGACCATGTCCCATTCTTCATCTTCAACGATGGCTTCAAGTTGGCCCCCGTTTTTATTGTCTTCGTTAAAAGCAGCCGCAAAGGCTTCATCCGAATCCCCGGGTTCTTTGTAGATGACATACGATTTATTCAAGGTATCTGAATGAAAGGTTAAGATAATTTCATAAATCTGTGTATCGCCATTTTCATCCATTACTTCAAGTCTTTTATCCTCAGGAAGATCATCATGTAAGGTAATGTTTTTACTCATTTTGGTTTCCTTTCCAAGTGAGGTAATCGGTAAGTATGATTACAGCACTCATTTCATCGAGACGCTCTTTACGATTTTTTCTTGATAGGTTTTGTTCAATCATCATCGCACTGGCTCTTTTTGAAGAAAATCGTTCATCAAAGAGTTCAATCGGACACTCGGTTTTTTTAGCAAGGGCTTTTTTCAAACGTTTAGCCATGTTGGTTTCTGTTTTTTCTTCCCCTGATAACGAAAGCGGATAACCAATTACGATGCTTTCAATTTTTTCTGAATCGATCAAATGTTTTAAGGTGTCGGTCAATTGGTCATAATTCAGCGCATCAAACGTTAGGTTTTTTAAGCCCCGGATCAACTGACCATATGGGTCACTGACCGCAATGCCACATGATTTTGACCCTAAGTCAAGGCTCATGTATTTCATCGAATCACCGACTTAAAGTAATCCATGATCGCATCCACTTGGCCCACTTCTTTGGCTCCTGCTTGGGCAAAGTTAGCCCCACCGCCACCGCCACCGCCGGCCATTGAAGCGGCGGTTTTGACAAGTTCTCCTGCATGAAATTCGGGACGTGAACTCTTAACAACAAACATCAATTTATCAGTTTGATTCACGCCAATCACTACGCCTTTAACATGTTCAAATAACCGGTCGACTAACGTTTTAAAGATATCTGGGTCTAACTGAGCTTTAAATAGGAGCTGATCATCCACACGATTAACTAAATACGTATTGATGTCATCTAGTGCATTTTCTTGACTGATTTTTTGAAGGGTTTTTTCCAACGTTTTTAGGGCTTCTTGATACGAGGCCATGTAGGTTCTTAAATCTAAAATCCGTTGATAACTAAAACGAACAGGAGGCGGCGTTGGGAATGCATATGAAATCTTGAGTTGATCGGCTTTCTCAATCATAGGTGCCGCCTTTTGATGGAGAGTTTCAAGCGCTGTAAGCATGCCTTTAAGGTGCTCATCAAGGTGCTTAACTTTATCGCCTGCTAACCCGGTGACTCGGTAGATTCCAGAGCCTTTAGATTCCACAGAGATTAAGGCATATGTGTCTATTTCACGAGTGTTTTTAACATGGGTTCCCCCGCACAAGTCTAGCGTGACTCCCATATCCACCATCCGGACTTTCTCGGTATATTTCTCACCAAATTCAGCCACCGCCCCTTTTTTCTTCGCTTCTTCCAAAGAAGTAATATGGGTTTTAACCGGATGGGCTTCTTCGATGTATTGATTGGTTAGGGCTTCGATGGAAAGGATAGTCTCATCAAGAAGCATCTCATCATGCGTGAAATCAAAGCGTGATGTTTCAGGTCCAACAGCACTCCCTGCTTGGTGAACATGGGCACCCATTTTTTCTCTTAAAGCTTTAAATACTAAGTGAGTCACAGAGTGATGATGTTCGGTGAGACGTCTTACATCGGCATCCACGGTAAGGGTAACCTGATCACCGACATCGCCTTGAAAATCCTCCAAGAGAAGCATGGTTTGACCGTTTGGAAGTTTAACAACATCGATGACAGGGTAGACATCTAAGCCTAAAGTGATGTGACCCGTATCTGAAACTTGGCCCCCACTCTCTGCGTAAAAAGGTGTTTTTTCGGTGACGATGCCATCCTTGTTTTTAAAGATGACGATACTTGAAAGCTCTAATTGATCGTAATCGAAGGTCGATGGGGTTTTAAATGCCATCAATTCAGGATCTTGATCTCGCATCGATGCGTTTTGATGACGTGCATTTCGAGCCCGGTCTTTTTGGGCGTTTAAATGGTCTTTAAATCCCTCAATATCAATCGAGCGACCGTGGCTTTCAGCAATTTCTTGGGTGAGTTCGACTGGAAAGCCAAATGTGTCGTACATTTTAAAGACTTCATCCCCAGGAATCATTGATGCAGAGTGTTCGTCGATCCATTGACTCAGTCTTTTTTCACCTGCATTTAAGGTTTCAAAAAAACGGGCTTCTTCTTTAAAAATGACGTGCTTTAACCGAGCCGATTGGGCTTCTAAATAAGGATAGCTTTCTTTCATGACCCTAATCACCGTATCGACAAATTCATGTAAGAACGGTTTTTCAAAACCTAATGACTTTCCATGTTTAACAGCCCGTCTTAAAAGCCTTCTTAAAACATATCCTCTTCCTTCGTTTGAAAGTTGAGCCCCATCAGCAAGAGCGAAAACGACGCTTCTAAGATGGTCGGCCATGACTTTATAGGCCATTTGACCGGTATAAGGAATCTTTGTTTTTTCTTCCATTGCTTGGATGATGGGAAGGAAAAGATCAGTTTCAAAATTGGTTTGAGCCCCTTGTAAAATAGCAGCCATCCGTTCAAAGCCCATTCCCGTATCGATATTTTTACTCGGGAGTTCGGGGTATTGATCTCGACTTAAACCGGTTTTCGCTTGAAACTGAGAAAAGACGATGTTCCAAATTTCGACAAAGCGATCGTTTTCGATGTCATTTTCAATCATCGATGGATCGTTAGGGCCAAACGCATCGCCGCGATCATAAAAGATTTCCGTGGAAGGTCCACAGGGTCCTTCGCCAATTTCCCAGAAGTTGTAATTAGTCCTTAGAAGGTGGGTTTTATCAACGCCCATTTTTAACCATAAATCATAGGTCTCTTGATCGGTTGGATAGACGGTGAAATACAGTTTGTCTAAGTCCATTCCAAAATAGGCCTTACTTGTTAAAAGTTCAAAGGCCCAGGGTATTACTTCATCACGGAAATAATCACCAATCGAGAAATTTCCAAGCATTTCAAAAAATGTATGGTGCCGTGCTGTTTTTCCAACTTGTTCAATGTCATTGGTCCGGATGCATTTTTGGGCATTGACCAAACGCGGATGCGAAGGGATTTTTGACCCTTCAAAGTATCCTTTTAAAGGAGCGACCCCCGCATTAATCCATAGTAAAGAAGGATCATTTACCGGCACTAATGATGCTGACGGTTCAATGATATGGCCTCGTTCTTTAAAAAATCGAATCCATGTCTCTTTAATTAATTGGGATTTCATCGGTTTTCTCCTTAAAAAAACGCCCTAAAAAAAACACTAGGGCGAGGTTGTCCGCGGTACCACCTATATTCTGCTTAAAAAGACGCAGCACTTTGAGCTTTTAACGCCGCAACGCGAATTAATTACCCTAAAAGGAGCAACATCGATGAGGACTATTTGGTTTCCACCGGCCCAAACTCTCTAGATATGAACTCTTCGCTGTCATGTCTTTTATATTAATTGGTTTTATTATAAAGAATTAATCGATTTAAAGCAATGAATCTTAGGCAAACACGTCATTAAATTGACGGGCCACTCGGATGAACGTGGTGCATTTAGAGAGGGATTTTAAGTTCTCCGCTCCAACATACGTGCACGTCGAGCGGATGCCACCTAAAATATCTTTCACCGTCGCTAAAACAGGACCTCGGTATGGGATTTTGACCGTCCGACCTTCACTGGAACGATAATCAGCCATTTCCCCTTTATGTTTTTTCATGGCAGTGTCTGAAGACATTCCATAAAATTCAACGTATTGATAAGGTTCAAACATCATTTGATGGCTTTGAGGGTCTAAGTCACCGGTAAATTCATGTTTGGTGACAATTTGGCCTTCTCCTTCATCATGCCCTGCGAGCATTCCACCGAGCATGACAAAGTCTGCTCCCGCGCCAAAGGCTTTAGCAACATCCCCAGGACACGTACATCCCCCATCTGCAATGATGTGAGCACCTAAACCATGGGCGGCATCGGCACATTCAATAATCGCGGATAATTGAGGATATCCCACCCCTGTTTGAATCCGGGTCGTACATACACTGCCTGGGCCAATCCCCACTTTAACAATGTCGGCGCCTCTTAACACAAGTTCTTGAGTCATATCGGCCGTAACGACATTTCCCGCAATCAGAATATGATCAGGGTATAGTTTTCTGACGCGGGCGACATAATCACCAAAGTGTTCTGAATACCCATTCGCAACATCAATACAAATCGTATGAAATTCAGGATGAGCTTTTAAAATTTCTTGAAGGTTATCTAAGTCTTTATCACTTGTTCCGGTTGAGACCGCGATGAGACGAGGGTCATAGGTGCCTTTAAAGGTTTTAAAGTCGGCCAAGGTGTAACTTTTAACCAAACACGTAAAGAGCCCTTTTTGGGATAAACTTTCGGCCATTTTCAAGGTGCCAACACCGTCCATATTAGCGGCCATAATTGGGATCCCTTGGTAAGAGTGTTTAGAATATTTAAATGTATATTCACGATTTAGATCGACTTCTTTTCGACTTTTTAAGGTCGATCGTTTGGGTCGAAATAAGACATCGGAAAAATCTAATTTTAAATCCGCTTCAATGCGCATCTAGATACCTCGCTATAAAAAATCATAAGGACTTAGTTCTTGATCAAGTGTGGGACTATTTTTAAGTTTTAATGGTAATTGGGTGAGACGTTGATGCGTATTTCTTTTTAAAGCATACGGAATTAAATCCAGCTCACCAAACAAGGTTAAGTACGTCTTAGCGCGGGTAATCCCGGTATAAATGAGGGGCCGGTTTAGCATCGGCATGAACCGTTTATAAAGAGGCATAATCACGGCGTCAAAACCACTCCCTTGAGATTTATGAATACTCATCGCATAAGCGAGTCGTAGGTCTTTAAAGGACTCCTTATTATACGTCACTAAGGCCTCTTCGAATTGGACATTTAAGGTCTTAGCAATCGGGTTGATTTCAGTGATGATTCCGAGTTCACCGTTCATGATGAGTGTATCATAATTGTTGCTAAGTTGAATCACTTTATCGCCTTTTTTATAGTGAGCAATCTCACTAAGTTTAACTAAGGGTTCTTGATTTAAATGGGTTTGTAAATACGTGTTCACCGCATCAATTCCAGAAAAACCTTGGTACATCGGAATTAAGATTCCAATGTCGTAAATACCTTGTTGATGAAATTTTTTAACGAGGCTTAAAATCACTTTTAAGCTTTCGGTTTCTAAGATTTTTTCCATCACCAAATAAGGAGGGTGCTGCCACGGAGCTTGATAGGTTTGATAGCGAAAGGTTTCAGCCAGTTTAATGATCGGTGAGGCTTCGGCTTGACGGTGAATTTCATGGAGGGTGCGATGGGGAACAATGGTTTTTAAATCCGCTAAAACTTGACCCGGTGAAACACTCGGTAACTGGGCTTCATCTCCCACTAATATTAGCTTAGAGCCTTCTTTGACCGCGTCAATTAAGGTGGCCATTAAGACCACATCGACCATGCTTATCTCATCGATGATATAAAAATTAACCGGGGCTTTTTGAAAGAGATGGTATTGCGGTTTACCATCTGGGCGAATCCCTAAAAAGCGATGAATCGTGAAGGCTTTTTCCCCTGTAGCCGCTTCTAAACGACGGGCCGCTTTCCCAGTAGGAGCGATGGCAGCGACCTCATAATCAAGAGATTTTGCTAAAGCGATGATGCTTTTAATGAGGGTGGTCTTGCCCGTTCCGGGGCCTCCGGTCATCATAAAAACTGATGACTTAAAGGCTTGAATCAAGGTCTCATGTTGCTCGTTGGTATAGGTAATATCGAGCGTCTTTAGATGGGTGCTTAGTAAGCTCTCAAAGTCATCTGGAAGCGAGTTTTCCTCTTCTAAAGCCGCGATCATGAAGTTGGCAATGGTTCGTTCGGCTTTTTGATAAAGCGGTAAGGTATAGGTATTTTCATCTTGAATCAACCAACCAAATTGAACCGCCTCTTCACAGATGCTTACCGCATCATCAAAGGACATCCCAAGATCGTCAGCATCTAATCTTTCAGATAGCCTTTTTTGAAGTTCTTCGGTAGGCAAATGCGTGTGACCTTGACGTAACGATAAAAGCTCAAATAAATAGGCGACCAGGGCTCTTAATCGCTCTGGATGATTTTTCTCAAATCCGGCCTGCATCGCAATCTGATCGGCCCGTTCAAAACCAATGCCTCTCACTTCTTTCATCAAATCATAAGGACGTTTAGTGACTTTATCAATCGTCTTGTCTTGGTAGGTTTTAATGAGAATTTTAATCAAGCCCACTGTTAAGCCTAGCCCTAATAACTTGACCCGAATTTTTTCTTGGTCTAAATGTGTTTTTAAAGCGGTGGGCAAGCTGGCTTGGATCTTTTTAGAGACCCCCGGAATGCCCGCTAAAACGGAGGGGTTTTCCCGGATCAATTCAAGGGCTTTTTCCCCTAACGTGCTGATGATTTTTTCGGCCGTCTTTAACCCCACTCCCGGAAATAAATCACTGGCTAAATAATCCACTAATCCTTCTTGACTAAAAGTGGTTTCTTTTTGATAAGAGATGAAACTCAGTTGGCGGCCAAACTTCGGATGGGTTTCGATCGTCCCCTCTAAAATAAGGGGTTCTCCTTTTTGCGGATCAATCAAAATACCCGTGGCTGTGATGACTTCAGATTCATCCTTAAAAAGAGACGGATGAATCGCGTCGGACGTTTGAATTTTTAAGACTGAAAAACCATTGTCAGGATTATGGAAGGTCACCGTTTTGATGAAGCCTTCAACCCGGGTTAAATTCGTATTTTTCACCTTTTCATTATATCATTTTAAAAGGTCTCATAAGCATAAAAAAAAGCATCCTTAGGATGCTTTAAGGATGCTTTCAATGGCCGTAATTTCTTTTTCAATAGCGGCGGATAAATTCTCATGGCCGGTTTCAGTGACTAAGATATTATCTTCAATCCGAACCCCGATGCCGTCTCCATAAAGTCCAGGTTCAATGGTTAATACCATCCCGGCTTTAAAGGGCTCATCATAGATCCCCACATCATGAACATCTAATCCTAAGTAATGCCCGATGGAATGATAATAAACTTCAGTGATGGCCTCTTTATTTGAAATTAATTTTAATGCGACGGCTTTTTCAGCCAAACGGTCCTTTGCCATCTCGTTAAGGACTTTCCAAGTTTGACCCGGTTTAACCGCTTCAATCATTTCTTTTTGAACGTCTAAGACCGCCTGGTACATGGCTTTATATTTTCCTTCATAGACGCCTGTTAGAGGATAAGTTCGTGATATATCTGCGGCATATAAAGAAGTTAATGCGCCTAAATCAAATAAAATCAAACCCTCTTTAGGGAGCGAAGCCGTGTTAACGTCATAGTGTAATACCATCGCATTTTCACCGCTTGCGGCGATCGTATGAAAGGCTGTATCTGGGCAATTAGCAAGATTTAACGCAAAGTTAAAATCAGCCACACACTCGTATTCAAAGCGACGGGTTTTTAGGTGTTTTAAAATCTGGTTAAGTCCTTGATGGGTAATCGCTATCGCGGCTTTAATGGCCTGGATTTCATCTGGGGACTTAATCATTCTAAGCACCGCTAAATGACCACTGAGACTCTCAATTTTGAGTTCTTTGAAATGATCAACGACGGATTTAAACTGAGCCAAGGCGACAGGTTCATGATGAACACTGGGATGAGGCAAGTCTAAATACAGGTGTTTAGGGGGCATCCCATAAGGGGAGCGAGCATACGACATGAGTTGTTGGAATTGACCGTCAAATTGATTCAATGAGAAAATTTCGTCAGCCTTAAAGCCGCCCACTTCCATCGCTTCTTCTTTTGAAAATTTAGGACCTTCCCATTTTAAAGAATGGGGGGTATCCGCCTCTAAAAATAATAATATTTTTTGCGCCGAAGTGGTCTTTATCATCATCAAACGTGCATTAGGCGCTTGGATGCCGGTTAGATAATAAAAATTACGAGCGGGCTTAAACGAATAATGTTGATCGGCTGAACTTGATAATAATTGGCCCGCATCTAAGAGGGCCACTGATTCTTTTTCTAAGGCGGCCATCAAAGCTTGACGCTTGGCCATCGCATGGTTTTTCATCGTATTCTCCTAGCGAGTTAATAAAATCATAATTTGATTGTAAAGATTTAAGAAAATCAGAGCTAAAATGCCTAAGGTTGGAAAGATGGCATATCTTTTTTTACCGCTATGATACAACAAGACGGCGAGGGGAATCCCTAGCGGCGGAAAGATAAAACTAAAAACACCTAATCCGATTAAAGAGGTCCAAATCAAGACTTTGATTAAGATCCGAATAGAAAGGGGTTTAACAACCGGGGGGGTTTGTTGGTATTGGCCTTCAAAAAAGTCTCTATACATCAATCTTATCCTTATTTCGTTTGCCTTATTGTATCACAAAGCACTTAAAAAAAAGACATCTCAAGCGGTCTAAGATGTCTTTATCTTTAATTATAATGAGCCAAAGTATTTGGTCGTCCGAACCATTTGTGAGACGTAACTCATCTCATTGTCGTACCAGCTTAAAATTTTGAATAGTTTACGACCCTCGGTATCAATCATCGAAGTCATTGCTGCATCAATTAAAGATCCATAGGTCATTCCGATCGTGTCACTTGAGACAATGGGCATGGTGGTATATCCCAAGGTTTCACTGGTTTTGTTTTCAAAGGCAGCGTTAATGGAAGCCACGGTTGCATCTGATTTAAGTTCAACCACCAAATCAACGACTGATCCTGTAATGGTTGGGACCCTTAATGCAATGCCATCGAGTTTCCCCTTTAAATGAGGAAGCACTTCACCCACGGCTACGGCAGCACCGGTGGTCGTAGGAACGATGTTAGCAGCGGCCGCACGACCTCTGCGGGTATGAATGCCTTTAGGGTGGGCAATGTCTAAAGTGGCTTGGTCATTCGTGTAGGCATGAACGGTGGTCATGTAACCAAGTTTAACCCCAAATTTATCATCTAAAACTTTGATCATCGGCGCTAAACAATTCGTGGTACATGACGCTCCTGAGATGATAACGTCATCTTTGGATAAAGTTTCGTGGTTTACGTTAAATACGATGGTTTTGATATTTCCTTTGGCCGGCGCGCTAATGACGACTTTACGAGCGCCCGCTTTGACGTGTTTAGATGCGCTGGCTTCATCGGTAAAAAATCCAGTACACTCAACAACAACATCAACACCGAGGGATTTCCATGGAAGCTTTTCGGGGTCTCTTTCGGCGAAAATTGGAACGTTTTTTCCGGCGATGTGAACGGCTTTTTCGGTGTAACTGATTTCTCCATGACGATAGCGTCCCTGGGCGGTATCGTATTCAAGTAAATACGCTAAGCTTTCTGCATCTGTCAGGTCGTTTATTGCGACGATTTCAAATGCCGCATCCTCAAACATTTGGCGAAAGGCTAAGCGCCCGATTCTTCCGAACCCATTAATCGCTACTTTGACTGGCATAAAATGCCTCCTTTAAAGTTTTTTGAGCGGACCTATTATACCCTTTTTAGGCGGCTTATTCAACCGACTAAAACGTTATCATTATAAGAAGTTGGGCCAAAAAAAACCTCACCGGAGTGAGGTTTAGGAATTAATTTCATCAATGTAGAGTTTTAATGCATAGTGATAATCTGAATCTTCACCGTGATCGCTTGATGTGGTCATGATAATTTCTCTTAAGCGTTTTGGGATAAAGGTTCTAATTTCATCTTCGTTATAGCCGACTTGCATTTTACTATCTTCGATAATGATGGGTCTTCTTAAAACACTTGGGTTAGTGATGATGAAATCAACGAGATCGTTCATCGCCATCTCTTCGATATCTAAATTCATATCTTGGAAAATTTTAGACCGCGTTGAAATAATATCTTCAAATCCGTTTTCCGTGTTTTTCAACATCATCATAATGTCATCACGAGATAACTGAATATTGAATATGTTTTTTTCTTTGTATTCTATTTGATGCTGTTCAAGCCATTTTTTTGCTTTGCGACACGAAGAACAACTGGGTGTTGTATAAATTTGAATCATGGTAACCCTCCTTGGTTTTAAGGCTGAGAAACGTATGACACTTTGTCGTGTTAACAACTAATATAACATAAGAAATCCAAAAACCAAGGAGAATTTTCGTTTTTTAACATGAAAGGGTTTACATGTCTACAGACGAGACTCTATGGTATAATCGATAACAAATTGGAGGTCAATATGAACTGGAATTTAGAGGTCTTATATCCAACGGTAGAAACCTGGAATCAAGCGTTTAATACGTTTTCAAAACGAGTCGATGATATTCCTTCTTATGAAGGCACTTTAAAAAAACCATCCTCCTTTAAAGCGTATTTTATGCTTCAAAAAGACACCTTAATAGAAGCCCACAAACTTTATCAATATGCCGCATTAAAAAGTGATTTAAATAAAAAAGATGTGGAAAATGCTTCCCGGGTTCAAAAGATGGCGGTCATGCTTTCAAGATTATCTCAAGTGACGGCTTTTGAACGCCCCGAACTTTTAAGCTTAGGTCAAGACTATGTCATAAAGACGATTCAATCGTTCCCTGAGCTATCTGAATATCACTTCCCGATGATTCAGCTTTTCCATGCCGAGCAATATGTCCTTTCTAAAGATCAAGAAGGCATCCTTGCCAACTTCTCTACACTTTCTCAAGCGGGGTCTAATCTTCATAGTGCCTTATCAACCGCCGACCGGACCGACACCAAAGCCACTTTAAAAAATGGAGAAACCCTCACCATTACGAGTGGAAACTACCGGGCTTATCTGGCGGATTTAGAAGATGAGGATGACCGTAAAACGGTCTTTGAAGCCTTCTTTAAACATTATTCAGATAATAAAAACACCTATGCTGAAATCTTTAAAAACGTCCTCGACAATGACGTAGCTCAGATGCGTTCACGTAAATACGCCTCCAGTTTAGAGATGTACTTACACGGTAAAAACATTGATCCTTCGGTCTATCACAACATCGTTGAGGTCGCTTATGAAAATACCGAGCTTTTAAAACGCTATTATGAGATTCGTAAAAAAGCCCTCGGCTTAAGCACCCACCATACCTACGACCGGTTTAGACACCTTGCTGAAAGCTCCACTAAATATACCTATGCGGAAGCAAAGGACCTCTTCTTTAAATCGATTGCCCATCTCGGGGAGTCATTCAATCAAAAAGCCCATCAAGCCTTAGAAGATGGTTTTGTTGATGTTTATGAAAAAGAAGGAAAAAGAACAGGGGCGTATTCTTGGAGTGCGATTAACGAGCATCCTTATATCTTACTCAACTATAACGACACCTTAGACAGCGTCTTCACTTTAGCTCACGAAGCCGGCCACTCGATGCATTCCTTGTATGCAATGGAACACCAACCCCCTGCGATTCAAAACTATACGATTTTCGTCGCCGAGATTGCATCAACGTTTAATGAACATGTCTTACTGGATTACGTGATTCAAAATAATCCAGGATCGGTCGATGACAAGATTGCCCTCCTTCAACAATCCATTGACGACATCATGGCTACGTTCTACCGTCAAGTGTTGTTTGCTACTTATGAACTTAGAGCCCATGAACTCGCAGAAAAAGGCGACCCCATCACTCATGAATCTTTATCAAAAATCATGATTGATTTATACCAACACTACTATGGCATTGATATCGCTGCTGAACCCGGTAAGCAATTTGTTTGGGCCTATATCCCCCATCTATTTAATACTCCCTTTTATGTCTACCAATACGCCACCAGTTTCGCTGCCAGTTTAAAACTCTATGAAATGGTCAAGGAAGATCCTAAAAATATCGAAAAACATCAAGCGCTCTTAGCCTCCGGAGGCAGTGATTGGCCGCTCAATCAAACCGCGGCGATTGGGATTAACTTAACCACCAAAGAACCTTTCTTAGCGGTGGTGTCAAGACTTAAAACGTTGCTTGATGCTTTAGAGCTTGCCTTAAAAGAAAAAGCAGTTTAAAATAAGATAACTGACACGGAATAGTACATGTGAGTAGTTGGACAAAGAGAGTTTAGGCCAGTGAAATCTAAACCCAACTCAACATCGAATGGACCGAATCATGTCAAATGGGTTGCCGCCCTTACCGGCCTAAGATATAAACCAAGGTGGTACCGCGTTTAAAGCGCCCTTCGCATTTTTTGCGGGGGGTTTTTTATTATAAAAGGAGCGTTTATGAAACATATCGTATCGGGGATTCAGCCAACTGGAGAACTGATTTGGGCTCTAGTAACTTTTTCTATATTAAATTATCCCATAATTTTATTTGGTGCCAAAGAAAGGAATTCAGAACATCAAACTTCGCTTGTTGTTTGTTTATTGTGATATGCCACCCACGTCAAACACAGAAGGTATGCCGCTTCTTAAAAGGCTTGATTAACAAATTGTAACGATCATCTTGCCTGTGGACTTGCAATCTTAACCGATAATGTTGTTAATCCAATCTGAGATAGAGGAGCATGTTTGGAGAGTAATGTACCTTCAGTCTTTAGTGTCATTGAACTAAGGAGCAGGTGACTCATTTTGCAAGGAGATAAAAACCACTCTTCAAAAAGAGATTCAGTTGATTTATTTTGTATCTATTTACACATAATGGCGTCAGATATTTTTTTTTTATCTATGAACTATATGAATGTTCCAGTTGAAGGACAAGGTCAAAAACAAACACTTAGAGATTCTATTTTTGATGTGGGCAGATCAAATCTTAGGAACCAGATCACTGCAGTAAATTACACTAATGCCAGTTTAAAGTGTGGGCTAAAGGCCAGGTATGCAAAACTAGGTCTTTGAAAAGATATCAATCAGATCCCAATGCTTAAAAGTAAATCACTTTATAACACTGATTCTACTTTCCCATCATGAAAAGGTAACAACAGTGCAGTGACAGATAAATGAGAGTTGTTGGAGTTTGATCAGAGAAACTAAAGAGCTACAGAACTTGAGCCTTACATCACGATGTTTGCTGCCCCTAAGAAAAAGGAAACCTTTACACTGAAACAGATCAAGCATATCAAAGGCGGCCTATCAAGCCTTTAAAGGGCCTCCCAGTGACAAGTCATTTGAAATTAGCAGATTCTGGTTCAAAATCAGATACTTAAATGTGTAATATCTTCAATCTGTTAAAAATGTGACTCAGTACTGGGTGCTGAAGAGAGATTAACACAGAGGCGCAAACCATTGCACACAAAAAAAGTCAGCTTCAGGGTGGGACTTGGGAACTCTCAAGCTCAGCGTTAATTTCCTGAGAATAGTGTTGCGATAGACCTCAAAGACTTTGCACTGGGGGTTTTCACCGTGACTTCAATCGGACTAAAAGGCCTGCTTGGAACCTAAAGATGAGGACCATGATCAGGCACTGACCTCAATCATCATCTTGTGAGTGAGTTCAACTTGCTCATTATGAATTCATTAGCCTTCGCAACTAAAAGAGTCGCTGGACGAGCGTGAAGGCCTTGTTCGTGAGTAATCACAAAATCTTTATGCATGAGATATCCTTTCTTGAAAGGGATTACAAAATTAAGGTGAAAAATCGTCTTAATATTAGTTATAATAATAGTATGAATCGTGGCTAGTCTATATGATTGTTAAGTTTAGCACTTTTTTTCAAAAAAATAAAACCTTTTCACAACAGGAGGAGACGTTTATGCATATTGAACAAGCAAAGAGCAAAGAGCAAATTCTTGATCATTTTTCGATTCGGGGACGTGTATTTATCGTGGAACAAAATGTACCCTGGGAAGATGAGTATGACAACAATGATTACACCGCTGTTTTATTCAATGCGTATGACGAAGAAAAAATTATTGGGACCACACGCTTATATGCTGGAAAGCTTGGGCGGGTAGCGGTCTTGAAGGATTATCGTGGACAAGGGATTGGGAAAGCATTGGTTGAAGCGGCGGAAGCCGAAGCCAGAGCCCAAGGTTTAAATAAAGTTAAACTGGCCAGTCAACTCGAAGCGATTCCTTTTTATGAAAAGCTTGGTTATGAAATTTACGGGGACGTTTTCTTAGATGCAGGCATTCCGCATCGTAATATGAAAAAGATGTTAGAGTCTTAAAATGCCAGCTACTATTGTAGAAGCCATCGTTGAAATTCCGATGGGCACCAAAAATAAATATGAAATCGACAAGGACCGCGGCCGAATTAAGCTTGACCGGGTTTTATATTCAGAAATGACCTATCCTGCTGAATATGGCTATATTGAAAACACCCATGCTGAGGATAATGACCCGCTCGATATTTTAATTCTTGCGAGTACAAAAACATTTCCAGGGTGCTACGTAGATGCCCGGGTCATTGGGTATTTAGATATGGTGGATAACGACGAGAAAGATCAAAAGATTATTGCGGTCATGGATAAAGACCCACGATTTGATGATATTCATGCGATCGAAGATGTCCCTAAACACACCTTAAGAGAAATCCGTCACTTCTTTCAAACGTACAAAGACCTTCAAGAAAATAAAAAAGTTGAAGTCTATGATTTTCATCCCAAAGCAGACGCCGTTAAACTAATTGAAGAATGTAAAAAACGCTACCAGGAGATGACTAAATGAGTGTCACCCATATAAAAATTGATTTTGACGGCGCTAATCAAGGCGAACTCAAAGCCTCAAGTCAGACGGCCCTTGGCGCGAGTGGCTTTGCCCCCTATGAACTTATTTTAGGTGGCCTTGGCGCGTGTTTGAATCATACCTTTCAAAGTGTCGTTGATAAACAACGTCTCAGCATCAGTTCGGTTTCTTATGACATCACCGGGACTAAACGAGAAGAAATTCCCACCACGCTCAAAGAAGTCGTGATTAAAGCGGTGGTAACAGGCGCTGAACCGGGTAAGGAAGAAAAGATACTAAAAGCCTTTGATAAAGCCTGTGAATATTGCAGTATGTATACCACTTTATCTAAAGTGGCTGAAATGAAACCAGAGATGACCTTTAAATAAAAAGCTCGAAAGAGCTTTTTTTTATAAAAAAAAGACAGCTTTTGCTGTCAATCAATTACATTTGGAGCAGGTGAGGGGAATCGAACCCCCACGGTCAGCTTGGAAGGCTGATGTTCTACCATTAAACCACACCTGCGTTAAAGCTTGATTATTTTAGCACGCTTAAATGATAAAATCAAGCCTCACAATTCCGCTTTAATTCGTTCTAAAACACGCATTTTTGCACTTTTTGAACGAGGGTTTATTTCCGTTTCATAGACCGTGGGTAAAACGGGTTTTTTGGTCATGACTTGAAAGTCAGCCACGTGATCAGGCATTGATACAAGGCCAGCAGGATGATGAATCGTCGACGCGGCTTTCATCGCGTTTTTGACGAGTCGGTCTTCTAAAGAATGAAAGCTAATCACCACCAGTCTTCCCTTTACATTTAAAAAGGGGATTAAGGTGTCTAACGTGTTTTTTAAAACCTTCATTTCTTCATTGACTGCCATTCTTAAAGCTTGAAAGGTTTGTTTAGCCGGATGGCCTTTCAGCGAAAGCTTTTTCATCGGCAGGGCTGATTTAATTACATCGACAAGTTCAAGAGTCGATTCAATGGGCTTTAAGTTTCTTTGTTTGATAATGGCTCTGACAATTTGCGGGGCAAAACGCTCTTCCCCGTAAAGATACAAAATCTCTTTCAAGGTTTTTTCATCATACGTATTCACGATGGTACTAGCACTAAGCGATTGAGTCGCATCCATCCGCATATCTAAAGGTCCATCAAAGCGATATGAGAATCCCCGCTCGGCTTCATCAAGTTGAAATGATGAGACGCCAAGGTCCATTAAAACGCCATCGATTTTATCAATGTTTAAGGCTTCTAAATGGGTCTTAAAGTCAACAAAGTTCGCATGAATCAAGTGGACCGTAACTTCGGTGCCTTCTTTTAAGAGTTGTCCTCTTTTAATCGCATCTAGGTCTTGATCAAAGCCTAAAAACGTTCCTTTTTTGAGCGCGTCTAAAATCAAGCGACTATGGCCTCCGCCGCCGAGTGTTAAGTCGACATAAATGCCGCCCTCTTTTATTTTAAGCGCTTCTAATACTTCGTCTTTTAATACCGGGATATGCATAAATCCTCATCCTAAAGAAAAAACGCCTTCGCGTTTTCCTTTGGTCTTATTCTGTTGCTTCTGAGGGGTCACTGACTTTTGGAGCTTTAACAAGTTTACCGTTGTAAAAGCCACAAGATGGACACACACGGTGAGAAAGCTTCATCGTCCCACAGTTATCACATACGCCCATGGTTGGGGGTGTTAACTTGAAATGGGTACGGCGTTTACGCTTGCGTGTTTTTGAAGTTCTACGTTGCGCAACTACAGGCATGAAAAACGCCTCCTTATTTAAATTTTTCTAAATCTTTTAAACCCGGGTGAATGGGTTTTTCTTCGGGGGCGTCAAACGAGATATTTTTCGCATCCGGATGGACCACCCGCAAGGGTTTTTCCAAATATATATTAGACCATACAATCGGGTATAAGTCAATGGTATTTCCTTCAATTAAGCGCTTTTCATCATCGGGAGTTAGGGAGAAAATTTCTTCAACCGTAAAATCAAGTTCCACCGGAACCGGCTTTAAGGATTTGGCACACGCCATAGTCAAGGTGGTTTGAATCGCTAAATCAAAAATAAAGTCTGGATCTTGATATTTATAGGTCCCTTTAACGTGCGTGATCCCAATCGATAGGATATCGCCTGAGCGATCAAGCACGGATGCATAGTCCAAGGAATCCTCAAACTCTAACCCTTGATGCGCTTTTTTTAAGAGTTGATCTAAAGCCCATTTCATTCGCCATTCCTCCTTGCTGTTTAACAATTATAAGTTTTACACTTTCGCATGTCAATGATAAGCTATGAGGGTGAGGTTTTTCATCCGTATTCTCGGACTCATTGTTGAATATAATCCTTATGAATTTAGGGCATTTATATCCCCTTGAGGAAGCTAAGAAAATAACTCAATCAAATCAAAAAAGAATTCACCCTACCTTTATTTACCCGCGCAAAAAACGATCAACATCCCCTGCTTGATTTTGAACAACGGATTAGTTCACTGATTGAGCCCTATATTGTTCAACCGCTTAAAAAAAGTGAAATTGGACCGCCGTTACAAATTGCGAAATAAAGACGATTAACGTATAATGAAAAAGGTGATTTTATGGGAGAAAAAGCAGACATTAAAGCGGCCATTGAGCATATCATTGACCCCTCTAACCAAAAAAGTCTCAAAGCGAATGATGCGATTCGTTTCATCGATCTTTCTGATGACAAAAAAGTATCCCTCATCTTAGGGGTTTACAAGATTGACGATGATACTAAAAAAAGTCTCAACCGATCGATTGCGAAAATCATCAAACTTGACCTTGGGTTTGAAGGCTTAAAAATCACGTTTGAACCTTTAAAAAAAGTCGGTAGCATTGCCGACCAAGAAAAAGGGATTATTTACATTGGAGTGGCTTCAGGGAAAGGCGGCGTTGGGAAATCAACGGTGGCCGCTAACTTAGCCGTTGCTTTAAACCGGATTGGCAAAAAAACTGCGCTGATTGATGCGGATATTTATGGCAGTTCCATCCCTAATTTACTCGATTTACCCATCCTCTTACCGGCCGCCGATGAAGACCAAAAAATCATTCCCTTTGTGGCGTTTGAGATTGAAGTCATGGCGACGGAATTCTTCTTAAAAGATGACCAACCTTTGATGTGGCGGGGACCGATGCTTGGAAAAATGCTCAATCATTTCTTCTATGATGTGAAGTGGCACCCGGATACGGAATTCATTGTGGTGGACTTACCTCCTGGGACGGGGGATGTGGCCATGGATATCCAAAAGATTATCCCCGCCTGTGAAATGATCGTCGTCACCACCCCACACCCCAGTGCAGCTAACATTGCGATGAAAGCCGGCTTTGCAGCGAGACAACTCGAACACAATATCTTAGGCGTTATTGAAAATATGCATGCTTATGAAATCAACAAAGAAAAACATTTTATCTTTGGTCAAGGGGGCGGAAAAACCGTCGCTGATAAACTTGGGGTTCAACTCCTCGCCGAAATTCCCATCGCCCAACCCGAGGTCCATAAAGGCATCTATGAGATGCATGAGGATATTGGGGTTATCTATTTAGGGCTGGCCAATAAACTAAGTAAGATTTTACAAATTAATCAAAAAAAACAAATCGAACAACCCATTTAGTTTAAAATAGAGTTAAGACCTTAAAGGAGACTTAAATGAAATACGATATAGGACTGATTGGAATTGCAGTCATGGGCGAAAACCTCGCCTTGAACATCGCTTCAAAAGGATTTTCAGTGGTGGTATCTTCAAGAAGCCAAGAGACCATAGATGCCTTTTTAAACGGCCGGGCTCAGGGGAAAAAGATGACTGGGACCACCGATGTCAAAGAGCTTGTTTCGATGCTCGAAAAACCTCGCAAAATTATGCTGATGATCAAGGCTGGAAATCCGGTTGACTTAGTCATTGATTCTTTAGTCCCACTTCTTGAACAAGGGGACATTATCATCGACGGGGGTAATTCGCTTTATCACGATACCACTCGCCGTGTTCAAGCTTTAAAAGAAAAAGGTATTCACTTCATTGGAGCCGGTGTTTCAGGCGGTGAAGAGGGTGCTTTATTAGGCCCTTCTATCATGCCTGGGGGCGCTAAAGAAGCCTGGCCTGCCGTTAAGCCGATTTTACAAAGCATCGCCGCAAAAGTCGATGATGGTGGCATTTGTTGTGACTGGGTTGGAGAAGAAGGCGCGGGTCACTTTGTGAAAATGGTCCATAACGGCATTGAATATGGTGATATTCAACTTATTAGTGAGACCTATCACATTTTAAAGAGCTATCTCCAACTATCTAATGATGATATGGCTTCCACCTTTGAAACATGGAATAAAGGCCAACTAGATAGTTACTTAATTGAAATCACAGCACAAATTCTCGCTTATAAAGAAGACTCTGGAAAACATTTAATTGATTTCATCTTAGACACCGCGGGTCAAAAAGGAACCGGGAAATGGACGGTCAATGCCGCTTTAGACCACGGCACGCCTTTAACCTTAATTGCTGAATCTGTTTTCTCACGCTTCTTATCTTCACAAAAAGATGAAAGAGTCAAAGCGGCTAAGCACTACCCTAAACCCGCAATGGTTAAAGAAGCGAATCCTAAAGCGATGATTGATGACTTAGAAAATGCCTTATTTGCGGCTAAAATAATCTCATATTCTCAAGGGTATGCCTTGATGAAGCAAGCGGCCGAAGAATATAAATGGTCTTTAAATTTCGGGGGAATTGCTTTAATGTGGCGGGGCGGATGCATCATCCGTTCAGTGTTCTTAGATGATATCAAAGCGGCTTTTGGAAAAAATCCAAACCTTTCTAATTTACTGATGGATGACTTCTTTATCAAAACGATGGAACGCGTGATTCCAAGCCTAAGAAGAGTTGTTGCTAAAAGCGTAATGGCCGGTATTCCTGTCCCAACCCTATCCGCTGCTCTTTCTTACTTTGATGGTTATACGACAGACCGTTTACCTGCAAATTTACTTCAGGCTCAAAGAGACTTCTTTGGCGCCCATACTTATGAGCGCATTGATCAACCACGGGGGTCTTTCTTCCATACGAACTGGACCGGACGTGGAGGCAACACTTCATCAACCACTTATAATGTTTAAAAAAACAGTCTACCTTCAAGGTAGACTGTTTTATTTACGGGGTTTCTGGCAGCATAATCAACTTTGCATATTTATTTTCTAATTGAATCACGTCTTTATAGCGAGACCGCTCTTTTAGATAGTCTACCCCTTCTTGAATCACGGGCTTCAGGGTCAGCGTATCTTGATGACGATATAACATCTTTACTGCATCTTCTTTTATAAAACGATAACGCTCTTCCAAAGCGTTTAGTTTGGACAGTTTATATAAGCTGATAAACGGTGCATTAATGGGGGTTTGATGATCAAAATGATCTTTAGAGTCATAATCAGTCACTTCACACAAACGGACTAACAATCGATAAAACCATTCATCTTTTACGCCTTCGTTGGGGTGGATTTCAGGCAAAGGCTGTTTGAGTCTTATCGCCAATTCTAAATGAATTAATGCGACTAAATTATGGTTTCGTTTTGAAAATTGACGATACTCATCTTCTCTTAATAAACGCTCGGCGGTAAAAGGACATTCTTGAAGAATAAAATACAGCTCATACAAGTGAATAAGTTCTTGATAATGAGCATGATTAAAGCGTTCGAGTTCGGTTTTTAAATAATGCAAATGACTCCGGGCAATGGGATAGCAATTTAAAAATAGATAGCCTTGATAACTTAAAAGATAAAAAAGGACTTTTTGAATTGGTTTCGATAGTTTTTGAGGATCAAGAATGTAAGAATATTCAATCATGGTCCGGTAATCATGTTTTAAAAAGGCTTCCGCCATCATCGCTAAAATCCAGGCGACAAACTCGTCCTCATCAAACGATCGATATAAAGATTTTAGTTCTTCAAAGCACGTGGTTGAACTTCTTAAGTCCCTTTTCAAAATGGCTAGAAAGTATTGTGAGATAGTTAAAGCAGAGACGCTAAACTGATTAGATTGATGCAGAATGATGCGGTTTAAAGTATTTGCATCTTCGTAAAAAAAACTGGTGATAGCCTCGTCTAAAAAAGCTTTGCTGATGCTTTTTGGTAAAGCATTGATATCTAATTTCAATCGATTTAACAATAAAATCAAAATTTCAGAAGTCGGGATGGTTCGGTTATTTTCGATTTTCGAATAATGGCTGACACTGATAATTTGATAAGCCACGCACGATTGTTTGAGTCTTAACTCCTTTCTTCGCTGTTTAAGAATGGTACCAAAATTGGAGCCATCCTTCTTTTGAATGTGGAGACGATCATATACTTTTTTTAATACCTTAATATTTAATTCTGAGTGCGCCATGATTAGGCTCCTTCTCTATTCGATAGGATTAAAATCCTCTGATAGTTTAAATGTAATCAATTCTCTTTGAAGATCTAAAGATACTATTTGGAAATAAATAAAAAAAGTTCACCTAATCAACTCAGGGAACTTTTATATGAGGAAAACGACATTCTGTTTTTAAAGGGCACCCCTCACAAGAGGGGTTTTGAGCTTTACAGTGATATCTTCCAAATAAAATCATTTGGTGATGAAGTCTTATCCAACGGTCTTCTTTAAACTTTCGCATAAGTTTTTCTTCGATTTTTAATGGGGAATCTTTCAATGTCGCCAGTTTTAATCGCTTGGAAACTCTTGAAACGTGAGTATCTACCGCAATGCGAGGGGTTTTAAATAAGACCGATGCCACGACATTAGCCGTCTTGCGCCCAACGCCTGGGAGGCTTTCTAAATCAGCTAAAGACGTCGGGACTTTAGATTGATACTGATCCACTAAAATCGTGGCCGTTTTCTTTATGTTTTTAGCTTTAGAATGATAAAGTCCAATCGACTTAATTTCTTCTTCAATGGCTTCTATTGGAGCCTCTTTTAGAGCCTCTAGTGTCTTAAACCGGTTGAATAATTGAGGGGTGACTTTATTCACTGAAACATCGGTGGCCTGAGCTGATAAGAGCACCGCAATCAAAAGTTGATAATCTTTTTCATACCATAGTTCAGTCTCTGCGTCTGGGTACAATTGATCCAAGACAGCCAGAATGTTTTCTATTTTTCCCATAACTTTTTAAACTCTTTAAGAACATCGGGGTTGGGCTTTTGAGTGGGTTTAGGTGCATCGTTATGCAAATGACGGTCTAAAAATTTAATGTGAGGAGCGGGGTACTTAGAAACTTCGAGAATAGCTCTTTCAATCGCTGACTGAGGATGTCCAGCTTGAAGAAGAGATCCTAAAATTTCTAATTCAGCCGTCACCATGGGCCTTTGAAAGGTGTCTTCAACAAAGGTAATCAAGGCGTGTTGATTGGATTGCGTTAAGGCTTTAGCTTCTTTTTCTAAATGCCCCATCGCAAGTTCCACAAAATCATTAAGGTGAAAGGCTTCTTTACTCTTTCCCTCATTTTCAGCCAGTTCAAAGCCTAAAAATCCTTTTTCAATTAAGGTATTGAGTAATGTTTCCGCTTCTTTTTGCGTGATATTCATCATGGTTGCAAACAGTTTGGGTTTAATTAAAGACACTTTTTTGGTTAAAAGTTGATGCAGTTTCATCAGAGCCATCGCTTCAAGTGAAGATAAATCAAGCGCTTCAGTCGTACTTAAAACTAATTGATCAAAGTCAATAATTTGTTTTTTGAGTAAGACTTTATAGATGGGTTTGATCATGTGCTGTCACCATTTTTTCTAGCGCTTCTTTAGCCGCAGATTGCTCCGCCTCTTTTTTACTTGAACCAATCCCCTCACCCATGCAAATTTCATCCATATAAACACGAATAGTAAAGGTTTTTAGATGAGAGGGACCTTCTTCTTTAATTAAAACATAGGATAATTCACGTTTATCTGATTGAACCCATTCTTGAAGCTGTGATTTATAATCCCGATAATACTCTTCAGAGGGAAGTTTGATTTCAGGAATCACTATTTCATCCGTCACTTTTTGAACGGCTTTTAAGCCTTGATCTAAATATATAGCCCCTAAAAAAGCTTCAAAAGCATCCGCTAAAATAGCGGGCCGTTGCCGACCATTGGATTTTTCTTCGCCAATTCCCAATCTTAAATATTCATCAAGATGCGCTTTTTTTGCGTAGATGGCTAAGGCCTTCTCATTGACAAATTTAGCTCGAGTTTGTGTCATTTCACCTTCAGTCGCATGCGGTAAAGCACCCATCAAATAATCCGCTATCATTAAATCTAAAACAGCATCACCAATGAATTCGAGGCGTTCATTGGAGTCTAATTGATGCTCATTCGCATACGATGAATGGGTTAATGCTCTTTCTAAAAGGGCCAAATCTTTAAATTTAATATTAAAACGGGCTTCAAGCTTTTTCATCGGTTGAGGCCTCAATAATTGTTCTAACTTTCCCTAAGACGTCCTGATCGACAATTTTTCTAGCTTGTCTAATCGCATTGTAAAAACCATTCGCATTGGACGAGCCTTGCGCTTTGACTAAAACACCATCAAGGCCGTAAATCATCGCCCCACCAATTTCTTCAGGACTGAGTCTTTTTTTAAACGCTTTTAAGTTTTTTATTGAGAGAATTAAACCTAGTTTTCCTAAAAATCCTTGAGATAGCTCTTCTTTTAAAATGGTTGCGAAACCTCGAGCACTTCCTTCAATGGTTTTCATCATAATATTCGCAGTAAAACCATCACTAAGTAAGATCGTTGTAGGGGGATTTAAAACATCTTTGGGCTCAACGTTTCCGTAAAATGAAATAGCGGGATGGGCTTTTAAAGCTTCGGCAGCCTCAATATCTAAGGTACGGCCTTTACCTTCTTCAGTACCGATGTTAATTAATCCAACTTGAGGATCCTTGACTCCTAAGACTTCCCGGGCGTATACCGTAGCAAAATAAGCTTGTTGAACCATGAACTCAGCCTTGATTTCAATATTACCGCCTGAATCAATCAAGATAAAAGGGGACCCTTTCACAACAGTCGGTAAGACTGGAGCAATGGCCGTTCTTTTGATACCTTGCATCCGGCCAATAATAATATGAGCCCCTGCAATCAAGGCTTGGGTCGCTCCCGATGATACCACGGCATCATGGGTCTTTTCTTTAACGCTTTTTAGCGCCATCGCCATTGAACTTTTACGATTCGAACGAATGGCTCCAATCGGGTCTTTTTCACCCATTGGAATCACTCCTTCGGTTTCGATGAGTTTTAATCGAGGATGATCCTCTTTTAAATAAGGACGCATGACTGCTTCTTCACCAAAAAGTGTGATTTCAATATCATCATGGACTTTAAGAGCTTGATAAACCCCAGCAATTTGTTCTTTAGGAGCGAAATCGCCGCCCATGGCGTCGACTGCAATTTTAATCATATGGGCACCTCAATGAATATATTATAGCACTTTAAAACCATCAGGTCGTTTTAAAAAGCTTAGCGTAAAGGGGAACCTTTTCTTGCGCTGGTTTGGAAAGTTTTAAGAAAGTCTGTACGTCTTCTTTGATTGATTCCATCAGCCTAAGCGTCTCTTCATAAGGCCACGTTTGCATTTGACTAAACCCAGATTGTTGAAGCCCAAACAAGGTTCCAAATCCACGAGTCTCTAAGTCTTTTTGGGAAAGGGTAAATCCATCATCAATCGTTTTTAATAGATGAAGTCTTTGCTTAACATCGGTTTTACCTCGGTAAAGCAAAATGCACTCCCCCGCGTCAAGATGACGTCCCAAACGACCTCTTAATTGATGGAGTTGCGCTAAACCAAAGCGCTCAGCGTGGTACACCAACATCAAGGTGGCTCTTTTAATATCAATCCCAACCTCCACTACAGTGGTAGCAATGAGGATATCTACCTCACCCTCTGCAAAAGCGGTCAGGGTCTTTTCTTTGAGTGGGCTCTCTTGTTGGCCATGAAGGGTTCTAATGCGGGCTTTTTTGAATCGATCTTTGTAGTATTTTTCAATCCGTTCTACACTCAGCAACTGTTCATCTTCTTCAATTCTTGGTGCAATGATAAAGACTTGTTTATTTTGAGTGAGCGTTTCTTCGATCTGAGCATCACACGCTTTGGCCTCTTTTAAAGGCATCAATGACGTCGTCACGGGTTGACGCCCTTTTGGCTTTTCAGAAAGAACTGAAACCTCCATGCCTTGATAAAGGGTGAGAGCGAGCGTTCTAGGAATCGGGGTGGCTGATAAAGAAATAAAATCTACAGCAGGGCCCTTTTCAAGCAATTTTTGACGCTGTGCAACCCCAAATCTATGTTGCTCATCAATGATCACTAGGGTCAAGTTTTGATAGAGGGTTTTATTTGAAAACAAGGCATGCGTCCCAATAATCATCGTGCCTTTTTGCGACTTAATCTGATCAAGGGCCATTTGCGTATCCACCGGGCTCATCGAGCCTGTTAAAAAGACGACAGGAAATCCATTGAATAAGGATTTAAACGTCTTGAAGTGTTGGCTGGCTAGAATTTCAGTGGGAGCCATTAAAGCCACTTGGTCGCCTTTTTTCAATAAGGTTAACGCCACTAAAAAGGCGACGATGGTTTTCCCAGATCCTGTATCTCCTTGAAGAAGATGGCGGATAGGACTTGCCGCATTTAAACCTTTTATTAGATTAGTAATCACTTCTTGTTGAGAAGCTGTTAATTCAAAAGGGAGAGCCTTTATTTCGGTTTCAATCTCTGCGATAGAAACCTTTTTTTGAATTTTTAACCCTTGTTGGATGCGGTGGATTTGTTCAAGTTGGCGGCTAAATAAAAACGTCACTTTATCTCTTAATTCCACCGGAATCAAATCCTCTAAATCCTCGGGTTGATGACGCTTTATTAATCCAAGATGATAGGGAGTAAGATGATACTTGTCTACCATAAATGTCGGTAAGTTTTCTTTCAATTCAACTTGACGAATGGCTTCTAAAACAAACTGTTGTACTTTAGTGTCGGCCACTTGTTTAATCCCATAAACAGGCATGATACCGGCTTTGAACGATTTCTTTAAATAACATTTTTGAGCAGTCATGGGACTGTTAAACACGCCGTATACGACTATTTCAACTCCAGGCGCTAAATGCTTTAACCAATGAATTTGATTGAACAAAGAGAGCGTGATTGTTTCTCCAAAGATTTCAGCTTTAAACTGGAGGCGTCTTAAATTTCTTCGAATCGCAAAAATAGTCGGTTTCGTTAAAACAACCGCCGGGTAATACCCTGCACTTAAAGAAACTTCAGTTTCCAAGTGACGGACATCATAACGGCGGGGAATGAGAGTGGTGAAGTCTTCCACTGAATTGATATCAGCGGCTTTTAGGTGTTCTGCGGTTTTGGGTCCGCACCCTTTAAGTGATGTAAGCTCCATATTTTTTTATAAAAAAAGCCAAGGGAATCCTTGGCTTAATTTGGTTTATTCGACTGCAATTAAGTAATCGTATACGTCTTGGCCACCGTCGATGATCTCTACTTCGACATGGGACGAGACATCTTTTAAGTAAGCCTTCACATTATTGAGTTCTTTTTTGTCGACATTTTTTCCGACCATGATGGTGACAATCTCTGACTCATCATTGACTAAATCACCTAATAAGAACTTAACGGCATCAAAACGGGTGGCTTGAGCGGAGACAATATTGCCATCGGCAATCCCTAAGTAATCTCCTACATTGATTTTAAGACCTTGGATTTTAGTGTCTCTCACCGCATGGGTGATTTCACCAGATTTAACATGTTTAATTAAGCCGGTCATCTCTTCAACAATGGCATCCACATTTTGCGATGCATCAAACATAGTTAAGGATGCATAGCCTTGAGGGATGGTTTTAGCGGGTATCACAATAACTTTTTTATGGGTGACTTCTTTCGCCGCTGTTTCAGCAGAAAGCATGACATTTTTATTGTTAGGAATGATGAAAACTGTTTCAGCATTGACTGCTTCAATCGCATCGATAAAATCTTGGGTGGAAGGGTTCATGGTTTGACCCCCTTCGATGATTACGTTAACACCCATTTCTTCAAACATGGTTTTCAAGCCATCACCGTTAACTACAGTGATCAGGCCATATTTTTCGATTTTCGTAGATTTCTTCGCCACTTGAGGCGCGTTATTACGTTTGAGTTCTTCGTGCTGTTCGGTCATATTCTCGATTTTTAGTTTTAAGAACTCTCCGTATTGTTGCCCAATATTTAAGGCATCACCCGGGGTAATCGTATGGACATGAACTTTACAAATATCGCCATCGGCAACGACGACTAATGAATCGCCTAATTTAGAAAGTTGTTGAGTGAATATTTCTTTATCAAATGGTTTACGTTCATCAAGCTCGATAATGAATTCAGTGCAATAACCAAATTCTACTTCCCCTTCGACATCATGGTGAACACCGACATGGGCACTAAAATCTTTGCCTTCATCGAGGACTTCACCTTTTAATGCTGAAATCATTCCTTCTATAATTAAAATTAATCCAGCGCCACCACTATCAACAACACCCGACTCTTTTAAGACAGGTAATAGATCTGGGGTCCGCTCTAAGGAGGCTCTTGCTTCCGTTAAATAGACATTTAATACATCTTCAATATTAGAATCATCGGTTGCATAAGCGGCGGCTTTTTCAACGGCTTCACGGGCCACAGTTAAAATGGTTCCTTCGACCGGATTGATGACCGCACCATAGGCTTGTTGAACCCCTTGACGGAGACCTTCAATAAAAGCGGGGGCATTTGCGGTTTGACGCGCTTGAAACGCTTTCGCAAATCCACTGAAGAGCTGTGACAAAATAACGCCTGAGTTACCTCGAGCGCCCATGAGTAGTCCGCGGGATAAAGCTTTACCTACGACTTCAATCGGCTCATTATCTAAGGTTTCAATGGCTGTAACCCCTGACATCATGGTCGATTGCATGTTAGATCCAGTATCTCCATCTGGAACCGGGAAGACGTTTAAATCGTTTATCTCTTGGTGCTGATTTTTAAGTTTGATGGTACCGTTTTTGATGATAAGTTTAAGTAAATTACCATCGATTTCTTTTGTATTCATCATCTGCCTCCAAATTTGCAGAAATAGGACATATTTTGGGGTTTCTAAAGTTAAACTTATTTTAGCATGTCACTAGTCTCAGTGCAAGTTATATTGTCATTTTTGCAACTCAGAGAAATCAAAAAAACTTTTTCTTGTCTTTTTAATGGTCTATGCTATACTAATAAGGCTGTTAAGAAATCTATTTGAGGAGGACACATCATGGCGAAAGCATGTTATGTCACAGGCAAAAAAACGACGACTGGGAACCATCGCTCCTTCGCGATGAATGCCTCTAAACGCACTTGGAAACCTAATCTTCAAAAAATTAGAATTGAAGAAAATGGGGTTGTTAAATCCGTTTACGTTTCCGCAAGAGCCCTTAAGAAAAATAATCTCAATCGTGTTTAAGACTCTCTTCTGAGGGTCTTTTTTTTAGTCTTTTGATTCAATCAGGAGGATTTCACCTTCTATGAAGTGGATGGTCCCCTTCCCTTCATTAGATATGCCTTGCATCTGATTTAAGTTTAAATGTTTAAAGAATGCTTCATACTTAAATCCTGAAAGAGTCAAATCTTTGACGGGCTCAAAAGCAAAGATGGATACATATTTAAAGACTGGATTTATAAGGTGATGTCCGGCTTTTAACCGGTATGCCTTAAACGTGGGACCGACCAAGACACTCACCCCAGGAATTAAATTTCTTAAATTCGCATATAAGTGATCAATACGGGGCCCTGAAGCGGTATGAATATATACCTTTTTAGGGTCTTTTTTTAAGGCTTCATTTAAAGCCAGCTCAGCGTCAGTTTGATCTTTTTCTTTGGCATATTGGAGGAGGGGAATGGTTGTTTTTTCTAAAGCTCTTTTTTCTTCATCACTGACCGAATCAAAATCCCCAATTATCAGGTCTAGTTGAATGCCTTGCTCTAAGGCAAAAAGGGCCCCTTTTTCAACCCCTATATGAAAATCCGCCCCCGGTTGAATTGGATAAGGAGGCGGAGATAAATAGATATTAATGATCATCGAAGGCCTCAATAACCTGTTGAGGATTTTTGGCGTTAAAAACAAAGCTTCCGGCGACTAAGAAATCAGCGCCTCGTCTGAGACAATCTAACCCGGTTTCGTGGTTAATGCCCCCATCCACGCCAATTAAAAACGAAAGGTTTTTTTGGCTTCTCACATCATCTAAGGTGTCAATGACATCAAGCGCTGAGGTTAAAAATGATTGACCGCCAAATCCCGGTTCGACACTCATCACTAAAATTTGATCGACCTTATCTAAATAAGGGAGGACGGTGGCGACGGGGGTTTTAGGTTTTAAGGATAGACCCACCGGAATTTTGCGCATTTTAAGATACTCAATGATGGGTTCAATAGGGTCTTCAATTTCAACGTGAAAGGTAATTCGGTCAGCGCCCGCTTTGATGTAAGCATCCATCAAAGCAAAAGGATTTGACACCATCAAGTGCGTATCAAAAATTTGTTGGGTCAAAGGCCGAATCGAAGCAATGACGGGAATCCCAAACGATAAATTAGGCACAAAGTGTCCATCCATTACATCTAAATGAAGCCACGGGGCTCCTGAGACTTTTTTAAGTTCTTCTTTGAGCTGACTGAAGTCAGCAGCAAGTAGCGAGGGCGCAATAATCATACATCACCTAATAGATTTCTTGGTCTTTAAGTTCTTGGTAGATTTTTTCATAACTATGATATCGATGGGCGGGAATTTGACCGGCTTCAACCGCTTTTTTAACCGCACATCCTGGTTCTTGTAGGTGGTTACATTGGCGGAATTTACAGCCTTCAGATAAGGCTTCAAAATCTTTAAAATATTGTTTTAAGTCGGCTTTATCAATGTCCTCATATTCGAGTTTTGAAAACCCGGGGGTGTCGGCGATAAACCCATCATACAAGGACCACAGTTCAACGTGACGCGTCGTATGTTTGCCTCGACCTAACGCTTTTGAGATTTCTTGAGTAGCTAAGTTAAGGTCTGGTGATAAGTGATTGAGGAGGCTGCTTTTACCGGCCCCCGTTTGACCCGCAAAGACCGTGATTTTATTTTTAAATAGAGGAATTAAAGGCTGAATGGTTGCAGTATCATGCTTACTCACATAATAAACAGGGTACAACGTTTCATAATAGGCCATTGTTTTTTTTACATCTAGGCGTTTTTTTTCATTGAGTAAATCGATTTTAGTTAGGACAACAATGCCTTCAATCCCCGCTTCTTCAATCAAAACTAAAAACCGGTCTAGGAGTATTTCTGATAATTCAGGTTCTGCAACACTCATCACTAAAAAGGCTTGATCGACATTCGCAATGGTGGGACGTTTTAACATACTTTTACGATCTAAAACTTCGGTAATGGTTGTGAGCGTTTCATCGAGTGTCACCAAATCACCGACCCGAGGATCAATGTTTTGGTGTCTAAATACCCCACGAGGTTTACATTCATAAACCTTATCATTAGCGGCAACGGTATAGGTGCCAGCTTTCAACTTTGTGATTAGACCTTGAGCCATTTATTGTCTTTCTTTAAGCGCTAAATAATAAAGCGCCATGGTTTGAGAATAATAAGGACCGACGTATAAAATCCATAAGATACCAAAGGAAAGTCCACTTAAAATGAACCAGCCTAGAAAGGATAGTTGGAGGAAGAAAAGTTCTAGTTTATGACCGTTCATCATCGTTCTAGAACGAGTGATGGCGTCTTTTTCAGTAGGATCATCGGCTAATATATGCGACACTTGCGCATAGCTATAAGACTTAATGAGGCCGGGGATAAAAAATAATAGCGTCCATAAAAATAAATAGATGACTTGGAGGATTAAGGTCCATAAATGATTCAGATAGTTTGAGCCCTCTAAAGAAATAAATAAATCTTTAATTTCACCAGGCCCTCCTTGTCCGACCCGAATAAAGGCTGCGGCCATCCCGACACTTAGGGGTAACACCAATAAAAACCCAATCCCAGTGGGGGATAAGGTACTGAAGATGACACTCGGAATCAAGGCGATGAGAATTAAGATTCCCATCTTTCCTCGCATTAATAATTTCGCCTTTTCTTTTAATGATCTAGACATAAACACCTCAAATTTATTATAACATAGGCCCCATATTAAAAAAGCCACCGAAGTGGCTTTTAAAGGAGGCTATAAGGCTCCATGTAAGGCATATTAAAGGCCTCCGCAACAGCTTTGTAGGTGACATGTCCTTGATAGGTGTTGAGTCCTAACAATAACTCGGGATATCGCTCAAATGCGGCCTTTAAAGGATGCTCTGCTAAGGTTTGAATGTATTCGGTCGTCGCGTTGGTTAAGGCATACGTTGAAGTTCTTGGGGTGGCTCCTGGCATGTTCGCCACACTATAATGGAGAACGCCGTGTTTTTCATAGACCGGATCATCATGGGTGGTAATCCGATCAATCGTTTCAACCGAACCGCCTTGATCGACTGAAACATCGACAATGACACTGCCTTTAGGCATGCTTTTAACCATTTCTTCAGAGACAATTTTAATGGCTTTAGCGCCTGGAATTAAGACCGTTGAAATCAGAAGATCGGCATCTTTAACTGATTTAGCCACATTGAGTGGATTACTTTTAAGTAACGTAATTTGAGTACCAAAAAGACCTTCGAGGATTCTTAAACGATGTTCGTTTATTTCAAGTAAGGTCACTTTCGCTCCAAGCCCAATCGCCATCCGTGCCGCTGAAATACCGGAGACACCGCCCCCAATTATGACAACATTTCCGGGTGCCACACCGGGGACTCCAGAGAGTAAAATTCCACGTCCGCCGCGATGTTTTTCTAAATAAGTCGCTCCAACAATCACACTCCGGCGGCCGGCCACTTCACTCATCGGTCTTAAGAGCGGCAATTCTTTATCAAGTTCTACCGTTTCATACGCAATGCCAGTGACTTGATTTTTCAGAAGTGCTTGGGTTAAAGCTTCTTCAGCAGCGAGGTGTAAAAAGGTGAATAAGATGAGACCAGGTCTAAAGTATTTAAATTCAGGCGCTAAAGGTTCTTTGACCTTTACGACTAAATCTTTACTCCAAGCTTCGGCGGCCGTTTTAACAAGGTGAGCCCCAACTTCTAAGTACTCTTCGTCTTGGATGCCTGACCCGAGTCCGGCCCCCATTTCAATAAAAACGTGATGACCCCTCTTAACAAGTTGAGAAACGCCATCTGGCGTCATTCCTACTCGGTTTTCGTTGTTTTTAATTTCTTTGACGACACCAATATTCATGGTTGTCTCCTTCTGATCTGATGGGTTTATTTTAGCACCGTTAGCGACCGTTGACAACGACATTAAAAAAGATGCCGAAGCATCTTTTTTTAAAGCCGTTGAGTGATTTTTAAGGATGTGATTAAAGCATCCGTTAAAGACTTGATTCGTTGATCAATTTCTTCAGTTTTAAAAGTATGACCCTCTTTACTTAAATAAACTCTAAGGGTGATGGATTTTTCATTCTCTTTGAGGGGTGATCCTTGATAGACATCAATGATTTCAACGTTTTGTAAAGCGTCGATTTGCGCTTGATGAATCCCATCGACTAAGTCGCTGGCGGGCATTGTTAAAGGCACTGTAAATGCGACATCGCGTTTGACAAACGGCATTTTACTGACCGGATGGTAAGCAGGGCTGGTTTTTTCAACCAGAGCAAGGGTTGCCACATCAAGTTCAGCAACAAAGACATTTTCTAAATCGTAATCTCTTAAGACAAGGGGATGAACGTGGCCCATTTGGCCCACGGTTTTTCCAGAAACGACCACTAAAGCCGATTGGTGAGGATGATAGCCTTTTAAATCAAGGGGGTGATAACTCGCTTCAACCCCATAAAGACTTAAGACGTGTTCGACCATGCCTTTAATCTGGTAAAAATCAACCGCTTTTGTGAGGTTCCAAGATGGTTCATTAACACGGCCCATCATCGCCAATCCTAAGCGTTCAGATTCACCGTCTGTTTGGTATGATTTTGACCATTCATAAATCATCACGTCTTCGATTTGCCGAGCTTGATGATAACTGATGACGTCGAGGAGTCCAGGCACTAAGGATTGTTTTAAGGTTTGATTCGCTTCATTGAGAGGTCTAAGAATGGAGACCGGTTTAGAGGTTTTGATAAAGGGAAGGTCTTTTTTTTCTTGGTTGAGACTATACGTAATGACTTCACTAAATCCTAAGCCTTCTAAGTGCGTCTTGACTTGACGTCTTTTCTTTTGAACCGGTGACAATTGACCTTCACTAACGGTGCTTGGGAGGTGACTTGGAAGGTGATCATAGCCCACCAATCGACCGATTTCTTCAATTAGATCTTGAGCGATTTCTAAATCGATCCGACGCGGCGGAACAGCGACCTGATACCGTTCATTTTGAACCTTAAAAGGTAACTCTAAACGGTCAAATATCGTTTCAATATCTAAAGCGGATAATGGGACGCCTAAGGTCTGGTTAATTTTGGCGAGGGTGATCTCAATCTGGCGGGGTGGGGCTGGTTTCTTAACGGCTTCAGCAACGCCTTTGGCGACGGTTCCTGAACCGAGTTCAGCCATGAGTTGAGCCGCTTTATTAAGGGCTAATAATACTCTATCTGGGCTGACACCCCGTTCAAATCGCATGGATGATTCACTTCTTAAATCAAGACGGCGAGACGTTTTAGAAATGACTTTAGGTTCAAATAAAGCACTTTCTAAAAAGACATTAACCGTATCAGGCGTGACTTCTGAATCAAGGCCGCCCATAACGCCTCCTAAAGCCACCGGATAGTGATCGTCGGTGATGACGATATCTTTTTCAGTCAAGGTTCTAACTTGTTGGTCGAGGGTGGTGAATTTTTCTTTAGCGTTTGCATTTCTGATCCGGATGATGTTTGAAGTCAGTTGATCATGGTCAAAGGCATGGAGCGGCTGACCTAAATCAATCATCACATAATTGGTGATATCAACGATATTATTTATCGGGCGAATGCCCGCCGCCATGAGACGAACTTTAAGCCATTCCGGGCTTTCTTTCACGGTAATATTTTCAATAAGGCGGCCGTAGTAAGCATGACAATCGTCTGTTTCAATCTTAATTTCATAAGGGTTTTTCGTCGCTGATTCAGTGACCGAGATGAGAGGAAGTTTCACTTTTTGATGGGTCAAAGCCCCCACTTCATATGCACACCCTAAGACGCTTAATAAGTCCATCCGGTTAGGGGTTAAATCTAGTTCGATGATCATATCTTCTAGGGCTTCGGCATTGAAAGGACCCTGAACGACATGAATGCCCTCTTCTTGGATAAACTTAGGATTAATTCCAAGTTCTGAAAGACTACAAATCATTCCTTCTGAGGAAATCCCAGCCAACTGGGTGACTTCTATTTTTTTACCCCCGGGTAAGGTCGCTCCAGGTAAAGCGACAATGACGGTTTGGTCCTTCGCCACATTACTGGCTCCACAAACGATGGTTTTTTGTTGGCCGTTGACATTGACTGTACATTTTTTATTTTTAGACCCTTCAATCGGTTCAACTGATAAGACCTGAGCGAGCGCTAAAAAAGACGCTTTAAAAAGCGGTCTAACCTCTGCGACTTCTTGAGCATGTTTCGTTAAAAGAACCCCGATTTCTTGAGGGGAGGCAGTGATGTTTAAATATTCTTTCAACCATTGAAATGATAAATTCATAACGACCTCCTTATCGCTTAAACTGTTTTAAGAAACGATGGTCATTGGTATAAAAGTGTCTGATATCTTCAATACCATGTCGCAACATGGCAATCCGTTCGACCCCGATGCCAAAGGCAAAACCTTGGTATTTATCAGGATCGTATCCACTCATCTTTAAGACATTAGGATGCACCATGCCCGCACCCAGGATTTCAATGTAGCCTGTCTGCTTACAGAGTGAACATCCTTTGCCTTCACATTGATAACAACTCACATCCACCTCAACAGACGGTTCTGTAAACGGGAAGTAAGAGGGTCTTAAACGAATGGTTCGGTCTTCACCAAACATGGCTTGAGCCATTTTAAGAAGCGTTCCTTTGAGATCAGCCATTGAGGTATTCTGATCGACAACCAAACCTTCTATTTGCATGAACTGATGCGAGTGTGTGGCGTCATCATCATCTCTTCGGTACACTTTTCCCGGACAAATAATCTTGACGGGCTCAAGGCCTCCTTTTTCGATCATGGTTCTGACTTGAACGGGGGAGGTATGGGTTCTTAATAATGTATGCGGATCAATGTAAAAACTATCTTGCATATCTCTGGCGGGATGATCCGCGGGTAAATTAAGTTTTTCAAAGTTGTTTTCGTCCGTCTCGATTTCAGGGCCTTCTTTGACTTGATAGCCAAGTCCAACAAATAAGTCTTCAATTTCTTCGACAATCTGATTGAGAAGGTGTCTGACTCCCGGGGTTTGTTGATTTCCAGGTAAAGTGATATCGAGTTTTTCAGAAGCGAGTTTTTCAGTGAGTCTTTCTTGGTACTTTTTTTCTTTAAATCTGATGATTTCATCTTCAATAAAAACTTTTATCGCATTCACGGCCGCTCCGTGTTTGGGTTTTTCGTCAGCGGGAAGATCTTTCATCTGTTGCATGAGCGCCGTTAAAACACCGGTTTTACCGAGGTATTCAGCTTTTAAATCGGCAATTTCAGCATCTGATTTACAGGCGCTTAACGATTCTAAAAAGCGTTGCTTAATGGTTTCAAACTCTTTCATAAAGCCTCCTTGGGCAAAAAAAAAGTCCTTATTTAAAGGACGAAATGAATTCCGCGGTGCCACCTTTATTCATAAATGCGCTTCACGATAACGCCCGTGTTTAGCGGATGGGATTAGCATCTTTAACTTAAGGCGAAAGGGGAAATGATGTCTGAGGCGTTTTCACTGTCCGCCCTCACTGTGCTTGACGCCCCACCTTAAGATCTAATTTATCTTATTATAAAGCGATTCGGCCTTTTTTTCAAGCAAAGAAAAACCCTCCACAAGGAGGGTTAATTGGTGAGGGCTAAGAATTGATCTATTTCAGCTTCAATGACATTAAGTGAGGCATGCCAAAAGGCTTCATCTTTTACATCGATTCCGATTAATGCGGCGACTTCTTCGACAGACATTTGTCCTGTTTTTCTTAAAAGTTCATTGACTTTAGGAACAAACGAAGATCCTTTTTCAATATATTGCGCATAAATCCCTTTAGCGAATAATAGACCAAATGCGTAAGGGAAGTTATAAAAACTTAATCCTGCACTATAGTAATGGGGCTTATTAATCCACATATATGGATGGAGATGATCGTGATCAACGGCCTCCCCATAAGCTTCTATTTGGGCCTCACGCATGATGGTATTCAAACGTTCAACACTCAAAGGGCCTTTTAAACGTTCAGCAAAGACAGTCGATTCAAAGGTAAATCGCGATAAGATATCAATAATAACTTGGGTAGAACCCATGATTGATTGTTCGAGTAAGAAAATTTTCTCGTCGCCTTCAGCATCTTCAATAGCCGCTCTTTTCACAATCGTTTCACACAAGGTTGAGGCGGTTTCAGCGACCGGCATCGTGTAAGAAGCATTTAAAATATCTTCAGCAAAGATTTGATCCCCATGATAGGCGTGACCAAGTTCATGGGCCAGCGTGATCACATTTGAAAACGAGCCTTCAAAATTGAGTAAAATTCTTGATGCTTTGATCGGGTGTAGATTTGAACAAAACGCGCCACCTCTTTTGCCTTTTTTCGGGGGGAAGTCAATCCAAGCTTCATCCCAAGAACGACGGGCTAAATCGGCTAATTCTTTTGAAAAGGTTCTGAATTGTTTTTCGACATAATCGAGGGATTCTTTTTCAGTAAACGTTGTTTTACTATTTCCCATCGGCGCAAATAAATCATACCAAGGAAGCGACTTATGGCCTAAGCGTTCCCCTTTTCTTTTTAAATAGGCCTGGAATTTAGGGCGGTGAGATTTCATCGCCGATATCAAGGCATCGAGCGTCCCTTGTTCCATTCTAGATTGATAGGTGGCCTGGGCGAGTGGGGATTCAAATCCTCGTTTACGAGTCAATAAGTTAACTTCCCCTTTAATGCTATTTAATGACGCAGCCACGGCTTCAGCCACCGATTCATAGGCTTTAAGTTCCGCTTCATAAGCGGCTTTACGGACACTTTGTTCGGGACTGTAGGCCATGTTTCTTACATCTGAGAGTGGCTTTTGTTCACCTAAGACGTCAATCATCAAGGTGGATGTTAAGACGCCTTGAAGTCTTGACCATGCACTTCCAGAAGTTGAAGAAAGTTCAGCAAGCAACTGTTCCTCTTGACTTGATAATAAATACTTTGCCGCATCTTTTAAGCGGGATAGGTAATAAGAAAACGGAGCCAGTTCCTCATCGTCTTGCCAAAGTGAAGAGTCAATACCGGCCACATAGTTTTCAAAGGCGGTCGAAAAAGGCGACATTCTTGAGGCCAACATTTGAGCTCTTTGAGATTCTTTGAGCGCTTCCATATTTTGAGTATTGGTTGCTAAAGTAAGGTTATTAAATGCCCCGACTCTTAAAAACGTAGACCGGAAATCACGGCTAATTGCAAGCCCTTTTAAGAGGGCTTCTTTTTCCTTCATCGGCGGGGATTTAACCCAAGACTCAGCCGCCGTGATGAGGGTTTCTAATTCAGTAAATGCGTGCTCGTACGTAGGATCGTCATACCCTTTAAATAATGTATCTAAGGACCAATTCATAAAACCTCCTAGTTTCTTCGTCTTGATAGAATCGCAATGAGTCGTAATAATTCAACATATAGCCAGACCAAGGTGACCATTAAAGATAAGGCGTAAAGCCATTCAAGTTGACGGTCAGCACCACTATTAATCAACTGAGCGATATTGTCGAAATCAATCAATAAATAAAGCGAAGCGATAACCACACTAATGGCTGAAATACCGAGTAAAAATCCAAGACCAATTCCTGAAAAAGCACCAAATATACTTAAAATAAATAATACAAAGCTCGTAATTAATAAACCCAGTAAGGCCGTAAACATAACACGTCTGAAACGGTCGGTGACTTTCACCAATCCAGAGCGGTACAACAACGCCATACTTAAGAATACTCCTAGCGTCGATACGAGCGCCGTAAAGACAATCCCGTCTCCAAAAGACGCTTCGTAAAATCCAGAAATTAAACCAATGAACGTCCCTTGTAAAAGCGCATAAATAAAGGCGAAAATTGGCGCTAAATCGGGTTTGCGCATCGCCACAATTAAACTGATAAACGCACCAATGGGGGCAATAAACAAGATTGCAATTCCGCCGGTGATGACCCCATCATTAACAAGGTTTAAATATGAAAAACTCGCACTTAAAAATAAGACCGCCCCTAAGGCTAAGAGTTTCAAAGTAAATGAAGCAATCGTCGCCGGATAGGCTGATTGCATCGTGGATGCCCCCTCCACATATCTCATCATCGGGTTGGTTCCTCTAAACATTCTACGCATATAGGCTCCTTTAACTAATAATTAAAATTATTATATGTCAAATAAACGAACTTGGGTATCTTCAGGCAATGTTTTTAATGCATCCAGGGCTAAGAGCTTATCAAATACTGTTTTTGAGACAAGGGTTCGCTCTTTGACATCCGCATGCGAATTAAAGATTTTCTCATCCCGGGCGGCGACAATCGACTCAGCCACTTTTTGACCGAGACCTTCTAACGCCACAAAAGGTAATCGAAGTCCTGATTTATCGGTCGTCACACTGAAATCTTTAGCCCCCGATAAGGAGATATCAATCGGTTCAAAGTGAAATCCTCTTAAGGTCATTTCAAGGGCGACTTCTAAGACGGTGAGTAATCGTTTTTCCGTATCGGTCGCTTTCGTGCCTTTTTCCTCAAGGGCTTCCATTTTAGATTCAATGACTTTGGGGCCGCCTAAGAAACTAATCAAGTCAAAGTCTTTGGCTCTGACTGAAAAATAAGCCGCATAAAAATAGATGGGTCGGTACACTTTAAACCAGGCAATCCTTAAAGCCATCATGACATACGCGGTGGCGTGGGCTTTGGGGAACATGTATTTGATTTGGCCACAGGACCAAATATACCAATCGGGGACTCCGTGGTCTTTCATGATCGTGATGTAACCTTCCCAGGCCTCGATCTCTTTAGAGGGTTTTCCTTTCCGGATAAACTCAGAAATTTCAAAAGCCACTTCTTTTGAAATGCCATATTGAATAAGCGAGACCATGATGTCATCACGGCAGCCAATGACTTCTTTAAAAGGGACTTGGGCAAATTTCTTATGTTTACCAGTGACTAACATTTCCGCGTTATTCAACCACACATCGGTTCCGTGAGAAAGACCTGAAATCTTGACGATGTCCGCAAAGGTATTCGGTTTGGAAACTTCTAACATCCCTCTTACAAACGACGTTCCCATCTCAGGCACCCCGTAAGAGGCAACACTACTTCTTAACGCTTCTTTCGTCAGTCCAATGACCTCAGTTCCAGAGAGTAATTCATATACTTTAGGATCGTCTAAAGGAATATCCCTCGCATCGGCGAAGGGGAAATCTAACGGAGTGGCTTTGACATAATCCATCAATAATTTAATCATCGTCGGATCGTCATGGCCTAAAACATCAAGTTTAAAAAGATTAGCTTCAAAGGAATGGTAATCAAAATGAGTGGTTTGCCAATTCCCCGCGACATCATCTGCAGGATATTGAACGGGGGTGACATCCGTGATTTCTTTATCGAAGGGCACGACCACGATTCCACCAGGATGTTGGCCTGTAGAACGCTTAACCCCAGAGATGATTTTCGCCGTCCGGTCAATTTCAGCCTTGCGCATATCCTGGTTGGTTTTTTCTAAGTAGCCTTTGACATATCCATAGGCCGTTTTAGCGGCCACGGTTGAAATAGTCCCTGCTCTAAAAGCACGGTCTTTCCCAAATATGGTCCGGATGTATTCATGAATTTCAGCTTGGTAATCCCCTGAAAAGTTTAAATCGATATCGGGGACTTTGTCGCCTTTAAACCCTAAGAAAGTTTCAAAGGGGATATCGTGACCCTCCCGTTTTAAAGGGGTGTCACAATGCGGACAATTTAAGGGTCTTAAATCAAACCCACTGTCCACTTTATTTAAGTCTTCTTTATAGCGTAATTCAGTATCGGTGGGAGGGTAATTCGTTTCATCTTCGGGATTTCTTTTAAAGGTAAAGAAGTGACAACTTGGACATAAATAGTGAGGGGCCAAAGGATTCACTTCAGTAATTTGCATCAAGGTGGCGATGAGGGATGAACCCACGCTTCCTCTTGAACCCACTAAGTACCCTTCATTTAAAGACTTTTGAACCAATAAATAAGAAATATAATACACCGATGAAAATTGATTATCGATGATACTTTTGAGTTCTTTATCAATCCGGTCTTGAACATAAGGATGAGGCGTTTCTCCAAAGGTTTTTAAGCGGGCTTCAGCGACCACTTTTTTCAATGCGGCGACCGCAGAAGGAATCCCTTCTTGAGCTAAAAAGGTATCTGATGGGGCATACAGTTGATGGGGGAAGGGGTCAACTTTTTCAACTTGGGCTTCAATCCATAAGGGATTTTCAATCACGATTTCAAAGGCATCTTCGCCTAGAAAAGCAAAGGCCGCCATCATTTCAGAGGTGGTTTTAAAATACTGTAAAGGCGGTTTTTCAATCCGAGCTAAGGCGTGATAGCCTCCCCCTACAATCGGAGTTTGGATATAAATATCGCGGTATTTAGCATAGTGAGGTTCGACATAATGGGCATCGGATGTAGCGATGACTTTTAAACCTTTATCGCTTGCAATGGTGATCACACGTTTCATCATTCGAGTGATTTTTTCTATGGTTTGTTCGATCGCTGCTTTTGAATAGTTTTCACTTTTAAGTTCATTTTCAAATAAATGGAGGTAATTATCTGGAGCTTGAAGTTCAATGACATCATAAGCATCCATGGCTTTTTGAATCATTGAGGCGTCTTTATTAAAGGCCGTTTCGATGAATTCACTGTGCATACAGCCACTGCTGATGATGAGGCCTTCATGGTGTTTGATGATTTCTTTAAAAGGCAGTAAAGGACCTTTATTAAAATGTTCGGTGTGGGCTTTAGAAATCAATGTATACAAATTCTTAAGTCCGGTCTGATTTTTAACCCAGACCGTCACATGGGTTCTTCGGACATGATCACTGATGTTAAAGGTTGGATCGATTTTACGAATCGACTGATAATCAGAGAGGGTTTTAAACCCTTTGGAATAGAGGTCAGAAATCATGCTTTTAAAAATTTCAGCCGTTGCAAATGTATCCGCAGCAGCACGGTGATGTTGAGTCAGTTCAACATTAAAGTGTTTAGCCACCGCTTTTAAATTAAATCGTTTGAGTTTCGTCCCATATAACTGACGGGCCATTTGTAAGGTATCCATCCGTTCTAAAGAAGGCTCGTCTAGGCCCACTTTGCGTAACGATGCTTCAATAAAATCAACATCAAATGACGCGTTATGAGCGACTAAGACACTGCCTTTAAAAAACTGATAAAAGTCTTTAATGACCGTTTCTAATTGAGGGGCATTTTCAACATCTTGATCGGTAATCGTCGTTAATTCAGTCGTAAAGACAGACAGTTTTTTTGTCGGACGGACAAACGTATCAAATCGGTCTAGCGTTTGTTGACCTTGGATTTTAATCGCTGAAATTTCAATGATTTCATCTTCCAAAATCGAAAGTCCGGTGGTTTCGATATCAAAGACCACAAATACTTGTTCCATCATATCGGTGGACTGTTGACCTCGATAAATTTGGACATTCTCATCAAAATAAACCGATAATTCCGCCCCAAATATGGGTTTGATAGGTTGGTTTTTAACGGCGTGAGCGAAGGCAGGAAAGGCTTGAACATTATCGTGATCAGTAATCGCTATGGCAACATGTTGAAAGCGAAGGGCCGTGGCGACATAGTCTTCCACATGATCAATCCCATCAAGCGTCGACATTTTAGTATGCACATGCAGTTCAACTCTTTTTTTCTCGGCGTCATCGGTTCTTTGCGCTTTTTCAACGGGATATTTTGAGACTTCTAGATTTTGAGCGGTGATCACGACTTCGCCGGTGAACTTATCAAAATTAGCTTTGCCATCGACTTTAAGTAAGTGTCCTTCTTCGGCCGCTTCTAAAAACCGAATTTCTCCCTCATCATGGGCGAACTTCTTCACATAGATGGCGCTATCTTCATCCCCCACAACAAAGTTAAACATATGCATGTCTTCTCTGATTTTTCGCTTGTCCACACTGAAGATCTCACCAACAAATTTAAATGAGGATTGGCGGTAGGCAGAGGTGTATTCTGCGAGAGCAACTTCATTGACTGGGATATCTTTGATTTGATGCTTGAGTGTATCAACGGTTTGGTCTTGATAACTTAAAAAAGACTGTGCTTTGCTGATCACGGCTCTTTTTTCATCATCTTCTTGATCGATTGATTCAATGCGTTCACCGATGCTTGAGTGATCGGTCTTTTTAAAGACCAGCGAAAAGTGCCAGCCTAACTGGTGAAAATACTGAAGGATATCTTCTTCCCATTTCAACATAAAATCAGCGTCTTCAGGAATCGAAAAAATGAGATCTTTTTCTCTAATTTCAACCGGCAAGGTCGTCAAGGCTTGATAGCGGGGTTTTTCGGTGCTTAAAAGTTGTAAAATGTACACCACATAATTAGAAATCTGAGCGGAATCGATGGCTTGGATAGTGTACTTATAATGAATATGTTCGGCGTGATCGAGTTGATGTTTTAATCCAAGAAGTCGCTCATGGAAACGCTGAAATTCCTCAATAAGGGGGGTTTTATCAAAGCTAATATTAAAAAACCAAGTCTTTGTTTTCGCATCGACATTCACGTCAGATAACGAACCAGACATGGTAAATGACTGTTCATCTAAATGGAGCAATTTGAGTAATTTTTGATACGGATTCAATGCTGTGTCACCCATAGAAACATTATATCAAACGCGCATAAAAAAAGTAGCACTGCGCTACGATTTTTTCGTAAATGTGATTTGAATTTTGTCGGCTTCGATTTCTTCAAGCGCTTGGCCAACAGGTTTGACACATTGTGTTTTTATACTCACATCATCAAATTCTTTGATTGCTTTAGCTCTTAAGCTTGAAACATAGGCCAATTTATACTTTGAATCAATTTTACTTAGTAATGTATCAATCGATGGATATCTTAAACCTTGGTCATTTGCCATTTTTTTCTTCCGCCTCCAACATATCTAAATAGCCGTGAATCGATCGTTCCGTTTTCGCATGTTCCGCTCGAATGATGGCGATGATTCGGTCGGCTGCGTTTCTAACGTCGTCGTTGATAATGATATAATCATACTTGTGAGCCAGTAAAAATTCTCTTTCAGCTTTATCCATCCGTTGTTTGAGGGTCGATGAATCTTCCGATCCTCTTGATAATAACCGGGTATATAAGGCTCTTCTTGAAGGCGGTCCGATGAACAAGAATACAGCATCAGGCATCGCTTCTCGAACTTGTAAAGCACCCTCTACTTCAATTTCTAAGACGACTTCCTTGCCTTCGGATAAGTAACGTTCAACTTTATCTTTGGGCGTCCCATAATAGTGCCCCACAAACTCTGCGTACTCTAACAAGGCATCATCTTTAATTCGTTTTTCAAACTCTTCACGACTGACAAAATAATAATCAATCCCGTCCACTTCTCCCACCCGTGGTTTACGAGTGGTCATTGATATCGAATAAACAAAGTCATGACCTTGTTCTTCAAATAAAGCTTTTCGAACGGTCCCTTTTCCCACGCCTGAAGGCCCACTAATAACGATTAATAATCCGCGTTGATTAAGCTTCAAGATGGCCTCCTTAACGGTTTAAGATTATGAATAGTGTACCATGAAGTAAGAAATTTTGTGAATGAGAATTCAAGTTTTTCTAGACGCCACTGAAAAACTTGCATTTAGAAGGATAAAAATGACGTTTTCTGGATTAACTCTGCATTATGCCATCACCGATTTAAATGCCTATTTACCCGCTCGAATTCAGAAGATTCAAGTTCTTTCTTATGACCAAATTATTCTTGATTTATACCACAAAGAAACGATTAGGCTTTATCTAAACCTGTCACCTCAAAGCGCAAAAATGCACCGAACGATGAGCTCTTTTAGTGTTAAAACAGAGCCCACAGTTTTTATCAATCGATTAAAAAAGTGGTTACTTAATGCGACTCTCATGCCCTTTACCCAAATCTCGAAGGACCGAATTATCAAAGCGGTCATCAAAACGAAGAATGAGCTTTATGATGAAGTCCAATTAGAACTTGTCTTAGAATTTTTTGGTAAGGATGCCAATCTCATATTAGTCGACTCCCAGCAAAAAATCATTGACTGCTTAAAAACTAGTGGGGCTCTATTTTCTCAGCCGCGCTTGATTCAAATCGGAGCAACATACTCCCCTCCCATCGGGATAAAAAAAGATCCTTTCAATCCTCAAGATGTGGCGGATTACTTTAAAAGTGACTCACGAAATCTGATTGGCTATTTTGATGGATTATCTTCGGAGATGGCGAATCAACTTGAACGTTTTAAAACGGCCCAAGATTTTCTTCAAGCCCTCCATCATCCTTCGTTTATTCTGGGTGAAAATAGTCCTCACTTTGAAAAAACTGAAGACTCAGTCCCCTTTGTCAAATGGGCGGATGATCATTTAATCAAAGATAAAGAAGAACGGCCCTACGATCAACGAAGACTTCAAATTTTAAAAGTCTTAAAAAAACGACTTGAGCGGGCTTTAAAAAAAGAAAATGTCTTAAACCAGCAACTCAGTGAAGTTTCTACCGCAGAGGTCCTAACGGCGGAAGGTCAAGCCTTGATGGCCTCTTCCCATAAACAAGAAAAACTCAGTCAGCTTGACGTGGTTGATTATACACATGGGGAAAACCTGACGCTTCTTCTTGATAAAACCAAAACTGTCTTAGAGAATGCCCAGCTCAGATTTAAAAAAGCAAAAAAGATTAAAGCCTCAATCCCGCATCTAAAAAAACAACTCAAAATCAACCAAACGGATATGGATTATTACCGGTTAATCATGTATCAACTTGAATCAGCGACTCAAGAAAGTTTAGAGGGCATCTATCTAGAACTTGCTTCAAAACGTCTCATTAAATTAAAAACACCGCCAAAAAAAGTTAAAAAAACATCGGGCAAAACCTATCAAACGACTCAAAATAACTCAATTTATGTCGGTCTTAACAATGAACAAAATGCATTTTTAACGCATGAAAAGGCAAAACCTAATGAATACTGGGCCCACGTCAGAGGCTACCCCGGGTCCCATGTGATTTTAGCGACCTCAACGCCCACCGAAGATGAAATGATTCAAGCCTGTGAACTTGCCGCCTATTATTCAAAGGCCAAAAACTTAATTAAAGTCGATGTGGATATAACGCCCGTTAAACACGTCAAAAAGATTCCAGGACACCATGGATGTTTTGTCCGTTATGATCAGGCTAAAACGTATTCTGTTCAACCAAAAATAAGCTAAGAAAAAAGGCTCATAATGAGCCTTTTATTTTTTACGTGATTTTTTTTCAGCTTCTTTTTTAAAGATATCCACCATGTCTTTGACTAAAATATGAGTCTGCTCGGGTGAGCCAAATTGGCGGTAGGTAATCGTTTGGTTTTTCACTTCGTCATCGCCAATCACAAAGGTATAGGGAATTTTTTGTTGCTGGGCATCGCGAATCTTATACCCCATTTTTTCATCACTGAGGTCTAATTTCGCTCTAAAGCCGGCGTGCATGAGGGTCTGATAAATCTCTTTGGTATAAGCTTCGTGAGCGTTGTTATTAACAGGGATAAGTAAAATCTGAACCGGAGCTAACCAAAACGGAAAAGCGCCTTTATACTGTTCGAGTAAAATACTCATCAACCGCTCCCAAGTTGAAATAAGGCCGCGGTGAATAACGACAGGGCGTTCTTTTTGACCCGATGCATTGATGTAAGTTAAATCAAAACGTTCAGGTAATAAGAAGTCCAGTTGAACGGTAGACATCGTAATCACTCGGTTCATGGCCGTCCGGACTTGGAAATCAATTTTTGGACCATAAAAGGCCGCTTCCCCGGGCACTTCTTTATACGGGATCTGAGCCTCATCCAAAACACTTTGTAAGATGGCCTCTGCTTGATTCCATAAGGCATCATTATCATGAAACTTATCTTTTGAATCATCGCGGGTGGCAAATTCTAAATAATCGACTTCTAAACCTAAATCAGCAATCGCTGTTTCAATTAAATGGTACGCATTAATGACTTCTTCTTTAATTTGGTCGGGTCTGACAAAAATATGGGCATCGGTCAGCGTCATCGCTCTCACCCGTTCAAGACCGGTTAAGGCTCCACTCGCTTCATAACGATGTTGGGTCACAATTTCCGCATAACGAATCGGTAAATCACGGTAACTTCTTAAATCGGATTGGAAGATGGTCATGTGGTGAGGACAACTCATCGGTCTTAAGACAAAAGTTTCATCATCTTTTTCCATGATAGGGAACATATTTTCTTGATAATGATCCCAGTGACCACTGGTTTGATAGAGTTTTTTAGACCCTAAAACGGGGGTAGATACGTGTAAATATCCCGCTTGTCGTTCGAGTTCATAGACATAATCTTCTAACACTTTTCTAACTGCATACCCATTCGGTAACCAGGTGGCGAGGCCTTGACCGACCTCTGAAGATAGCATAAAGATTTTAAGCTCTTTACCGAGTTTTCGGTGATCGCGTTCTTTCCGTTCTTCTAACAGATTTAAATGCGCTTCTAACGCTTCTTTTGAAAACCATGAGGTGCCATATATGCGCTGCATCATTGGCCGTGAAGAATCGCCTCTAAAATAAGCACCGGCTAAAGAAAGTAGTTTAAAATGTTTTATTTTGGAAGTATTTCCGACGTGTCCACCGCGGCATAAATCAACGAAATCACCTTGGGTATAAAAGGTGATTTTATCCCCTTCTGGAATTGCGCTAATCAGTTCTTTTTTAAACGGATCGTTTTTAAAAAAAGCCAATGCTTCTTCACGGGTTTTTTCACTTCGAACCATCGGATGAGCTTCTTGAGAAAGTTGACGCATCCCTTTTTCAATCTCAGCAAGTTCTGCTTCGGTGATCGAATGGTCGAGGGCAATGTCATAGTAAAAACCTTCATCAGTTTGAGGGCCGACCCCAAACATCGCAGAGGGATGGAGTTTTTTAACGGCTTGAGCCAATAAATGAGCACTTGAATGATTTAAAATGCCAAAGGCTTCTTCATCACTTTCTACGACTAACTTAAAGGTTCCCCCTTTTTCCATCGGACGATTGAGATCATAAAGTTCATCATCTAAATAAGCCGCCACTGATTTTTTGGCGAGGTTGGGGGAAATACTTTTGGCAACGTCTTCAGGCGTCGTGCCTGGGGTAAAACTTTTTTCTTGTCCATCTAAAAAGATGAGTTTAATCATGAGTTCCTCCTGATATAAAAAAATCGTCCTTAATCAAGGACGAAATGAATTCCGCGGTACCACCTTTGTTCTCTGTTCGAGCGCTCTTGCCATAACGGGGGCTTTATCCGGGAATCGCTTTCGCGTCCAGCTCTAAGGGAGTCCACTTATCGGTTGCAGCTTTCACTATCCTGCATCGCTATCAAAATAAGGGGGTGTCCTTTTCATTGCTTTTACGCTATAAGTGTATGCCGCTTAAGGGCGATTGTCAAGATTAAAAAGCAATGGGTGTGGCCATCGCTTGAATCCGTTCGATGATTCTAAAGGCTTTCATTTTTTCAGTTTCTGAATCATTGGCCATGAAAATTTGGAGTAACGCTTTAGGGGGTATATTCGAAGAAAAGTAAGTGAGTTTTTGGTCGAGAAGTCGGTGTTGTAAAATCGGACCTAAAATTTCATCCCGGACCCAAGGGCTAAAGGATTCTCCGCCGATGTCATCTAATATTAAAACATCACAGGTTTTGAAATTTTGGATTTTTTGTTCCATTCCGCCGTTTTCAATCGTGCTTTTAATCTCTCTCACAAAATCAGGATAATAGGTCATTAAGACGGATTGATTGAGGCTTGTGAAATGATTAGCCATCGCGGCAAGTGCATACGTTTTACCGGCCATATAAGGCCCATACAAGTATAGTCCTTTAGAGGATTCTTTTAGTTTAATGGCCTGAGCGGTTTGCATGACTTTTTGATAGAGTTGTTGACGGCCTTGTGTATCTTGTCTAAAATCAGCGAGGTTCGCTAAAAATAATGTTTTGGGTAGGTGGGTGGCATCGAGCCATTTCTGACCGCTTTTTGAATGTGATTTTTCTTGTTGGTAGGGGCACGCTTGATAGGCAATTTCAATCCGGCCATTTTGTAAGGTTAAAATGGGTTGGTGACCTAAAACGTCTTGTTTACATGCAAAAAGACCCGGACAATCATCGCATAAAGCGATTTCGTTCTGGTAGATTTTTATTTCACTGACCCCTTCTTTGATCTGTTCATAGCTGATGTCATTATCTAAAAAGAAGGCTTTTAAAGAAGGATCTTCACTCAGTTGATCGGCAATACGTTCGACCAAAGAAGGATCGTTTTTAAAGCTGAACTTATCCATTTTGAGCATCCTTTTCGTTGAGATAATCTTTAAACCAATCGATGTCGGTATCAGGTTTTTTCGAGGTTTTTTTCTGATTTCTGACGGCTTTTCCTTTTTTGATCATCGCAATGGCGCTTTCAGCATCCTTGACCTTGTTGCGGTGCCATTGTCCGATGACTTTTTCAAAATAAGTGATATGAGGCATTTGACCATTTAGTTCAGAAAGAACGTAGGCCATTAAGACACTAATGACTTCTAAGGGTAAACCCGCTTCTCTAATGATTTTTTCAACCATCGCCATTTCTGCTTTGGGTAAATGGCTTCCGGTGATGTCTTTTAATATATCCACAGGATGACGTTTTTTAAAGTAATAAAGATTATAGGCATCTTTAACCGGGGGAGCGTCTTGACGAACATGATGTGAGGCCCTTTCCGATAACGCCTCAAACGATAGGTCTTTTAAGGTTTTTTTAGCATCGATAATAACCGTTTTTAAATCATCTTCGGAAAGAGAAAATATATAGATGAGTTGTTTAATATTTTGTTTAAACGATGGCGTTCTTTCATCGTCTTTTAAAATCGTCTTGGGGACACGACTTAAGACATCTTCGATCTCAAAAGCCACCTCAAAAACGATAGATTCAGATGTTTCTGGAAGTTTATTATACGGTTTTAATGAGGGGTAAATAGCGCTAAATGGAGCACTTACATCTTTGCCTGAAATTTTATTTACAGGCATTAAATGATGCTTAAGATCGGCTAATCGTTCTTTTGAAATAATCGTTCTTAAGTATGGGATAAATGGACTTTTTTGAAAGAAATCTTCAGCATTCAAGGGTTTCTGGATTTCAAAAGTATAGGCATTCGCATCAAAAGTCTTTAATAATTGCGCCGCTTCTAATTGAACCCTTGCTTCTTTAAAGGACTCTGGATTCAACGATAATGCATCATACAAAAAAGGCAGTGGATAATCAATCGACCGCTTCTTTTGGGCGTCTGTAAGACTATTTAAAAAGATGTATAGACTATACGCATCACGCTTCATCATCGGAAGATACAATAAGCTTAATACACGGTGATCATCTTCTGATAAAAAACCTCGGTGCGTTACGTGAAAAGTTTCGTTCATGATGCTCCTTAAGACGGATTAAGTCCGGTTCCTTTAACCGCTAACTGACTCCCTAAATACGCATAGATTTTTTGAATGTATTTTTGAGGTTTTTTAAAACCAATCAGTTGATACACTTGGACTTTAATATCAACCGCGGTTTCTTGGGGCGACGTTTGAATCATCGTAATGATGAGATGATGTTTTTTTCCCCGAATAAAGGTCTCTCCAAAACGATCATTTTCTGATTCAATCGTCCATTTTTCGACTTTCACTAATTCAATTAAAGCCGCTTTTGTGTTTTTTAAATTCGCCCTGAAATAATGGGTTTGAAATTCTCTTAAAGGATGTTTTTCTTTGGTTTCAAATGTGGTTTTAAACGAATCTAAAATTCCCATCCAGCGCGCTCCTTTAATTGGTTTAATATCTCAAGAAATGCTTTTTTAGTCGTGAGGATGCTGTGTGAATTATCAAGACTATAATCAGCTTTTGATTTTTTCTCAGCTAACGATAATTGCGCTTTAATTTTCATTGAAGCAAGGGCTTTATCAATCTCATCGCGGGACATTAAACGTTTGAGCTGTGTGGATTCATCGGTCCAAACCACCAACGTCACGTCCATCTCATGATTAAATCCGGCCTCAAATAATAAAGGGACGTCTGCGACAATCAGTTTTTTTCCTTCTAAACGGTATTTCTCAATCTCAGTTTGCATAACGGTTCTAACCGCAGGATGCACGAGCTGATTTAACAATTCCCGCTTTTTGGGGTCTTCAAAAATCATCTGACCCAGCAGTTTTCGGTTAATTTCTAAATTGGTCAGTAAAACCTCTTCACCAAAATGCTCAACCACTGACTGATAAATAGCTGAGCCTTTTTGCATCACACTTTTCGCAATCTGATCCGTTTCAATCACAGGGATGTTTTCTTCTTTAAAAAACTGCGCGACCGTGGATTTACCGGTCGCAATGCCGCCCGTTAATCCAACAATTAAACTCATAAGTTTACCTCTTTTGACACGTGGGACAAAAATAAGTGGAACGTCCACTCACTCTAATTTTTTTAATAGGGGTTTGACAGTTTGGACATGGTTGATTGACTTTAGTGTGGACGTTGAGTTGGAGTTGAAAGAGCCCATCGACCCCTAACGTATTATGATACGTCCTAATCAAGGTGCCTCCCGCTTTAATCGCCTTTTCTAAAATCACTTTTGACGCCTCAGCCAAGGCTTCAACCTTTTTATAAGTAATTTTATTCGATGGTTTTAAGGGGTGAACCTTTGCTGAAAATAATACTTCATCTGCGTAAATGTTCCCAAGACCTAGTAAGACGGTTTGGTCTAAAAGGCTGGCTTTAATCGCGGTTGTTTTGGTTGTAAGTTTTGATTTTAAGTATAAAGCATTGAACGCTTCATCAAAGGGTTCAAGGCCCGCTTTTAATAGAGGCGGCAAGGTTTCATAGGGTTGATGGGGATAAAGATGAAACGTGCCAAAGGTTCTAACGTCTTGATAAGTTAAGACCCGGCCACTTTTTAAGTAAAAGCGGAGATGTTCGTGCTTCTTTTTAGGTTCTAGCTTGTCATCGATGAAAAACTTTCCTTCCATCCTTAAATGAACCATCATTAAATAATCTTTTAAGACGATGATCAGGTGTTTTCCACGTCGATGAAGAGCTTCGATTTTTTGGTTTTGAATTTGATCAATAAAATCTTTTAATGCCGGGGCTTTGACCATCTTACTTAAATAGACGTCACTCTTAATGATGGTGTCGTGAAGGATTAAGCCTTCTAAAGAGACCCGGACCGATTCAACTTCAGGAAGTTCTGGCATTATTTAGCCTCAAATAGGGTTTTTCCATGAGCGATATTCACCGCCAAAGGAACCTTCAATGCAATAACCTTTTCCATCTTGTTTTGCGTTAATTGTATCACAATTTCTTTTTCATCTTCAGGGACATTTAAGACGAGTTCATCATGGATTTGTAAACTAATATAACTCTTCAGGTTTTGCGATTTGAAGGCTTGATGGAGTTCAATCATGGCTTTTTTAATGATGTCAGCCGCGCTCCCTTGCAAAGGAGCGTTCATGGCGGTTCTCTCCCCAAAGCCTTTAAGCATCGGGTTATTTTGAGAAAGTTCTTTGATATACCGCCGGCGGTTTAAGATCGTGGTGACATAGCCTTTTTCATAAGCCGTCGCTACAAAGCCATCAAGCGTACCTTTGATAGCACTAAAATCTTGATAATATTGTTTGATAAAAACATCGGCCTCTTTGACGCCAATCCCAAGTTCTTCAGAAAGACCCCAACTCGATTGGCCATAAATGATTCCAAAATTAACCGCTTTAGCCATCCGCCGTTCTTCCGGTTTAATGGTTTCTTTTTGGAAGACTTTTTGGGCGGTTATCGTATGGATGTCTTGATTGGTATTAAACGCTTCAACCATGGTCGGGTCATTTGAAAAATGGGCGAGGAGTCTAAGTTCAATTTGGGAATAATCACTCGCCACGAGGACCGCTCCATCATCGGCTTTGAAGACTTGGCGAAGTTTGAAGCCGATTTCAGTCCGAATTGGGAGATTTTGTAAGTTGGGTTCGATTGAAGAAAGCCGTCCTGTTTGGGTGAGGGCCTGTTTATAAATGGTATGAATTCTTCCTTTTTTCGATGCTTCTCTCAGACCGTTTACATACGTTGACTGCAGTTTAGATAAGGTCCGGTAACGCATGATGGCGGCCACCATCGGGTGTTGGTGCTCAAGTTTTTTTAAAACATCAATATTGGTCGAATATCCCGTTTTTGTCTTTTTTCCGTGGGGCAAGCCTAAACGTTCAAATAAAATTTCACCAAGTTGTTTAGGTGAGCTGATGTTGAAGGTTTCACCGGCTGAAAAATAAATCGCTTCTTCGAGCGCTTCCAGTTCTTCTTGAAGTTCTTTATTGAAAGCGTCTAAGACTTCTAAATCAATCGCAATTCCTTTAATTTCCATGTCCGCAAGGACGTCCGCTAAAGGCATTTCAATTGTCTCAAAAAGGGCGGATTGCTCGGCTAATTCTAAACGTTCTTTAAAAAACGGTTCGGTTTGATAAATGGCTTTGGCTTTGCGAATCGCCTGATCTTTGATAATTTCATGTTCTGGAATATGAGCTTTGGCCCCTTTTCCATAAATATCTTCCTCATAAGCAACATCGGTGTCTAAGTCATGAAACATCATCATCGTCTTAAAATCTTTTTGAGTACTATTAGGATCCACCACATATGAGGCTAATAAAGCGTCATAAATAAAGCCATCTAGCGGGATTTGGTGATTACTTAAGATGACTTTCAAGGCTTTGACGTCATAGGTGAGTTTGGGGGTTTTACTATTAAGTAAATCAAGAAATGCTTGGTTTTTTAAGGCTTCATCAAACGGTAAATAGGTGGCTGTATCATTTTGATAACAACCAAAACCTAGCGGCGTCGTGTCATGATAATGATCGCCAAAATATTCTAAAACTATTGCGGTTTTTTCATTTTTTAAGACCCCAAATGAAACCGCCTTTACGGCTTCAACTGGCTTAAGTGGGACGTCTAATTTACGGAGAAGCGAATGAAACTCAAAGGTTTGGTAAAACGACGCTAAGGATTCTTTATGGCCCTGATATTTAAATGCATCTAAGCCAAATTCAAGCGGATAATCCTCAATTAAACGGGCCATCTCTTTCCATCTAAACGCATCCTTTTGATGCTCAATAAGGCGTTCTTTGAGTTTTCCCGTGATCTCATTGATGTTTTGAAATAGGGTTTCTAAATCGCCATAGGTTTGAAGCAGTTTAAGGGCTGTTTTTTCACCGACCCCAGGGACCCCAGGTAAATTATCAGAGCTATCCCCCATCAGGCCTTTCAAATCGGCCACTTGATGAGGCTTGATTCCCCACTTTTCATGGAGGTCTTCTGGGGTGAAAAAGGCTTTATCTTTAGCCCCATTTTGGGTCACTTTTAGGACGACTTTATCATTAAGGAGCTGATATAAATCTTTATCACTCGACATGATTTCGATGGCCTCAAAGTCATGGTAATAGCGTTTGGCTAGAGTGGCGATAATATCATCGGCTTCAAGGGCTTTATGTTGGTATGAAAAAAGCCCTAAATGATGAATCAATTCATCGATATAAGGCAGTTGCATTTTAAATTCTTCAGGCATTTTAGCGCGGCCCGCCTTATAAGCATCATAACTTAAATGCCGGTGGGTTTCTTTGCCATCATCAAAAGCCACGACGACATGCGAATAGCCTTCTTTTAAGACTTTATTTAAGATGTTGGATAGCCCAAACAAGGCATTGGTATAAAGCCCGTCGCTGCGTTGCATTAAAGGACCACCATAGGCCGTGCCATAGTAGGCTTTAAACATCATATTAGAGCCATCAATTAAAAGTAATTTAGACATTCTAACCTCGTTTCAACGTGGCCCTATTGTATCATATTTGACAAAAAAAAGACTCAGCCGAGGCTGAGTTTTAACGTTAATCTACCACTGTTTCTAAGTAGTCGAGAATATCTTGGACCGTCAATATTTCACTGGCAGAATCATCATCAATTTCGATGTCAAAAGCTTCTTCTAATGCCATGATGAGTTCTACAGCATCCAATGAGTCCGCACCGAGGTCATCAATAATATGAGAATCTTCTGTAATGGTATCTGCATCGACGCCTAATTCATTTGCAATGATGCCCCGAACTTTTTCTAACATATGGGTCTCCTTAAATGATTTGTTTTATTATATACACCCATGAAAAGATTTGTCAACGAGTATTCTTTTGAGAAATGACCGAAAGACCATGGTGGATAATGGTAGGATCGTAAATGTAGTTGTCTTTTAATAAGGAGCGAATCATGATGGCCGCTCCACCGGTAATGATAATGTTCATATTAGCTTCTTTTAACGCTTCCACAAATCCATCTATTTGATAGAAATGGCCATACAAAAAACCTGCGTTTAATGCCGATAACGTTGTATCTCCAATCGGACGTTTGGGCAGTTGATACACAAAATCTGGTAAAAGCGCGGTTTTATCAATCAAGGCCTCTTTTGCACTGTCAAGACCAATCATGATGGAAACTCCTTCTAAAGCACTATTTTTAACGAGGCTTACCGTGGTCGCTGTACCCATATCAATAATAATGGCATGAGGCCCATATTTATCGACCACTCCCGCCGCGACACTTACTAAATCGGCCCCGACTTCTTTGGGATTTTCGGTCGGTAATTTAATCCCGGTCTTAACGCCTGGACCGACCCACAAAACCTCAATATTCAAATACTGCTTAAATAAGGTATTAAAAACCGGCATCAACGAAGGAACCACGCTTGAGATGACGACCGTATCAACGTCATTTAAATACGGCTTAAGCCGTTGATAGTATTCGTCACTTGACCGTTTTTTGTCCGTTTCAAAGCGAGCGGTTTGCCAAGGGGTTTGATGTAAACAAAGTTCAATGTTTGAATTTCCTATATCAATCGTTAATAACATTAAATCTCCGAAAAGGGATTTGCCCCACCAATTCTAACGGCGATTGGAGCCGCAATGGCAATCGCAGCGATCACTTCAAATACACCATTCGCAGCCATCACACTCGTGATTAAAGGCCAAAAAGGAGTCGTATCCGCAAAGGCGCTTAAATTACTAAAAAAAGGCGAAAATACATAAATACTCGATAAGACAAATAACGTATGAAGGAGGGTACTGATTCCAAACGTACTCATCGCTATCCAATAACGATTTTTAAATATTTTCTTAAAAAGAAGCGTTAAATAAACAATTGAAACGCCAAATAAAACCCTCGGTAAAACGGAAACAAATGGATTTTGAAATAAAATATCAACAAATGTGACCGGTCTAATTAAGGCTTGTGACATCGAGGCCAATCCAAAGATAAGGGCTAGCCCTAGGGTCACTTTTTGACCCCCAAAGAATCCACCAATCAAAACGGGAATGTGGATAATTGTGAGGGCAACGAAACCAAAGGTGATAAATCCAAACTGTGGAACAAAAGCCATGAGTGTAATGATGGCTCCAAAAAGACCGAGCGTGGTGAGCTCTAAGGTAGTACGGCGCATTTGTTTCCTCCAAATTTTAGGCCGGTTAAGGTCCCCTATTTTTCAGCTACAATTTTATTATACGTTTGCTTGAATGGTTTGATAGGTTTTTTCGTTAATCGATTTAATCAAGGCCACCAACATATCTTTGACCGCTTGATAATCATCAAGATGAATCATGGAGGTGTTTGAATGAATATACCGGGCTGGCATCCCAATCGTGGCGACAACAACCCCTGACTGGGAAAGTTGAGCCTTGGCCGCATCGGTGCCGCCTTTGGATTGATAATGTTGGTATTTAATTTTATGGTGGTCAGCCACCTCTAATATGTGTTTTTTAATGCCTTGATGCATCAAGGCCACTGGATCAACAAAACGAACTAAAAACCCTTTTCCTAAATGCCCTGAGACATCATCACCACCGAATACATCGGCACACGGGGAAGCATCCACCGCAATAAAGATATCTGGTTCAAGCATATAAGTGGCGGTTTGAGCCCCTCTTAAGCCGACTTCTTCTTGGACGGTGGCCCCCACAAAAAGTTCGCAATCAAGCGGTTCTTGATGAAGCGTTTTAAGTAAGTCAAGAGCCATTCCCGCTCCAAAGCGGTTATCCCAGGCTTTTGAAAATATCTTTTTTCCGTCTTTAGAGACTGTGTACTGGTTTTCTGAAATGACTTGTTGACCGATTTTAACACCGAGTTCTTTCGCGTGTTCTTCACTATCGGCGCCAATGTCTAAAAGTAAATCTTCAAATTTAATCGCCGGGGGCGTTGTCGTATCTCCGCGCGTTAAGTGCGGAGGTTTGGACGCTGTCACCCCGGGAATGATGCCTTCATCCGTGATGATATTCATCCGCTGGGATAAAAAGACATCCCCGTTCATCCCGCCTAAGGCCATCAATTTAATGAGACCTTGTTTGGTCACTCCAACGACTAATCCACCGACTTCATCCATATGGCCCGCCACCATGACACGAGGACCTTTAGCCCCTGGGTTGACCTGGGCAAAGATTGAGCCGAGTTTATCTTGATGGATTGGGACCTGATAAGACTCCATCACTTTACGCATATAGTCTCGCACCGGTTTTTCAAAACTCGGAGCGGCCGGAAGTTCTAGTAAATCTTTATACAGTGAATCCATAATTACCTCTTGACCGCGATCAAACGATGAATCGGCATCTGATCACGAAACTTTTCTTCAAATTCGGTCGGAATATTGTCTTTAGGGTCTTGGTATAAATCGCGGGTGAATGACTGAATCTCAAACCCATGGGCTTGAAGCGTCACTAACGAGTAATGAAAGAAAGAGCGGTTATCGGTTTTTAAATGAATCTCTCCCCTTGGAATTAATAAGGAGTGATAGACCTTCAATAAGGACGGGTGCGTCAGCCGTCTTTTTTCATGACGATTTTTCGGCCATGGATCTGAAAAATTTAAATAAATTTGAGCCAGGGACGACGGGCTAAATAATTCAGTAAGTTGATGAGCATCAGCCCGTAAATAATGAATATTTGGCACCGGTGCACGATGATATTTTTTTAAGGCTTTAACTAAGATTGTTTCAATTTTTTCTAAGGCAAAATAAAAAAATTCAGGATGGTGTTTAGCGTGTTGAATCACAAAGCCCCCTTTGCCACATCCAATCTCAAGAGCGATCGGGGTTTGACCGGGAGCGAGGGGTAAAACGTTCTGGGCATCTTCTTTTTCAAAAAAAGAAACCAGCCCTTTTTCTTTTAATAATTTATCTTTCGCGTTTTGATCGGCTCGTAAACGCATAAATTAATTGCCTGTTAAACGCTTAATTGCCGCCATATAAAGCATTGTTCCGGATAAATAATCTTCAATATGGACATATTCATTAGCTTGGTGCGCTACATCAGAGCGTCCTGGAAATCCCATCCCAAAGGCTACGCCATGAGGAATCGCCCGGGCATAGGTGCCACCTCCAATGGTAAAAGGAAGGTTTTCAGTATCACCAGTGCCCTCTTTGTAGACGTTATATAAGGTTTGAACGAGTTCATCATTGGGGTCGACATAATGGACTTTTCTAACATAGTCATTCCGGTAGGTAAATCCATATTTTTGAGCCACTTCATGTAAAACTTTTTCAGCCTGTTCTAATACAAATCCTTTGGGGAATCGACAATTAAAGTCAATCCGGGCTTCATCCGCATGATAACGGAAAATTCCATTATTCATGGTGAGCGATTTCATTTCTTCATCGTAAAAATCAATCCCTAAATTTTCTGCATTGTGGTCAAATAAAAGGACCTCATTAATGATTTTTAAGTAGGGATTATCGATGTGTTTAGCTAAAAATTGGGCGAGTAAGTAAGCCGCATTTACGCCTAAATCAGGGGCCATCGCGTGAGCATCTTTACCCTTCATGATGTAGGTATCCCCTTCAACACTTCCGGTGTAGTCGTTTTCATCGAGGTATCTTAAAAAGAGATCTTTTAAGTCTACATTTAAGACGGCCCGGGCTTCTCCTGGGACGACGTTACTCCGTTCACCACTATAAAATTCAACTAACTCATCCTCAGCGTAGGTGGTTTCAAAGGTAAACATAAAAATCCCTTTTTCACCGTAAATAAGCGGGAAAGAAGCATCTGGGGCAAACCCAATGGTAGGGACCTCTTCGGTTTTAAAGTATTCCGCTAAGCCACGCCATCCGGTTTCTTCATCGGTCCCTAAGATAAGCCGAATCCGTTTTTTAGGGTTAAAGTCTTTGACTTCATCTCTGAGTAATTTTAGTGCCATGTACGCGGCCATCGTTGGGCCCTTATCATCCATCGCGCCCCGGGCATAGATTTTTCCATCCCGCGTCGTGGGGTCAAATGGATCGTTCACCCATTTCCCATTTTTGTGGGCAGGAACCACATCTAAGTGACAAAGGATTCCTAAGATTTCTTCGCCTTCACCAAATTCAATGTGGGCCGCATAGTTGTTTACATTTTTGGTCACAAAACCATCTTTTTTAGCAAGGTTTAACATATAGTCTAAGGCTTCTTGAATGCCTTCGCCAAAGGGGGCTTCACGGCTGGGGTCGAAATAATCAAGGACACTGGGGATTCTTAAGAGTCCTTCTAGGCGTTTAATACAGGTGGTTTTATTCGCTTTAACAAGGTCAGTATAAGGGTTTTTAACTAACCATATTTTTTCGTCCATGTGTTCACCTCATTTAAGCGATATTTTAGCACTTAAAACCTTTAAAGACAAGTTAAGTCCCCTCGAATTAGGACAAAAAAACGCACCCGCGGGTGCGTTAGCTTAATTCAATTAAAGCGTATTCCTTTTTTCCTTTTTGGAGGACGATATACCGGCCTAATAAGGGGGTAAAAGAGGAAAGTTCTAGGTTTTCATCCGTGATCACTTGACCGTTCATTCGGATCGCTTTTTGGACGAGTAGAGTGCGTCCTTGGGATTTTGAGGGAACAATCTCCGCCCTAACAAGGGCATCAAGGACGGTAATATTTGCTTTTAATTGGGCGGATTTCAAACCTTCAAATGCAATTTTAAATGCCGATTCTTGAAGATTTTTAAAATCTCCCTTAAAGAAGGCGTCGGTGATCGACTTCGCTTGATTAAGGCCCTCTTCGTGATGAACTAACAAAGTCATCTCTTCGGCCAGTGCTTTTTGGGCGTGTCTTAAGTGGGGAGACTCTTCCATCGCTTTTTGAATGGTATTTATGACCTCTAGTGATTGGAATGAGAATTGATATAGCATTTTTAAACTATCTTGATCAGACAGATTTAACCAGTACTGATAAAAGGCATACGGGGATGTTTTACGGCCATCTAGCCAAATGGCTCCATCCGCTGTTTTTCCGAATTTCTCACCGTCTGATTTAGTCACTAAAGGGAACACGAGCCCATAGGCCTCAGAACCTTCTGGGGTCTTTTTGCGGATCAGTTCAAGACCGGCCGTGATGTTTCCCCATTGGTCTTGGCCCCCAATTTGGAGTTGGCAATGGTGATGTTTATAAAGATGATAAAAATCTAAAGATTGAATGATTTGGTAGGAAAATTCAGTGAATGAAATCCCGGTTTCAAGACGTCTTTTAACCGTATCTTTGGCAAGCATTTGATTGATATTGAAGTCTTTTCCAATGTCTCTCAAAAACTGAATCATCGTCACGTCTTTGAGCCAATCGTAATTATTGACGACGTGAGCGGTGGGGATAAGACTTTTCACTTGAACCGTGAGGTGCTCTGCATTTTTTAAACTTTCTTCAAGGGTTAAAAGATTACGCTCTTTGGATTTCCCTGAGGGGTCACCAATGAGTCCCGTGCCCCCACCAATCACTAAGATGGCGTGATGACCGGCATCCACTAATCTTTTAGCCACAAGATACGTGGCTAAATGGCCGATATGTAAGGAATCTCCCGTCGGATCGGCTCCTAAATAAAAAGTCAGCTTTTTTTGATCGAGCTGGTCATAGACTTTTTCATCAGAGACGTCATATATCAGTCCCCGTTTTTTTAAATCTTCACTGAGTTTCATCCAAACCTCTTATTCTTGAAAATCCCTAGCCCATTAGGCTAGGGACGTCTTAACGGGTCGATTGACGCTTGATGATGGAATGATCTAAAACAATTTCTTTTTCAGTCACTTCTTCTTGATTCATGAGTTTTGTTAAGACCCTCATCCCAACCGCGCCAATGTCATAAATAGGGACATCGACACAGGTAAGTTGAGGACGGGCTAAGATGGCATATTTGGTATTTTGGAAACCGGCAACACTGATTTTTTCAGGGATGCTAATGTGATTGGCCCGGGCCACATTCATAAAGGATACGGCAATCGAATCACGGACGGCAATCACACCGTCTACGACATGGTTTTTAAAATATTCGTTGAAATGTTCTGTATTCACATTGACGCGACCTGAGGTCCGCATGATTTTGGGGGAGAGGCCGGCTTCTTCGATGGCTCTTAAATAACCCGACTCTTTAAGGTCATTCACCATGTATTTGCGAACGGTGGAAACCATAAAAATATTTTTACGGCCTTCTTTAATCAGCAATTGAGTCATTTCATAAGCTGCTTTTTCATAATCGATTGAGACGGAGGGGAGTTCGTTGTTATCGGGATAGACCGTGTTTGTGAGAACCACTGGAATGTTATATTCATTGCGCATGGTGAGTAAGAAATCATATTGGTCGGCCGTGACTTCATCGTTTAAGTAAATGATGCCGTCAACTTGGGCAGCAATGATATCTCTTAGCATGTCTTCTTCATTGAGTTCATCGTGATCGAGGATGTATAAAAGCATGGTGTATTTATAAACTCTAGCGATGTCCGCAATCCCGTTCATCATTTCTGCCATCGAAGCCCGGGTCATGTCAGGAACAATGACGGCCACGGTGGTCGATTTACGAGAGGCTAAGCCTCTTGCAAAGGCGTTTGGCTTATAGCCAAGTTCGCTGATGACTTTGAGGACGCGTTCGCGGGTATCCGGTTTGACTTTTTCAGGATTATTTATCGCTCTAGAAACCGTCGCTAAAGATACTTTAGCTCTTAAAGCGACATCATAAATGGTGGTTTTATTCATCACAATCACCTCTTTTAGACATTATATCATTCTATGAAAATGTTTTCAAAAAGAAAATGTCGCTTTCATTTCTTTTGTTCAAAGTTTACATTTTCACGTTTTAGCCAATAAAAAAAGCCCGAAGGCTTTTTTATCGACGCTCTTTGATCCGGGCCGCTTTAGACGATAACCCACGGATATAATGTAATTTAGCACGGCGGACTTTTCCTTGGCGAAGCACTTCAATGCTTTCTAAGGATGGACTATGGACAGGAAAGGTTCTTTCAATTCCAACTCCATAAGACACTTTACGCACGGTAAATGTCTCTGACACACCACTGCCTTGGCGTTTGATCACGAGCCCTTCAAAGGCTTGGATCCGCTCTCTTGAACCCTCTACAATACGGACGTTACACTTGACGGTATCTCCAGGTCGGAAATCCGGGACGTTGTCGCGTATGAAGGGTTGAGTCACTTCTTGAATTAATGCTTGTGACATCTCAATCACTCCTTCTTTTATCACCGCATGTTCATATTAGGTTCAAAGCGGAACACGCTGTTAGCTTCAAAATTATAGCATAGCGCCCATTGGGATGCAAGGGGCTATCTTATCGCTTTTTATTTAGATATTTCTCAAATAAATCGGGCCGGTTCTTTTGCGTTTTTTTAAGTCGTTCTTGATGGCGCCAAATTTCAATGTTCTGATGGTGACCTGATAATAAAACTTCAGGGACGGCGTGTCCTTCAAAAACAGCCGGTTTGGTGTACTGAGGATACTCTAACAAATCATCATTAAATGATTCTTCACCGAGTGATGACGGATTATGTAAGGCACCTGGAAGTAACCGGCCCACACTTTCAACAATCACCCAAGCCGCAATTTCACCGCCATTTAAGATATAGTCACCGATCGATAATTCGGCATCAACATAGGCCATTAAACGTTCATCAAAACCTTCGTAATGGCCACATATTAAGATTAAATGGTCTTTTTCTGAAAGGCTTACGGCTTCTTTTTGATGATAGGTGGGACCTTGGGGGGAGAGAACAATTTTATAGGCCGATTCATAGTTTTCAATCGCTCTTAAGCGTCTAACAATGGGTTCAACTTGTAAGACCATTCCGGCGCCACCCCCATAAGGGGTATCATCGACTTTCCCGTGTTTATCTAAGGTATCATCTCTAAAATGGTGGATGTGAACATCTAAGTTACCCGCTTCTGAGACTCGCCTAACCATCGCGTGATCGGTCATTTTTTGCATTAAATCAGGAAATAATGTCAAAATATCAATTCTCATAATAACCCTTCCCAGTTGATCAGGGTGAGCCGTTTTTCCTTTAAATCAACTGATTCAACAAAGACTTTTAAGAAAGGAATCAAAACCGCTTTGGTGGGAAGTTGAACGCGCAACATGGCGCCTTGAGGGTAGTCCATTACATCGATGACCGTGCCGACTTTTTCAGTGTCGACATAAACATCCAAATCAAATAAATCATTAAAGTAAAAGTCATCGCCTTTTAGCGGGGTTTGAACCGAATCGTCGACTTCAATGACGGTTCCTACGACTTTTTCAGCTTCGTTGCGATCGTTGATTTCTTCAAAACTTATCAGTTCCATGTTCGGTTGATAGGCGTAACTTTTAATGGTCACTTTAAGCGGCTTTGGGCCGTTTAATAGCAGCTGAGACCCTACCTTAAAACGTTCCATTTTGAAGTCAGTATCTGATTTGATTTTCAGCATGCCATTAATGCCATGTGGCTTTAAAACTTTTCCTATAGCAATCATTTAAGGCTCCTTGATAAGAGGCGTAAAAAAAGCTGCAAACGCAGCTTAAAAGGCATCAATTTGAATCGAAATTCGTTTGTTTTGACGGGCTGCAGATGCATAAGCAATCGTTCGTATCGCATTGGCGATTCGACCATTTTTTCCAATCACACGGCCTAAATCGTCTTCATTGACGAGGATTTGGACGATGATTTCTTGGTCATTCTCGGCCAATAATTTAACCCCGACATCATCTGGATGAATCACTAGAGGCATGACGAGATTTTGAATCAATGTCTCATAATTAACCGCCATGAGTCCCCCTACTTTCTTTTTGGATCTTTGAATTTAGCAATGATTCCTTGTTTTGAGAGGATGTTTTTAACGGTATCGGTCGGTTGAGCGCCTTGATCAAGCCATTTTAAAGCTTTGGCTTCATCGACATTGATTAAAGCAGGCTTTTGGTTTGGGTCATATTGACCGATAATTTCTAAGTAACGTCCATCTCTTGGATAGTGTGAATCAGCGGCAACCACACGATAAATCGGGTGTTTCTTGCCTCCAAAACGTTGTAAGCGAATTTTAACTGCCATCATTTCCTCCTAGTTTGCTTTTTCAAGTTTAGCATGGGAAATCATGGGTGTCAAGCTTTTTTACTGTACATCTAAATCAAAGGCATACGCCGATTGGTCGAGGTAACTTTCATCCACGTATTTAATCCCTTTAATTGCTCTGAGTTCCTTGATGATGGTTTCTTTTTCCTCGCCGTTAATATAGACCACGGCGTAGTGACGCTTTTTATGATAATACGTCAAATGACCATAATTTTTAATGGTCTTAACCAGTTTAGGATTTTTATAATAAACAATAATCGCTTCTCTTTGAATCATCTTTTCTACCTTGGAATGTGTCCGAGTTTTATTTGTTCTGAAATGGTGGTGGCACATTGCTGTGTAAATGCATCGAGTTCAGTTTGAAATTGCTGATAAGCGTTTTGATAAGCGCTCATCACCGGATGGGTATATAAGGCAATCTTAGCGGCTTGATAGGCTTTTTGGACGTCGATCAAATCAGGATGATATCGCCCATACTTTTTAACTTCAAGGTACTTCTCTTGAATCTTTTTAAAGGCGTGTGAAAGTTGAGTGACTTCTTCATCATGCAGATTCCACTGCGCTTTTTTAACCGCTAAATAAGCTTGACTACTTTTAAATTCTTCAATCGTTTGGTCGGTTAAATTAAGGAGGATTTCAGTCATTTCTTCACCGATTGTAGTATAGCATAATTGATTAGATTTCATGCTATAATCGGAGTATCAAAATTAGAAGGTAAAGTCATTGCTTAAAAACCGTCTCCTCACATTCAGTGCGCTCTTAAGCTTGTTTTTAATGAGTTTATTCATGGGTGTTCAAACACCTCCATCGATCTTCGCTGAATCGCCCACGGTGATTTATTTTTATGAGTCCTTATGCACGGGGTGTCAAGAGCTGGACCGTCTTGGGGTGGTCGAAGACTTAGAGGCGGCCGGAGTGGACGTCCAAATTAAAAACTTATCCCTCGATGAAAACTTACGTTTATTCTCTATTTATAGTGATACCTACGGAATCCCCCAGCGTCAAAGAAATACCCCTTTAATGTTTGCGGGCAGTCGTTATTTTAGTGGTGTAGAGACCATTGTTGAGGCTTTGGCGGATGGGTCGATGGTAAGGGCTGCGAATGATCCACTCTTAGAGCTTCAAGAAGACTTACTTGATTTAACCGGTTTTTCTGGACTGATGCGGATAGTGGTTGCAGGGTTATTAGACAGTGTGAATCCATGTGCGATTGCGATGTTACTGATGTTTATAGGTTTGGTGGGTAAGTTAAATAAGCCAGCGCTTATTAAACGGGTCAGCTTTGCTTACATCTTTGGCATCTTCATCACTTATTTTTTAATTGGGGTCTTCTTGTTAGGGCTGATGCGTCAGTTTGCGGCCCAGATTAATCTCGCTCAAGCCATCATCTATATATTATTCGGACTTCTCAGTGTGTTCTTAGCGGTGATTACATTTTATGATTTTATCGTCACACGTAGACATGAATATGGAAAAGTAAAAAATCAGCTTCCAAAAATCATAAAGAAATTTAATGAACGTTTCATGGACCGTTTCTTAGCCGGTTTAGCCGATGATGATGCCTCAATAAAAACGAAATTCATGACCTTTCTAGTGCCCTTTTTTATTGGGGTGGTCGTCGCCTTCACCGAAGCCGCCTGTACCGGTCAAGTCTATGGGCTTATCTTACTTTCAATCAGGAGTGCTGAACCGGTCACTGGAATCATCTACTTGTTGATATTTAACACTTTATTTATTTCACCCTTATTGATTATTAGTGCGATTGCTATTAAAAACCGCTCGACTCAAAGCATTGCGATGTTTGTCCAGTCTAAACTTCCAATTATCAAACTAGCCACCGCTTTATTTTTTACGGCGATGGCCGTTTATTTCTTTATCAACGCAGGATAGGAGCATTCAATGAATCCTAAAATTGAAGTCTTTCATAAAGCTGATTCTTTGTTTAAGGGTAAGTTACTTAATCTCCCTTTTAAAAAGGCCATCATCTTAGAAAAAAGCATTGAATTATTTGGCGATGATGATCCGTGTGTGATTCATCAATCCTATGTTATCCGTTTGTTAGTCGATGAAATTTTAAAAGTTTGGAACGATCAAGGGTTATCAAGCCTTGATCATCCAACCCTCTTCTCATGGCTTGATTTTGAGGGGAACGATGAACTTAGAATCGAGGCACGATAAGTATGATTTATTTTGATTACGCCGCCACCACGGCACCCTCTAAAAAAGTCATCGAGGCGATTACCTCATCCCTTGAAGCCTTCCCCGGAAATCCTTCTTCGGTCCACCCTGAAGGATTTAAAGCCCGGAAAGAACTCAACCGCATCAAGGATGAAATGGCAACCCTATTAAACGCCCCTAAGTCATCATTGTTATTCACATCCTCAGGAACTGAATCGAATAACTTAATTATTCAGGGGCGCTATTTTAAACGGCC
>JAGYII010000039.1 GCA_018402725.1 Candidatus Izemoplasma sp. | reverse complement strand
CGATCAAAGCCGCACAAAAAGGCCTCAAAGTCGCCCTCGTTGAAAAAGAAGTGGTCGGCGGAGCCTGTTTGAACTGGGGCTGTATCCCCACGAAAACCTGGTTAAAAAGTGCCAAACTGTATGATCAAATGCTTCATGCGGGAGATTACGGGATTAAAGTCGATCCTAAACATGTCTCGGTGGATTTTAAAGCTTTCTTAGACCGGAAAAACAAAGTCGTTAAAAAACTGACCGGTGGGGTCAAGTTTTTACTCAAGAAAAACAAAGTCACCCTCTTTGAAGGATTTGGGAATGTGATTTCCCCTACTTCGTTAAAAGTGGGCGATCAAACCGTCACTTTCAAAAACCTCATTATTGCGACCGGGGCCAGTCCTTTCTTACCCCCGATTCCTGGTTTAGAAGAAGCCTTTAAAGCCGGTCAGGCAGTATCGGCCCGTGAACTCTTAGACATTGACACGATGCCCAAATCCTTAGTGATTGTAGGCGGCGGTGTCATTGGGGTGGAATTTGCGACCATCTTTAACGCTTTAGGCGCTGACGTCTCGATTTATGAACGGGAAAGTGACATTTTATTGACTGTGGATGAAGAACTAAGAGAAGCCTTTAAAAAGAAAATCGAAGCCGACGGAATCAAAGTCTTTACGAGTGCTAATGTGACCGGATTTAAAGGGGCGGACATTACCGTAGAAAAAGGCGGTAAATCAGAAACCATTAAAGCCGATAAAGCCTTAGTGAGTGTTGGCATGCGTCCGAATTTAAAAGGCACCGAAGCCTTAAATTTAACCCTTGATAAAGGCGCCATTAAAACTGACGATCTTTTAAAAACCAATGTTAAAAATGTGTTTGCGATTGGCGATGTCAATGGCAAGATGCAACTGGCCCATGTGGCGAGTGCAGAAGGCCTCGTTGTCGTTGATCATTTACTGGGTCATGACCGCCCGATGAACTATGACCAAATTCCTTCTGGAATCTACACATTCCCTGAGATAGCCCAGGTCGGCGCGACCGAACAAGCCCTTAAAAAAGACGGAGTGAAATACAAGGTCTCTACTTTCCCTTTAAGTGCCAATGGGAAAGCCCTCGCTGAGGCGGAAACTATTGGGATGGTGAAGATGTTGGCGGATGAGAAATACGGTCAAATCCTAGGGGTTCACATCATGGCCCAAAATGCGACCGAAATGATCAGTGAAGGCGTCCTTATGAAAACCTTAGAAGCGTGTGCGGAAGATATCGCTCATGCGGTTCATCCG
>JAGYII010000038.1 GCA_018402725.1 Candidatus Izemoplasma sp. | reverse complement strand
TCTCTACGGTAGTATGTGGATACTTACCATAGGTTTTTGCGAGGTCGGCTAAATCCACTGCATTTAAATAATTACTTGGCGTATTGACTAAATCTTTAGTGACATTAATCGCTTCACTGATCACTTGGCTAAATTTTAGAGGGTCTTTATGCTCTAAATAAAAGGTTAAAGAAGAGGGGGTTAAAGCTTTTTTACGCGGGACTTTACTGAATTGATAAGTCCCGAGTGAGAAGGCTTCATAGATAAAGTTTGCAGGTTCAAAACTATCTAAGACAACGGATGTTTCTTCTTTAAGGCTTAATAATTGAGCCACCACTTTAAGCGATGACTTAAGCGATTTAACAGATTCATTCTTGACAACATAGACCCGTTTAAAATCCCCCTCCACTTCAAGGGTGAGTGAGGTCACATTTTCTGTGAGTAACTCTTTACGGGCTTCAATCATCGCTTGTAGATTCTTTAAGAGTGGGTATGCACTGGGATATCCAACAATGAGGCTTTTTGATGAGTTTAATGGACACGCTTGATAATGAATTTTCATAGTTTCTCCTGTAGACGTTATTTTAAGCATTATACCAAATCGGTGACTTATAACTCAACGGATACTAGGTTGCCTTGTTTAACCCAAGTAAAGGCTTTAAAGCCGGTGTCTTTTAAAAAGGCTTTAGCGATATCAAAATCAGCCCCAACATCTTTGGGATGATGGGCATCAGACCCCAGTGAGATTAAGCGTCCACCTTTTTCAAAATAACGCTTGATCAAATCTAGATTGGGCGTTTTATTTTGATAGTCTTTTCGGTAAGGACTCGTATTGAGTTCTAAGACTTTATTTTTTTTGATTAAAGCTTCAAAGATGGCATCTAAGACCGGATAAAACGGCTTAAGATCGACCGCATCCGTCTTTTCTAAACTGTATCTGAAGATATAGTCAAGGTGCGCTAAGATATGAAACCCATCAAAAGCATGAATGCCTTCTAGGGCCGTTTCAAAGTACCGTTGATAACTTTGGGTGAGGGTTTTATCTTTAAAAAATTCACCGCCATAAGGATCAAGCCCATCAATGTAATGCACCGAGAGTAAGACGGTATCAAAAGGATGCGTCGAAACGATTTGTTTCATCGCCTCTAAAACATGGGGCTGATACCCAAGTTCAACCCCCATTTGAAGCAGGGTCTCCGTCTTTTTTTGATCCTTATTGAGTTGTCTTTTAAAACTGATAAAATCAGGTATTTGATTAAATAACGGAACGGGACAATCAAAATCTAAATGATCA
>JAGYII010000037.1 GCA_018402725.1 Candidatus Izemoplasma sp. | reverse complement strand
AAAAAGAGGTTCCATTTTTTCCCGTTCCTTTAAGTCAGGCCCAAAACATTCTTCACCTTCCATTTACTGGGGGGCACCATCCGTTTACAGAGGGCATAAAAGCCTATCATTTAAACCCCGATATTGAAGTTGAAGATTCACCGATGGGTCAGTTTTATCAGCAGTTTCAGCCTAAAAATCTTTTAGAAGCCTTTTTTGGTGATGAGAACCATCCCTTAATTCGCTCCTTCCCAAAAAGTGAAACTGAAATTCTAAAAACCATGTCTTCAAAATGGTATGTGGTCCCCTGGGTCAAAGAACCGATTGAAATGGGAGGATTTGGAGAAGCCATGCCTAAAGAAGAGGGATCTCACTACTTAGGACCCACGTCTAAGCGCCATCTTCATAGTGAATGGAACCGGCTTAAATCCATTTATCATTCAGTCAAAGAGGGCTTTGATTTAAATAAGCAATCGGATACCATTCGGGGCTACTTTCTAGCCCATAAACAAAAGACCGTCGCCGTCATGGTCGGGGGAAACCACCGAACCGGGGTCTTATCTGCGCTTAATGCGCCTTACATCCCGCTGGAGCTTCATCCTGATCGACCTGCTTTAGTTACGTTAGATCAAATTGATTCTTGGCCTTTAGTGAGGAGTAAGCAATTCAGTCCCGCTTTAGCTCAAGCCGTTTTCTTAAGTTTTTTTACATAAAAAAACACTTCATTTGAAGTGTTTTTTATTCATTGGGTTCAATCAAGCGGCCGATTCGCGGCACTTGATTTAAGACCGATCGCCCATGAGGCGATTCAGTATCAATCATTAAAGTTAAATCTTTTCCTGCTTCAACGCGGCCTTGATGAATCCCGTTTCGCCAGTAGCTTGAATTAGAGACATCATAAATAAAGCCGGCCACCGCGATATAAGCATCGCGTCCATCTTTTCCATCAAAAGCAGCAAGTTCTTCAAGGGTTAATTCAATCAGTTCAGATTCCTCGACTTGTGGGACTTCCGTTTCAGTGGTCCCGCCACAAGCACTTAGGGTCATAAGTGAAAAAAGTGTTAAAATGCCGATCCATAATTTCATGAAATCCCTCCATTAAAAATTATTTTATCATACAAATATGAGTAATGGAGATGAGATACTTTGTAGCAAAAAAGTTTCGTTCTTTTAGTGGCTGTGATAGCATATTTATAAAGAGGTGAAGTATGAAAAAACTACGTTCTTATAGTGGTCTTATATTTGTAGTGGGGATATTTTTAATCAATGCTTTATTTTGGTTTACCGCTGAACCTTTAGTCGAACAACCGATTGAAAGTTTTGT
>JAGYII010000036.1 GCA_018402725.1 Candidatus Izemoplasma sp. | reverse complement strand
TCATCATTGAAACCGATAAAGTTAACGCCGAAATTCCCTCCCCTGAAGCCGGTGTTATCTTAAAAAGAGGCCCCGAAGTCGGTGAAACCGTCCACGTCGGGGATACCCTAGCCTTAATTGGTGAAAAAGGGGATGCGGTCGATGCTTCTAAAGCAGAAACGCCTAAAGAAGAACCCAAAGAACCGGTCAAAGAAGAAGCCCCGAAAGAAGCACCAAAAGCCGATAGCGGAGCTTCGGTGGTAGGCAGTGTAGAAGTCTCAGATGCCGAAATTCCAGCCTCTAAAGAATACAAAGCCTCTCAAGCTGCTGCGGCCTCTAGTTCATCTAAAGTCCTCGCGACTCCAGTCGCAAGAAAGATGGCGAAAGACCTCGGCGTTGAATTATCTTCTTTAAATGGATCAGGCCCCAATGGCCGGGTCATGAAAGCCGATATTCAAAACGCGAAAGGATCGGCTCCACAAAGTGTATCTGCCCCTTCTGTTCAGGCCAGTATGCCAGCCTTTAAAGGCGAACGGATACGCCGCGAGAAGATTACGTCCTTGAGAAAAGCCATCGTTAAAGCGATGAATGTCTCCAATCAAGTGATTCCAGCGACAACCCTCATCGATACCTTTGAAGTCGATGAACTTGTTAAACTCAGAAATACCCTTAAACCAGTCGCCGCTGAACAAAACCAAAAACTCACCTATTTACCGCTTTTAATTAAAGCGTCGATTTTAGCCCTTAAAAAATATCCTCAGTTTAATGCGAGTTTTGACCATACTGCCGAAGAAATGGTCTATAAAAACTATTTCAATCTAGGTCTTGCGGTGGATACCGAAGCGGGCCTTGTCGTTCCTAACATCAAAGATGCGGATTTAAAATCCATCTTTGAACTGGCCAGTGAAGTCGACCGACTTGCGGGACTCGCTAGAGAACGTAAACTTTCATTACCGGATATTCAAGATACGACCTTTAGTATTACGAACTTTGGAGCCTTTGGTATTGACGGGGGAACCCCAGTCATTAACCATCCTGAAGTAGCGATTTTGGGCATGGGCGCAATCAAAGAACGCGCCTGGGTCAAAGACGGCGTTTTAGGCGCTCATTCGACCATTACCTTATCACTTACGGTCGATCACCGCGTGATTGATGGCGGCGATGCCGGAAGATTCATTTTAGAAGTCAAACGATACTTACAAAATCCGATGTTATTACTACTGGCGTAAGGAGGCGTTATGGAAACCTATGATCTAATGATTTTAGGCGGCGGACCTGGTGGCTATGTGGCCGCGATTAAAGCCGCTCAAAAAGGCCTCAAAGTCGCCCTCGTTGAAAAAGAAGTCGTCGGCGGAGCCTGTTTAAACT
>JAGYII010000035.1 GCA_018402725.1 Candidatus Izemoplasma sp. | reverse complement strand
AGTAAGGTGGGGATGACGAGAAGGGTGCGGCTTAATTTAATCAGTAATCGGTTGATCAGGACGCCGATGATGCTTAAGACTCCAACGACCACAAAAAAGAGGAAAGATTCCATTATAAATCCCTTCATGGTGCTAATCTTCTGATGGTCCTATGATATCATGAAAGCATCAGGTCTAAGGAGTGTTTATGATATTTAAAAACATTGATGTCGTCATAAAGGACGAGGTTTTGACCCATCAAACCGTCCACATCAAAGACGGTAAATTCTTCTCGATTAAACCCTCTAAAGGAGAAGACCTAGGCACTGATTATCAGGGGTTTCTTTTAGTCCCAGGATTTATCGACCTTCATCAGCACGGAACGTCCGGTCACGACATGATGGACGCTACACCTCATGCCGTTGAGGCCATCTCAGAACACTTACTTAAAGAGGGAACGACGCGTTTTTTAGCCACCACGATGACGCTGTCTGAAGCTTCTATTTTAAGCGCATTAAAAGCCTATTCAAAGTCAAAACCAAAGGGTGCTAAACCGTTAGGCATTCATTTGGAAGGTCCCTTTATTTCTAAAGCGTTCCCAGGAGCTCAAGACCCAGAGTTTATTATTAGAGGTTCGGTTGATTTATTTGATGCCTTTCAAAAAGCAGCAAATGGGGCCATCAAATTAGTAACCCTAGCCCCTGAAGAACAGGATGAACCCTTTTTAAAGTATTTATTAAACCAAGGAATCGTTCTTTCTATGGGCCACAGTGCCGCTACCGAAAGGGATGTCGAAAAGGCCTTAAAATTAGGGATTAAGCGGGTCACCCATTGTTTTAATGCGATGAGTCAATTCCACCACCGTGATTTAGGTTTGGTGGGGATGACGTTATTAAGTGATGAGATTGAAGCCGAACTGATTGCAGATGGCATTCATACCTCAGATCACGCGATGCGACTCTTAACGAAGATAAAAAAAGATAAAGTCTCAATCGTCACAGACGGAATTAGAGCCAAAGGATTAAAAGAGGGAACCTATGATTTTGGGGGTCAAACCATTTACGTCAAAGCAGGGGCTGCTCGGTTAGAAAGTGGTGCTTTAGCCGGCTCCATTCTAACGATGGATCAAGCCTTAAGAAATATGCTTCAGATTGGGATTGATTTACCTGAGGTGGTGAGAATGCTGTCATCTAATCCGGCACTCACAATGAAACAAGATCACCACCTCGGTCAAATCAAAGAAAACTATCTGGCCGATTGCGTAGTTTTAGATCAAAATCACAATGTGATTGAAACCTATGTTGAAGGTCAACTTTTGTTTAAGAATTAGCATGATTAGAAGGTTGAAGTCACTCCAACTTTATTAAGTAAAGAAGAAATCTTATCCCCCCTATCTCCAATGACTCTTGGAGTCTCATTTTA
>JAGYII010000034.1 GCA_018402725.1 Candidatus Izemoplasma sp. | reverse complement strand
AGGCGATGTTTTTTTCTAAGGTGTCATCACTTAGATAAATATCTTGAGGGACATAACCAATCAGTTTTTGATAACCTCTTACACTCGTTTGACCAATCGGTTGATGATCGACCTTGATTGACCCGGAATGAGGTTTTAAAAGACCCATGAGTATGTCAATGAGCGTTGATTTACCAGAACCCGTTTCACCAATAAAACCAATCACTTGGTTTTTCTTTATCTCAAGTGAAATATTTGATAATTTGAAGTTTTGAGTTTTATCATAGGTAAATGAAATTTTATCTAAAGAGATGCTTTCATTAAATTGAATGGCTTCAGTCTCTTGATCAATAAGACTATCAAATTCACTCTCTTCAATCATCTCTTCATAAATCTTATCGACGATAGGCGATGAATAAATGACATTTGAAATAGCTCCAAATGTTTGATTAAGCGCTGGTAACATGCGGTATCCCGCTAGACCTAATACCCCGACAATTGGAATCAGTGAATCTAAACTTCTACCTAGCCATAATTGAATGACCACAAACAACATCAACCCACCAAAAGCAACCGCCTCAATTACATATCTTGGAAGTGCGGCAATGATGGTTCGGTAAGCGTTGTTTCTCGCAAATTTATAAGAAGCTTTATCATATTGATCAATATAATACGATTCTTTCCCTAATACTTTGGTGGTTTTTATAGAGGCTAAGGATTCAGTCGTATATAGATATCTAAGTCGGTTTGTTTCTACAGCCTCTATGCCTTTTTCTTTAAGTTTGTTTTTAAGGTAAAAGATTAAAGCTCCATAAAGTAATCCAAATACTAAGATTGCGGTCATAGATGCGGTAAAGTCAACAATTAATATCGTAATCATGATTAAGATTAGAGTAGAACCGAAGATGAGCGTGTCCATCAAAGACATTAGATAGCCATTTGTGAATTGGTTGACCTCATCAAGCACTCTCTTAGTGAGTTCTGATGAGTTTCTTTTTAAGAAAAACGAATAGGGGGAAGATAAATATTTACTTAAAAGTTTTTTTGATAGATGATGATTTCGCATCGTCACAAATCGAGTCTTCGCATAGATCGTAATCACCATGAGGATATTTGCACCAATGACCGCCACAAAGATAAAGCTTCCTAAAACAATTAAAAAGGTAAGCGTTCTTTGAAGCCCAAATAAATCATTCACAAATTTTAAAATCTCATTTTCTTGAATGATGGCTGGATTGAAGACCACGTTAATGAAAGGAAGGACTAAGACGACACTGGCTGACTGGGCAAGACCGGTAATTAAACTTAAGATTAATATTAAAACAGCAAGCTTCCGCTCACGGGGATTTAATATCACTTTCAGTTTTTTCATCATTTCTTTAAATCGCATGGGGTCCTACTTATCAAAAGGATTCGGGTAATTACGGGCCATCACAAAAAGTA
>JAGYII010000033.1 GCA_018402725.1 Candidatus Izemoplasma sp. | reverse complement strand
TCGGTCGAGATGACTTCTCCGGAAATAGGACCATCGACCATATTGGCAATTGCAATCAACGTCTCATTGACGTTTTTTCCTTCTTTCGCCATTAAGGTCGGGTTGGTGGTGACCCCTGATAAAATTCCTAAGGCATTTAATTCTTTAATGTGATCTAAATTCGCTGTATCAACAAATATTTTCATGATTATTCCTCCTCATAATTAAATTGTATTGGTTGAATGTCCGGTGAAACCGGTTTAATTCGCTCGGTGAATAAAATGCCATTGAGATGGTCGAGCTCGTGTTGGAAAACGATCGCGACATAGCCTTCTAAAGTTAAGGTGGCTTCTTTTAGAGTGTCTTTTAAGACATCGTATAAATGCGTCTGAACGGTAACTTTAGCATATCGGGGAACAAGTCCTTCGACCTCACGGTCGATGCTTAAACACCCTTCGCCGGTATCAATGTAGGTTTCTTTGACGGAATGAGAGACGATTTTTGGATTCACCATCACATAATCATGTAAGGTTTCTCCGCTCTCATCGGTGGTATACATCACACACATTCTCTTTGAAATATTGATTTGCGGAGCCGCGAGTCCAACCCCCGCTCTAAGCTCGTATTTCTCGCGCATTTCATCATTTTGAGAATGAATTAAAAAGGCCCGCATTTGAGTCAATATTTTTTTCGTTTCAGCCTTCAATGGAATCTCTACATCCGCCGCGCGGGTGGTTAAAACCGGATGACCTTCACGAATGACATCATTCATGGTTAGCACGAATATCACCTCATGAGATAAGTATAACAAATCTTGGGGGGCTTGTATGCAATGAAAGTTTTTTCATGAAAACATTCTCTGCCCTTGAAGGTGACCCCTTTATTCGTTATAATATTGAAGGACTTAAGAGGAGGACCAGATGATAAAAAAAATCGGAATTTTGACCGGCGGAGGAGACTGTAGTGGTCTTAACGCCGTCATTAACGGAATCACTAAAGCGGCCATCACCAGTTATGGTCTTGAAGTCATTGGCTATATGAAAGGCTATAACGGTCTTTATCACAATGATTTTGTGAACCTTGATTTAAAAGCAGTCTCAGGCATCATGCATGAAGGCGGCACGATGTTAAAAGCGTCCAACAAAGATAACTTGTTTAATTATCGGACCGTCGATAAAAATGGCAACGTCACCTTCTTAGATGTTTCCGATGTGGCCATCGCCAACATGAAAAAAGAAGGGGTTGAAGGCCTCATTATTATCGGGGGAGATGGGACGCTCACTTCCGCCCGTGACTTTTCTAGAAAAGGCGTGAATGTGATTGGAGTTCCCAAGACGATTGATAACGATCTTCCCTCTACGGAAATGACCTTTGGATACAACACATCGTTAGAAAATATTGTCGATGCGCTTGATAAAATTCATACCACCGCCGCCTCCCATGACCGCATCATTGTCGTCGAAGTAATGG
>JAGYII010000032.1 GCA_018402725.1 Candidatus Izemoplasma sp. | reverse complement strand
TCATCCTATATTAAAAAGGTTCATCGCAAATAGAGAAAACTTCATGACTGAAGAACTTGAAAAAGCTAAAAGTTTAAACCTTCCCCCTTATCTTGAAATGGTCCAAATTATATTGACGTCTGACCAAACCAGTAACCGTGATTTCTACGCAAAAAGTGCCTTAAAATATCTTGAAAAAGCGTTAAGGAATCATGCTAAAATCTATGGACCCAGGATTCAAAACGAATATGCCATCATTACAATTAAAGCAGATGACTTAAGTCCCTACCGTAAGAGTTTTAGATCACTCATTCAAGCCTTTCATGAAGACATCAACATTGAACTAAGAAACAACAACTTTATTATCTAGGTGATACCATGGCCCGCATTATATTTATGGGAAGTCCTGAATATGCAATTCCAACTTTAAATGCCCTGGTGAAACATCACCAGGTTTTAGCCGTTATCACTCAACCTGATAAACCCGTTGGAAGAAAAAAGATTTTGACCCCTTCCCCCGTTAAAGTGGCGGCTCTTGAACAGGGCTTAAAAGTCATCCAACCAGAAAAAATCAAAACGATTGAAGAAGAATTAATGGTATTTAGCCCTGATTTTATTGTGACGGCCGCTTTTGGTCAGTTTCTTCCAGAATCCATTTTAAACCTTCCTAAATACGAATCTTTAAACCTTCATGGTTCTATTTTGCCTAAATACCGGGGAGGAGCTCCCATTCAAAGAGCCATCATGAATCTAGATAAAGAAACAGGGGTTTCTTTGATGCGCATGGTTAAAAAAATGGATGCCGGCCCTATATTTAAAATCATTAAAACAACCATTGAATCTAAAACCACCGGTGAGTTGATGGTGGAACTTGGTAAAATGGCGGCTGAATTGATTCTTGAATCTCTAACTTTGATTGAAAAAGGTACCCTGAAGCCTGTTCCTCAAGATGAATCCGAAGTGACCTTCGCTCCGATCATCTCTAGAAACGATGAAGTCATAAGCTTAAATAAAACCTCAGCTATTTTAGAAGCTAAGATAAGAGCTTTGACTCCGGGTCCACTCGCCTATCTCAACACTAATCATGGACCTATAAAAATCATCAACGCCAAGGTGTCTAATCAACAAGGCAAGCCCGGTGAAATCATCGAAGTAACAGCATCAGGTATTTGTGTGGCCACCGGGGAAGGTTCAATCCTTTTATCTGAGGGGATTCCGGCGGGTAAAAAACTAATGAAACTCAATGATTTTTACCAAGGTCATAAAGATTTACGCTTTGACGTATCTTAAGACCCTGAGTCTTTAAGTTATCTATAAAGGGTGCTATAATACTAAAAAAAAGAGGTCATTATGAAAAACCGATCCTTATTCTCACGTGATGAGATGTTAAAGATGAATGTGGCCATGCTTGAAAAGCGTGGAATCAAGGTTAAAGAGATCGCAGAGGTCGCCTTTGCCCAACAGTCAAAATGGTCAAAAGATA
>JAGYII010000031.1 GCA_018402725.1 Candidatus Izemoplasma sp. | reverse complement strand
GGTTAATTTAGCTTTGGCTTATACCTTTGACCCGGCGCTGATCGAAAAAGTTTCTAAAGCCGTAGCCTATGAAACCAGTCATGGGGGGATTCATTTAACGTTTTCACCGATGGTGGATATCGTGAGAGACCCGCGCTGGGGCCGGGTTATGGAAAGTAATGGAGAAGACCCTTATTTATCAAGTGTCTTAGCCAAGGCATACGTTAAAGGCTACCAAGGAAACGATCTTTCAGACCCCCATGCGATTGCGGCCTGTGTGAAACATTTTGCGGGTTATGGCTTTGCGGAAGCGGGTCGTGACTACAATACCGTAGACTTATCAACCAGGGTTTTATTTAATACTGTTTTACCCCCATTTAAAGCCGCCATTGAGGCGGGTGTTTCGATGGTGATGACGTCGTTTAATACCGTCTTTGACATTCCAGCGACGGCCAATGCGTTTTTACTTCAAGATATCTTAAGAGACACCTTAGGGTTTAAAAACGTGGTGATCTCTGACTTCTCATCAACCGAAGAAATCATCGATCATAAAGTGGCGGCCGATCATCAAGACGTCGCTGACCAATGTTTTAATGCAGGGGTTGATATGGAGATGGGATCGACCACCTTTCAAGATCATTTAGAATCTTTAATTCATGAAGAAAAAGTAGACCTCAAAAAACTGGATGCCGCCGTCCTTCGGATTTTAGTTTTAAAATCGAAGCTCGGTTTGTTTGAAAATCCGTTTAGAAATTTATATGAGGATAGCGCCAAGTATATGTTGACGGATGAGCACCGGGCCCTTGCTAAAGAAGCGGCTTTAAAAAGCATGGTCCTTTTAAAAAATGATTCAATTTTACCGCTTTCAAAAGACCATAAAATAGCCATCGTTGGAACCTTTAGTGAGAGCCAAGACTTAATTGGAGAATGGCCGGGACTGACAGAGAAAAAAGATGTCGTAACGATGATGGAAGCCTTTAAGTCAAACGCCATTCAGGTGGATATCTTACGGGATATTAAGGCCGTAAAAGCCGCTGACTTAAGCCGCTATGACCGAATCATCCTGACATTAGGAGAAGCCTCACATGAATCTGGGGAGGGATATAGTAAAGCCGATATTAATTTATCTCCCTTAGACTTAGCGTTATTAGAAGCCGTCAGTGAAAGACATGCGGATGTGGTTGCTGTTATTTTCAGTGGGCGTCCTTTAATCTTGACCCCCGTCGCTCAGCAGGTAAAAGCGATCTTGCAGGCAAACTTACCTGGTACGGAAGCGGGGAATGCGCTTTACGAACTTTTATTTGGGATCACCAGTCCAAGTGGCAAACTGGCCATGACCTATCCGTATCATGCTGGACAAGTCCCGATTTATTACAATCACACCCCGACCGGCCGGCCCTTAAAAGAAGAGGACCCGATGTACCGGTACCGGACGCATTACATCGATGTACCGAATGAGCCATTATATCCTTTTGGCTTTGGCTTAAACTATGGTGAGATTAGAATTGAAGACGTCGTTTCATCATCCCTTTGTGATGAAAAAAACCCATTTAAGGTAACTCTTACCCTTAAAAACCATGGAACCCGTCCTGCCACCGAAGTTTTACAAGGCTATATTGAAGCCTTGACCTATAGTGTTTCAAGGCCGGTTA
>JAGYII010000030.1 GCA_018402725.1 Candidatus Izemoplasma sp. | reverse complement strand
TCCGTCCATTAAATAAGTAAAAGTTTCAAAACCACGATGGGGATGCCATGGGGTTCCTTTGGGCTCACCCGGTAAGTATTCAACTTCACCCATTTGGTCCATGTGGATAAATGGATCTAGATCGGCATTAGAGATACCGGCAAAAGCTCGGCGCACCGGAAACCCCTCACCCTCATAGCCTTGTGGGGCATTGGTGATTGATTTAATTTTTCTAGGGGTCGCTTGGGGCGAAACAAAGACTCTTGGCAGAGTCATGGCATCTGCGCTGGTAGCCGGCATTTTGATCCTTAATTAGTAGTTGAAGTTTCAACTAAGTTCTAGTTTAGACCCAAGTTTAGACTACGCAAGTGGTGGGCTGGGGGGTCGGGAATATGACGGATTTAGGTGAAAAAAGGTTCCCATATTTTAATATTTTCGCTGAAGGGTTTATTTGTCTCATATTTTTACTATTCTAGGTGTATGGATATGTTTTCAGCGGAGTATTTGGACGAGGTCCAAGGGGCGACAGACGATGAGCTTTGGGCAGGGGCAAAGACCTTCTCTGGGCTAGCTAGAGGCAATGTTTTTTATGAGTTAAGTCGCAGGGCCTATGCCAAAGATGATTGTCTTTCAGCAGTTGGATTGAGTGAGACGGCGATCAGCGAATTTTTAGCTTTGGGTGATAGTTGTCCGTGGATTGATTTGATTGATGCCTACACCCTCAACGCCATGAATGCGATGGCGTTAAATCAATTTGATGATGCAGTTTTTGCTATTGAAAAATCGGTGGATTATTTAAGAAGATACCACCCTGATGCGCTTTCAAATAACTTGTCATTATTTGGCTTGTTTTTGCAGTTAGCTGAGCGCTATGAAGAAGCGCTGGTTCCGTTTGAAGAATTAATGACTATTAGCGATTTAGATGAAGATAAGCCATCTTTGATTTATGCGCTCACTCACTTAGCTGAAATTTATATCAAATTAGAGCGATTTGATAAAGCTAATGAGAACTTAGATCGCTTAGTGCCCTTAGTAAAAGGTGAGCAAGAAGCTGAATTAGTGATCTCGGTTTATGAAACCTACGGTGATTTATGCGTCAAACGCTTAGAGTATGAAAAGGCGATTGGGTTTTACGAGAAAGCCTACGACCTAAATCAAACCGCAGGATATTACAGAGATTCTTACTTTAATAAATTTGAAATTGGACAAGCTTGGTTTAACTTAGCTAATTTTAAAAAGAGTATCTTGGCTTACAAAGATGCTTTACGGGGAATGCGCGCTTTGATACCGCGTGAATTGGGCGGGATCGTTGAAATTGAAGAAGGGCTAGTTCGCACCTTAGCTAAATCTTCTTGGCGGGATCGACAAAGTGCTAAAAAGATAAAGTCACGCATCGCTCGGGTGAGACAACTAATCGATGGTGATATCTAAGTTCTTAGTCCAATACTTGTGAGCTGATTCGGTAAAGTTCATCTTTGGCAATTTCATAGATTTCGTTCCAAAGATAAGTGAAGTTTGTCTCTGTTAGCCATTCACGCAAGAGTGGCTTTCCGATTACTAGGTAGTTCTCATCATTAAAAAATCCACACTCCCCTTCTAGGATTTCCCAGAATCTGTCAAAATCGATTTCACCGTCTTCTGCTACCCCTTTATAAACGGCTCTCACAAAATAGTTTTGCTTGGTATCGTCAAAGTTTTCAAAGGTATAAAAAAATTCTTCTAAAAATTCGATTTCGCCACGATTAAGCATCGGGGATTGCAAATATCCGTTAAGAAAATCTTCTGCTGAAGAAAATATGACACTTCTTGCGTCACTACCTTTTGAGCTTTGCCACCAAGTCAAAATTTCTTGGCAGGCGGGCCAGGTCATTCCAAAAAAATCGGCCAGATCTTCTAATTCATCTTTTTCGATGCTACTAAATTCATTCTTATGAAAAAAGCTATGAAAAGCAGGTAGCGTCTGCGGTTTTAAAGATTCTAACCAGATATCCACTTGGACCAACATTTCTTGTTAGATGGGTTCAAATCGTTTGTGTGAAACCTAATTCTATT
>JAGYII010000003.1 GCA_018402725.1 Candidatus Izemoplasma sp. | reverse complement strand
TCAGGGCATGTTTCAGAGATTGAAGTCGAAGTGGCTTTTCAATTTACCACCGCGTATTCCGATCAAATTTTATCCTTTGTTAATAACGTTAGAACCCGGGACGGCGGCACCCATGAAACCGGCTTTAAAACGGCCCTTACGAAAACCTTTAATGACTACGCCCAGACCTATCAACTCTTAAACGGGAAAACAAAAAAACTCGAAGGGGCCGACATCCGTGAAGGCTTAACCGCGATTATTTCAATTTTGGTTCCTGAACCCATCCTTCAGTTTGAAGGTCAAACCAAAAATAAACTCGGGACCGCTGAAGCCCGCTTAGCCGTTGAAAATATCGTTTCTGAAAAATTATCTTATTTCTTCCAAGAAAATCCGAGCCTCTCCAGACAACTGATCGACCGTTCGATTAAAGCTCAAATGGTTCGTGACGCCGCCCGTAAAGCCCGGGATGAAGCCCGGATGGAAAAAAAATCGAAGAAAAACGAACCACTTTTATCCGGTAAGCTTGCGCCTGCGCAGTGGAAAGATAAGAACCTCTTAGAACTCTTTTTAGTCGAAGGGGACTCAGCAGGAGGGTCCGCCAAACAAGGCCGAGACCGCCGCTTTCAAGCGATCTTACCTTTACGCGGTAAAGTCATTAATACCGAAAAAGCGAAAATTGAAGACGTCTTAAAAAACGAAGAAATCAGTACCATCATTCACACCATTGGGGCGGGGATGACCAGTGATTTTGATTTAGACGCCTGTAATTATCAAAAAGTTATTATCATGACCGATGCGGACACCGACGGTGCCCATATCCAGGTCTTACTCCTTACTTTTTTCTTCCGGTACATGCGGAAGTTAGTTGAAGCGGGACGTATTTATATCGCTAAACCACCGCTTTATAAAGTGACCCTTTCAAAATCGGCTAAAGAAGAAAGTATGTATGCCTGGGATGACGCCGCCTTAGAAAAAATTAGTAAAAAGTATAAAGTGAAATCGATTCAGCGCTTTAAAGGACTCGGTGAGATGAATGCGGATCAGCTTTATGATACGACCATGAACCCGAATACCCGGACCCTGATTCAAGTCAAAGTCGATGACTTAGCCGATACCGAGCGCCGGATCCGGATTTTAATGGGCGACCAAGTTGAACCAAGAAGAGATTGGATTGAAGCCAATGTCTCATTTAGTCAAGAAGATACCTTTGAGATAGAGGACTAAGATGCCTAAGAAAAACGATGATTTAACCGGCCTTATCGACCGCTATATCGAAAAAGAAAACTTAGAAGATATCGTTGGAGATCGGTTTGGTAAGTATTCCAAATACATCATTCAAGACCGCGCCTTACCGGATGTCAGAGATGGCTTAAAACCGGTTCAAAGACGTATTTTGTATGCGCTTCATAAACTCGCTTTAACCCCCGATAAACCTTACAAAAAGTCGGCCCGGATTGTGGGCGATGTCATTGGTAAGTATCACCCCCACGGTGATACCTCCGTGTATGACGCGATGGTGAGGATGGCCCAAGATTTTAAATACCACCTTCCGCTCATAGATATGCACGGGAACAAAGGCTCCGTCGACGGTGACCCACCTGCGGCGATGCGGTATACCGAAGCAAGAATGTCAGAAGCTGCCGCTTATTTACTTAAAGACATAGATAAAAGAACCGTTAGTTTTGTTCCTAACTTTGATGATGAAGAATATGAACCGGTGGTTTTACCGGCCCGTTTTCCTAATCTACTCATCAATGGGGCATCTGGGATATCATCGGGTTACGCCACGGAAATTCCCCCGCACAACCTTTTAGAAGTCATTAACGGCGTTATCCACCGGATGCAAAATCCAGAATCCACCTTAGAAGATTTAATGGGCTTTATCAAAGGTCCAGATTTTCCAACAGGCGGTATTGTCCAGGGTATGGACGGGATAAAAGAGGCGTTTGAAACCGGCCGGGGCCGGATTATTTTAAAAGCCAAAACCCATTTTGAAAACAGTGATATCGTCATTGATGAACTGCCTTATGACGTCAATAAAGCCCAGCTCGTGAGACGGATTGATGAACTCCGTTTTTCAAAACAAATCGATGGCATCAAAGAAGTCAGAGACGAATCCTCCAAAGACGGACTTAGAGTCGTCATTGAAACTAAAAAAGGATTTGACTTAGAAGCGGTCCTTAATTTCTTACAAAAGAAAACCGACATGGTGAAGTCATATAACTACAACATGGTCGCGATTCATGATCATCGCCCCGTTCAGATGGGGCTTTTACCCTTAGTCGATGCCTATATCTTGCACCAAAAAGACGTTACAATTAATCGTTCTAACTTCCAACTTAAAAACGCTAAAAAACGGCTTCACATTGTTGAAGGCATCATCTTAATGACCGATCATATCGATCAAGTCATTGCCTTGATTAGAGGGGCTAAAGACAAAACCAACGCCCGCGAAAAACTGGTAGAGGTCTTAGCTTTTTCCGAAGAACAAGCTGAAGCCATCTTGACCTTACAACTTTACCGCTTATCTTCGACCGATGTTAAAGCCTTAGAAGCTGAAGCGAAAGAACTGAAAAAGACGATTGAAGCGTTACAACGGATTTTATCGAATGAACGTGAACTAGAACAAACCATCGAAGAAGAGCTCCGCCTCATGACGGCTGACTTAGCCGTTGCTAGACGCAGTGAAATCGAAGCCGACATTGAGCGCATTACCGTTGAAGCCACCGCTCTAATTCAATCTGAACAAATGATGCTAGGTATCACCAAAGATGGCTATGTCCGTCTATCTTCTTTAAGAAGTTATAAAGCCACCGATGAGGTCAGCTTTAAAGAGGGGGATGGGTTCTTATTTGAACAAGAAGTCTCGACGCTTTCAACCCTCTTAATCTTCTTTAAAGAAGGGTCTTATATCTATTTACCTATCTATAAGATTGGGGAATCCAAATGGAAAGACCTAGGCGCTCACATCAAAACGCTTTTAGGCCTAGATGAACCTTTAACGGTCTTAAAAGTCCATGTGGTTGATCAATTTGATACACCCGATCAGTTCTTATTGACCACGGCTTCAAACATGGTCAAACGCACCGATATATCTGAATACCATGTGACCCGTTATAACAAACCTCTAAAAGCCATCGGGCTTAATAAAGGGGATCACCTTGTCAGTGTTGAACGGATGACTCAGGCCTCAATAGAAGTCTTAACGCTCTCATCACGCGGGCGCCTTTTAAAATACGATGCCTCAGAAATTCCAAGCACCGGCCTCAGTGCGCGCGGAGTCAAAGCGATGAAGCTTTCGCAAAAAGAACGTCTTGTTAAGTCCATTCCATTACTCAATGGCCATGATCTACTCGTTCTCACCTCACGCGGTACGATTAAGCGTCTTGAGTTAGCTGAATTTCCAAAAAAACACCGCACTCAGTCTCCTGCAGAAGCCTATAAACCTTTAAAAACGAAATCTGTTGAAGCGGTTGATATGGTACTTTTAGATGCTGCTCATTACCGTCAAAAAACCGATCTACTTATCTTAACGTCTAAAACCACAGTGAAAACACCGGTCTTTGAACTAAAGCTCAATGTTGCTGATTTAGGCAAATCGGTCACCCAACCCAAACACGGGAATCCACTTTTAATGCGCTACCCCGTTATTGAATTAGCGCCTGAAAACACGCCCCTTTCAACCTACCTACAAAGCCTCAGTGAAAAGTCTCCGCAACAACTTAGCTTGGAGGTCATGGATGATTTATTGTCTTAGCCGCTTAGCCTCATACGCCATTCCCAATGACGTTATTAGTCATTATCTAAAATTGTATCGATACATCGGTCGTAACGATGAATTTTTAAACATGCTTGATTTAGATTATGAAACGTTTGTGGCTCAAACGATCCGAGAAGATAGTTTCTTTATCAAAGAACTCCTTAAACTCTCAATCAAAGAAGACCGCGTCAAAAGCCTCATCTTAAAAAACGCTAAACCCCAAACGCACGATGAAAAAGTCCTCACCCGGATCAAAGAGGCGATGATTAAGATGCATGAAAACATCGATTCCTTTGAACTCATCGCCAATGAAATCGTGAGTTTACATCAATTCATTTATAAAGATATCGCTAAACCTGAAGACCTTTCTTTTGACCGCTTAAAAAAAGCCGATGATAAAGTTAAATCCCTTTTAGATTCTAAAACGGTCTCGAAACGTTCAGAACTTGAAGCCTTAGTGATTAAGTATCAAGAAGGCATTGATAAACATGGCTTTGAAAAAGGCTTTGTAGCGGCCGCCTTTTATCTTGATTTTGTCAGTTTACATCCGTTTATGAAGTACAATGAAACCATCAGTTACCTGATGCTTTATTTACTTTTATTGAATAGTGAATATCGGTGTTTCCATGTGGTTAGTTTCTTTGAAAAATTGGCCGCCCACCGGATCGCCTTTAAAGAGATTTTAGAAGAATCCTTAAAGAATCATAAAGAAGGGGTCTCAAGCCCCATCCCCTTGCATCGCTTCTTACTCCAAATCACGCATGAAGCCTATCAAGAGATGCACGGTGTAATTAAGAACTACACCTTCGATCATCAATTCAATAAAACTGATTACCTTGAAAACTCCGTCAACCGTCTGCCTGAAGTCTTTACGAAAGAAGACTTAAGACACCTGCATCCAACCGTCTCAGACTCCACCATCAACCGGACTTTAAACCGGCTTAAAGATGAGGGCAAGATTTCACCGCTTGGCAAAGGCCGAAGTGCGAAATGGATGAAACATCACTCAAAACCGAAAAAGCCGAACCTCGAGCAAATGAAACTAAAATTTTAGGAGTCCTATGGATCTACAATCGACCCTCAAAAAAGCGATTCAAGCTGCGATCAAAAGCGCCTTTGACCTAACGGTTGAAGCCGTCCTTTTTGAGCTTCCTAAAGACCCCACTCATGGGGATTTAGCGACTCCGATTGCTTTTTCCTTAGCGAAACCTTTAAGTCAAGCCCCGAAACAAATCGCTGAAGCGATAGTTGCTCATCTCCCCTCAAATGACATCCTTGAATCTGTCAGTGTGGCCGGGCCTGGGTTTATTAACTTTACCTTCAAGAAGACGACGCAAACTGATGTGATCACTCATATTTTAGAAGACTTTAAAACCTTCAGTGAATCAGGCGTTGGTCAGCACCAAAAAGTCTTATTGGAATTTGTCAGTGTCAACCCCACTGGAGTCATGCATATCGGTCATGCGAGAGGCGCCGCGAGCGGGGATACATTGGCCCGTCTTTTAAGAAAAAATGGATATGATGTTTTAACCGAATATTACGTAAATGATGCCGGAAACCAGATGGATAAGCTTGCTGAGAGTCTTTATGCTAGATACTTAGAAGCGGCCGGGAAACCTTCCGTCTTTCCTGAAGATGGGTATCATGGTGAAGACATCACCGCGTTTGGAAACGCCTTATTTAATAAACATGGCCTTACCTATATTGATCACCCTGAAGCCCTCACTGTCTTTAAAAAAGAAGGGCTCGAACATTTACTTTTAGAAATTAAAAATGACCTCGCTTCCGCCCGCGTCCGCTTTGATTCTTACTACCATGAGAGTTCGCTTTATGCATCAGGGGCGGTTGAAGAAGTGTTAAAGCGGCTCAAAGCCAGTGGACAGACGTATACTGAAGACGGCGCTTTATATTTAAAAACCAGTGCATACGGGGATGAGAAAGACCGCGTCTTGGTTAAATCTAATGGTGATTATACCTACATCCTTCCTGACATCGCCTACCATGAACAAAAAATTAAACGAGGGTATCATACTCTCATTGATATTTTAGGTACCGATCATCATGGCTATGTGGCCCGCTTGAAAGCGTCTTTACACATTTTAGGTTATCAAGACGTCTTAGAAGTTATCCTCTTACAAATGGTGAGAGTGATTGAAGACGGTGTTGAAATTAAAATGAGTAAAAGAAGTGGTCAAGCCTTAGCCCTTAAAGATCTGATTGAAGACGTCGGTCCTGACCCCATCCGTTATTTCTTTGCGGCTCGGTCTTTAAATTCCCATATGGATTTAGACATCGAACTCGCCCGTAAACAAAAAAACGATAACCCTGTCTATTATGTTCAGTACGCCTATGCCCGGATTCAAGCGCTCTTTGAAAAAGCGACGCACCTTAATCAGGCCTTTGACCCCACCTTAAAGACCTTTACCACTTTAGAAAATCCGTTAATTAATGATCTTTTAAATCATTTAAGACAATACCCCGACACGCTTAAAAAAGCGGCTCTTTCCAAAGAGATTCATAAAGTCCCTAAATACCTTCATGACCTCGCAGGACTCTTTCATAAATGGTACAGCGCTGAAAGTTTCCTCACCGGAGAACCTCGCTACATCAGCGAACGACTCTCCGTCTTAAAAGCCCTCGAAAAAGTTTTAGAAGATGGCTTTGAATTGATTGGCATCGAAGCCAAACGTGTCATGTAAAAAAGCGTCTTGTATCGCTTTTTTAAAAAGGAGACCCAGATGCTTTACTACAATGCCAAGATTTATGGTCGTAACGAAACCGCTTTTAATGTGAGGGGCGGTAAGTTTGATACGTTTTATCATTCGTTGGGTCAAATGCCTTCAGATGCGACCGATTTAAACGGTCAATGGGTCTTACCGGGTTTTAATGATTCCCATGGTCACTTTATTGGAATCGCCTATATGGCTAAAATGCGTTCTTTAGAAAAGACCCACACCCTTCAAGATTTAAAAGCGGTCTTTACAGGTGTCAGCGGATTTGCGATGGGCGTGAAGTATGATGATAAGGTCTTAGATTTAGGCCGCTATCTAGAAAAAGCCGATTTAGAGGCTTTAAATATTCCCCATCCCATCATTGTTTTAAGAGTATGCGGCCACTTCGCTGTTGCAAATCAGGCTGCGATAGAGGTTGCTAAAGCGTTTCATGATCATTCACCGGCAGAACAAAACGTTGATTTTGATCGTGGCCATTTTAAAGAAGAAGCCATTAAGTGGCTGCAAGCGCCTTTTTTTAATCCGAGTGTCGATCAACTTAAAGAAGAGATTTTATGGACTCAAAACCACGTCTTAAAATATGGCGTCACTGCTTTTGCGAGTGATGATTTCATCACCTACCCAGTTCCCTATGAACGCGTACTAGAAGCCTATCAAGAACTGGCTACTAAAGATGCCTTAAGAGTTCGTCTTTACCAACAAGCGCATTTAAAAACGCTTGATTTGATCGATGATTTCTTTAAAAAAGGGTACGCACATAAAAAGTATGGACGCTTTACCATGGGGCCTTCCAAGCTCTTAGTTGATGGCTCTTTAGGGGCCCAAACGGCCGCGATGAAAGCTCCTTATCAAGGTACAAATAACACCGGACTCCTCAATTACGATAAAGAAACCTTAAAAGCGTACTTGAGCCGCCTGAATAAATATAAGATGGATTTCGCCTGGCATGCGATTGGCGATCAGACCACCCAAGTGATTATCGATGCGGTGAGAGAACAAGGCTTATTTAAAGGGGCCCGCCCAGCAATTATTCATGCTCAGTTAACCGGGTTAGAAGAAATCAAACAGATGAAGGCGCTCAATATTGGCGCTCAGATTCAGCCGATTTTCTTAGATGATGATTTACCGATTATAAAAACGTATCTCGGCCCGAAAGCCTCAGATACCTACTTATTTAAAACCTTATATGATAGTGTTCCAACCTCGTTATCAACTGACGCACCGATTGTCTCTGTGAACCCGTTTTTAAATATGTATGCGGCAATCACCCGGACTTCTATCAAATATAACGATCTCCCCCCTCACTTAAAAGATGAAGCGCTCACGATGAAAGAAGCGATTGAAGCCTACACCAGTAAAGGCGCTTACTTCATGCGTCAAGAAAAACTGGGCGCTTTAGATGAAGGTTTCTTAGCTGACTTTATCGTCGTCAAAGATCTTGATTTAAATGACGTTGAAAGTCTTAAAAAAGCCACGGTCACGCTTACGGTGATTGATGGTGAGATTGAATATCAAGTTTAAAAAATGTGATACAATAATAAATTAAAAAAGAAGGTTGCTATGGATTTATCCCGCTACATTATCAATGTTCCTGACTTTCCTGAAAAAGGCATTCAGTTTAAAGACATTACACCTTTAATTGGCGATGCGAAAGCATTTAAATACACCATTGACCAAATGGCTGCCTTTGCTAAAGCCCAAGGTGCTGACTTAATTGTCGGTCCTGATGCCCGTGGATTTATCTTTGGGACCCCGGTCTCATACGCGCTTGACTTAGGGTTTATCCCGGTTCGTAAACCGGGGAAACTGCCCCGTAAAGTCTTACAAGAATCGTATGATTTAGAATACGGTTCTAACACCCTAGCGGTCCATGAAGAAGACATTAAACCCGGTCAAAACATTTTTATTATCGATGATTTACTGGCCACAGGTGGGACTTTAAAAGCCACCATTAACCTGATTGAAAAACTCGGGGGTAACGTCGTTGGGTGTGCTTTTTTAATCGAACTTGATTTTTTAGGCGGCCGTGAATTACTCGGAAATATCCCGATCTTAAGTTTATTGCATTACTAGGAGGCGCCAGTGTCTTTTGCGATTGAAGGCTATGAATCATTTATCGCAAATGTAAAAGGGTATATGGACAACCCCGCCGATGTCCAAAAGATTGTTGAAGCTTATCAATACGCCCAGGCGTGTCATCTTAATCAACAACGGTCATCCGGCGAGCCTTACATCACCCATCCATTAGCGGTGGCCTATACTCTTTCCGAACTTAAAACCGACCCGACGACCATCATCGCCGGGCTTTTGCATGATGTTTTAGAAGATACGCCAGCAACCTTTAAAGAAGTCGAAGAAAACTTTGGGGAGGCCGTGGCTTTACTGATCGAAGGCGTCACTAAACTTGGACAGTATAAATACCGTGGTTCTGATTCAGATGAAGAAGAGAAGCTTTCCCAACAAGCCCAGAACTATCAAAAGATGTTGATCGCAATGGCTAAAGACATCCGGGTCATCATCGTGAAACTGGCAGACCGCCTCCATAACATTAGGACCCTTGCCTTTGTTGACCCCGATAAACAAACCCGGATTGCTCAAGAAACCCTTGATATTTACGCGCCTTTAGCGCACCGTCTTGGGATGAACGTGATGAAAGCTGAACTTGAAGATACGGCTTTTAAATACTTAAATCCGCCGCGTTATGCGATGATTTCTCAAATGATTATAGACACCAGAAACACCCGTGAAAAAGACATCTTAATGATGCAGACCAATCTAGAATACTTATTGCGTGAAAACCACTTTGAATATGACGTTAAAGGCCGGGTTAAAAACATATACTCGGTCCATAAAAAAATGCAAGCCCGAGATAAAGAGTTTGAAGAAATCTATGACTTACTTGCCTTGCGAGTTATCGTTTCTAGTTTAGAACATTGTTACAGCGCGATTGGGGTGATCCATTCTAAATGGACCCCGATTCCCAACCGGTTTAAAGATTATATTGCGATGCCTAAACCCAACCTTTACCAATCTCTTCATACCTCCATCATCGCCAACGGTAAAATCTATGAAATTCAGATCAGAACGGAAGAGATGGATGATATTGCAGAATACGGGGTGGCCGCTCACTGGGCGTATAAAGGCAATGATGGCCTTCCGATTAATGAAACGATTTCAAATAAACTCAAATGGTATTCAGACCTCATCCAGTTCACCGAAGAAGGACAAGCTGGGGATGTCGTGGACTTACTTAAAGAAGACATTTTCCATTCCAATGTCTATGTCTTTACCCCCGATGGAGACATCATTGATTTACCCATGGGTTCGATGCCTTTAGATTTCGCTTTTAGAATTCATACCGAAGTCGGGCTTAAGTCCGTGGGTGCAATCGTTAATAATAAGATTGTTCCGCTCGAATATAAACTTCAAACCGGCGACATCATCAAGATGAAAACTTCCAAACAAAGTTTTGGGCCTAATGACAACTGGCTTAAACTCGTCAAAACCTCGAATGCCCGTTCTAAAATCAAAAATTATCTCAATAAACAACGCCGCGATGAACTTGTTGAAATGGGCCGGAGTGAACTCATCAAAGAACTCACCCGACGGCACCATGAAGAAACCTTTACCGATAAAGAAGTGAGAGCCCTCTTTGAACATAAAGGGGTATTAAGCTTAGAAGATCTTTACTACGAAATCGGAAAAAATACGATTAAAGTCAATAACGCCGCGAACGCATTAGTCGGTGAAGAGACTTATTCAGAAAAAGACCTCGTAGACCAAATCAATAAAGCCGGAGCAGTATTAAAGAAAACCGCCTCAGATTTCATTGTTGAGGGGCTTGATAATCCTTCCATTAAACTAGCGAATTGTTGCAGTCCCTTGCCAGGCGATGAGATTGTTGGGTACGTGTCTAAAGGAATCGGTATCGCCGTGCACCGTAAACAGTGTAACAACGTCAAAAACTTTGATGAAGAACGATTAATGGCCGTCACTTGGGGCCGGACGAAAGAAACCGTTTATAACGTTAATTTAAGACTGACGGTTGGAAATCGCGATAATATCCTCGCAGATGTGATTAATGCAACCACCGCGTCTAAAGGAAAAGTGAATCAAGTATTAGCCTCCACCAACGCTCGGGGTGAAGCCATCATCAAACTTAAAGTTGGCATTAAAGACTTGACTGAACTTGAAATTGTGATTCAAAACCTTAATAAAATAAAAGATGTTTACAGCATCGAAAGACCGATGCGATGACGCTCTTAATTCAGCGGGTCTTAAACGCATTAGTCACCACCCCTGATCAATCGGTTGAGATCGCCAAAGGGTTGTTAGTGTATGTCTCTTTTCATCCCGCTGATGTCTCTTCAGATTTACTTAAGTTTGCTGAAAAGCTTGCTAAGTTAAGAATCTTTGATGATGGAGCTGGAAAAATGAACCTCAATGTCAATGATGTCAAAGGCTCAATCTTAATCGTTCCTAACTTCACCTTAGAAGCGGACGCTTTAGCCGGGAACCGTCCTTCATTTAGTCACGCTAAACCATTTAATGAAGCCCTTAATGATTTTCATACTTTTGCGGACTTTCTTGCTTTAAAAGTACCGACCCAGCGAGGGTTTTTCGGGGCTGACATGAAGGTTGAAAGCCTCAATGATGGGCCTGTAAACATAATTATAAGGAGTCATGATTATGATATTTCAAACTGAGCGGATTCGTTTAAGACCCATTCGTTTAAGTGATGCTGAAGCGATGTTTTCCTATGCCAAGCTCAAAGACATTGGTCCTAAGGCGGGGTGGTCTCCGCATACGTCTATTGAGGAAACCAAAGTCATCATCAAGTCGATGTTAAAAGATGACCCGCGTCATAGCGGAGTGTATGCCGTCACGCTTTTAGATGATGTGTTGATTGGAACGATTGATCTTCATCACCTTTCCCCCCATTTTAGCGGGGAGATTGGGATGGCACTTCATCCTGATTTTCATAATCAAGGATTCATGGAAGAAGCCGCCAATATCATGATTATGGTCGCTTTTGAATGTTTTCATTTAAAGCGTCTTGAATATCGCCATTTTAAAGATAATTTCCCCTCAGAAAGGCTTAGACAAAAGCTTTTATTTCAATATGAAGGCCTTTTAAGAAATGGTTTTTTAAAACAAAATAAAGTCATTAAAGACACCATCATTTCGGCGATGACAAATGATGATTACTATTATCGGCATCATGAACACTTTAAACGCTTTAAGAAAAAACTCGTGATTGCGGGTTGCATTGACACTGAAGGGATTTAACGCTATAATTTACCTATCAATTTGTTGCGAAAGAAGAATGTCTTTATTTCTTTAAAGCGAGTCATGAAACGGTGGAAGCATGACATGAAAAAAGCCATTTTGACACTTTCAAGAATTGACGTTCCCGGCGTTAACGGTTAGGGCCAATAAGTTTGGAACTAAGGTGGTACCGCGATGAGATCGCCCTTAGAGTTAAGGGGGATTTTTTTTATTAAGGAGGCTTTATGCAAACCCTAAAAGGTATGTTTGATATTATTGATGAACGTCCGTATTATGCCCTGATTCGCAAAACCATTGAATCAGTGGCCGCCCAGTTTCACGTTAAAAAAATTGAAACCCCGCTTTTAGAAGCGACTGAATTATTTCACCGCGGACTGGGTGATGGGTCAGATGTCGTTAGAAAAGAAACCTATACCTTTGAAGACCGGGGTAAACGCCTCATTACCTTAAGACCTGAAGGCACCGCTTCGGTGGTCCGGTCTTATATTGAACATAAACTTTACGCCCTCCCCCAAACCGATCAGAGCTTTTATTATGAAGGTCCGATGTTTCGATATGAACGGCCCCAAAAAGGTCGTTTCCGTCAATTTTATAGCGCTGGGTTTGAGCGTTTTGGCAGTGCCTCCCCGGCGGCTGACCTTGAAGTCATCCAAATGGCTCATAAGGTGGTGACTCAGCTCGGGTTAGAGGTCACCGTTGAAATCAATAGTTTAGGCACTGCCCGAAAAAACGAGTATATCGATGCTCTAAAAGCGCATTTAAAGCCCCATCTCAAAGAATTATGCCCAGACTGTCAAGCTCGGTTTGAAACCAATCCTTTAAGAATGCTTGATTGTAAAATAGATCTTGAAAACTCCGCCTTTTTATCAGCCCCCGCTCCAGAAGCTTTTTTATCTCAAGAAGAAGCCGTCCACTTTGAAGCGGTAAAAAATGGCCTTAGCCATTTAAAGATTCCATTTATCGTAAATCCTAAACTTGTTAGAGGTCTTGATTACTATACCCAGACTGTCTTTGAACTTAAAGTCAGTGAATCGCTTCTCGGTCAACAAAATACCGTGTGTGGCGGGGGTCGTTATGACTTATTAGTTAAAGAACTTGGAGGGCCTGATGTTCCTGCTGTTGGGTTTGGTTTTGGTCTTGAACGACTCGTGGTGGCTTTAAAGGCCCTTGATAAAGAGGTTAAAGACTTAAGCCTAGATGTCTATATCGTGGTCTTAGGTCCGGTTTTTAACGAAGCGTTGGCGGTCGCCACCCTCTTAAGAGAAGCTGGATTTTCGGTGAAAGTACATCCCCAAGAAGCCCCGTTAAAAACCCAATTTAAACAAGTGGAACATGAAAAGGCTCATTTCGCCCTCATCATCGGTGAAGAAGAGATCAAATCGCACGTTTATCCGTTAAAAGATCAAGTTCACGGCGGGGAACAAAAAGTCCAAGCCGATCAACTCATTCATGTCTTATCGTCCCATGGAGATGCCCATGCCAAATAATGCGATTTACCGACTCAAAGATGTGGGTCAAACCGTGACCGCGCAAGGATTTGTGGCTAAGGTTCGTGACTTAGGTCATTTAGTCTTTGTTGATTTAAGAGACCGCAGTGGTCTTTTGCAATTGTCTTTTGATGCCGACCATCCTTTAAAAGAGGAAGCCTCCCAGTTAAAAAATGAGTCTGTGATTGAAGTCACTGGGGTCTTAAAAGAACGCAGCAATAAAAATAAAGAGATCCCAACGGGAGATATTGAACTATTAGTAAAGACTTTAACCGTTTTATCAATGGCTAAAACACCGCCTTTAATGATTCAAGACGATACCGATGCTTTAGAAGAGACTCGCCTTAAGTATCGTTACTTAGATTTAAGACGTCCCGTTTTACAAAATTTGATTCGCTTGCGTCATGACATTATGCAAGCGACCAGAGAATACTTAAATCAAGCCGACTTTTTAGAAATTGAAACCCCGATTTTAAATAAATCGACGCCTGAAGGGGCGCGTGATTATGTCGTGCCATCCCGTATTTATCCCGATCATTTTTATGCCTTACCCCAATCGCCACAGATGTATAAACAACTCTTGATGATTAGTGGATTTGAAAAATATTACCAAGTCGCAAAGTGTTTCCGTGATGAAGATTTAAGACGAGACCGTCAGCCTGAATTTACGCAGATCGATATTGAGATGGCCTTTGCTAAAGAAAAAGATGTGATGGCTTTAGCTGAAGGTCTTGTGAAACACGTATTTAAAAAAGCGAATCAAGCCTTCTCTGATCAGCCTTTTGATGTCTTAACCTATCATCAGGCCATGGAAGTCTATGGATCAGATAAACCGGACCGTCGCTTTGGTTTACCGCTCATTGAATGCACTGAACTCTTTAAAAATAATTCCCTTCCCCTTTTTAAAGGTAAAAAAGTTAAAGCCATCTTGGTCAAAGAGGGCGCTGAAAAAATCACCCGAAAACTTTCTGATTCCTGGGCCGAGATGATTAATGTGTACCCAGAGACAACCTTATTAGTTCTTAAAAAAGAAGAGACTTTGACCGGATCGATTGTTAAAAACTTAGCTGACGATGAAATAAAAGGTCTCATCGCTTTAGGGCTTGAAACTGGCGATGCTTTAATGGTCGTGATGGCTCCTGATGTGTATGGTCCCGCGGGTCGCTTACGTTTATTGATGGGCGAACACTTCAAGTTAATCGATGCCACCACGCACGATGCCTTCTTTGTGGTCGATTGGCCGCTTTATGATTACGACCATGACGCTAAGCGGTATGTCTCGATGCACCATCCTTTTACAGCCCCCAAAACCTTAGAATCATTAGAGGATCCCGGTCAAGCCTTAGCCAGTGCCTATGATTTAGTAATCGATGGGCATGAGGTGGGAGGTGGATCGATCCGGATTCATCAAAAAGAGGTTCAAGAAACCGTCTTTCGCCATTTAGGCATGGACGAAAAAATGATTGAAGAGCAGTTTGGATTCTTTGTTAAAGCTTTTGATTATGGGACGCCTCCTCACGGAGGAATTGCTTTTGGGTTAGACCGTCTAGTGATGATTTTAGGAAAAACCGATAACATTCGTGATGTCATCGCCTTTCCCAAAACATCAAGTGGACAATGCTTAATGAGTGAAGCCCCCGGACAAATCAGTGATCACCAAAAGAAAGAACTATCCCTAAAATAAATTTCTGTCTGCTTAAAAAATGGACAGACTGATCGAAGAGATAACTTTAATGATCCGGGTATCTATTAAAAAAAAGGTGAGGTGAACGATGCGACAAATGATATGTGCAGGCGGTTGTTTTTGGGGCGTTGAAGCCTATTTTAAACAACTTGCGGGAATTACCGATTCTGATGTCGGATATGTAGATGGAGCCTTTAAAAATCCAACTTACGAACAAGTATGTTACGGTTCTGGTCATACGGAAGCGGTCCTTTTGCATTTCGATGAGACCGTTATTTCCTTTGAAAAAATTCTCGATCATTACTTTAATATCGTCGACCCGACCTTAAAAAATCGTCAAGGTCCCGATATCGGCATACAGTACCGCAGTGGATTTTATAATTTGGATGATGATTTAAGAGTCAAACTCGATGCCTATTTAGCTGAAAAACAAAAAGCCTATTCGAAGCCTTTTCAGATTGAAATCAAATCTAACGTTCATTATGATTCAGCCGAAGGCTACCATCAAGATTACCTTGATAAAAACCCAAACGGATATTGTCATATCCCCTTAAGTTCATACAAGGATGTATTATGAAACGGTCTGATTATATTAGTTGGGACACCTATTTCATGGGGGTCGCCAAGCTTTCTGCAATGCGGTCTAAAGACCCCAGTACTCAAGTTGGTGCGTGCATTGTCGATGCCAAAAATCATATCGTAGGCATTGGTTATAACGGTATGCCTAATGGCATTGATGATGATACCTATCCGTGGGAAAATACCGGTGACTTTTTAAATACGAAATATCCCTATGTCGTTCACGCCGAGCCCAACGCGATTTTAAACGCGACGGTTTCCTTAGAAGGCGCGACGATGTATGTGTCGTTATTCCCGTGTCATGAATGTGCCAAACTAATCATTCAAAGCGGGATTAAAGGCTTGGTCTATGAAAGTCATAAATACCATGATAAAGATTCCTTTAAAGCGTCCGAACGGATGTTGAAAGATGCCGGTATCGCCTTAAGAAACGTGAAGGAAGTTAGGGTCGAGATTCATGCTGAAAAATAAATGGATCACCGGACTGTATGCTTTATCCGTGATCTTTTTGTTTTTTACCCTCGTCGCCCGGGTCGATTACCGTCTCGATGCTCCGGGTAACTTAGAACCTTTAGACGCTTTTATTACGTTTGAAACCTTAACGGCCCCAGATGTGTCATTGAACGCCGTCTACGTGATGAGCTTCCAGCGCCCGACCATCTTTCAGTGGATCGTGGCTCAGTTTGTTGATTCGATTGACGTCACCCCGATTCCTCCTTCTCAAATCGGTCTTACCAATCAAGACCGCTTCATCAGCGGTCAAGTCAGTCGTAACACGGCGATTGAAGCTGCCGTATTAACCGCCTTTTTAGCCGATAATCAAGCGGTGGAGTATGAACAATTGTGGCTCTTAAGTCTTTACCGCGCTGAATTAAGAGAAGCCGGTCTCGTGATTGGGGATACCTTAATTTCAGTGAATGGCCATTTCGATGATTTAATCACCAGACTCAATCAAATTCCCTGCGGGGAAACCGTGTCCTTAACCTTTCAAGGTGAAGAGACTTACCTGGTTGAGCTGACAAAAAACATCGATGAATGTTTATTGGGGTTACAATTTAGCCAATACACAAAAATCATCGACATTCCGATTTCTTATTCTGTTGAATCATCCACCATTGGCGGACCTTCCAGTGGAATGATGCAGACCCTTTATATCTATGCCCTTCTAACCGGATCCTCTTATGGCGATTTTAAGATCGCCGGTACCGGAACAATCTTCATCAACGGACAAGTTGGGTCCATTGGGGCGGTAAAACAAAAAGTATACAGTGCTCACCGTGAAAAAGCCGATGTCTTTTTTGTGCCCGCAGGGGTCAATTACCAAGAAGCGCTTGCGGTCTATCAAACCTTAAGATCCCCCAGCTTTGAGCTGGTCGAAGTCGCTCATTTTCAAGATGTCTTAGACTACTTGGAGGGCTTCAATGAATAAGCGTGTTCATGGCACTGTCTTTAGTCTTTTGTTTTATCTTATATTGATTAACATGGGTTTGATTGATCTACCCCGTCTGGGACTTTATTTAAGCCTAGCCGTGCTTTATCCTTCAGTTTATAGTGGGCTTTTAAAAGAAGGCTCAATGACGTTTAGAATCGTCTTTTTTGCCCTCAGTATCATCATCGCCATCATCGCCGGATTATTTATTCCTAGTGTGATTATTCAAGGAGGCTTTTAATGAAAAATAAATTATGGATTCTCATCATCATCGGGCTTGTCATCCTTGATCAAGTGACCAAGTTTGTGGCTGAAGAACTCATCGCTTATAACGATTCCGTGGAATGGATTCCGAATTTTTTATACATGACGCATCTTCATAATGAAGGCGCAGCATGGGGATTATTCCAAGGTCAGATGTGGTTTTTTTACATCATGAGCGTCATTGCTTTAGGCATTTTTGGCTATTTAGCCGCGGACATCCACTTCAAAAAAGCCTTCTTTTATTCAACCGCTATCGTCTTATTAATTAGTGGAACCCTCGGTAATTTTATTGACCGAATTCGTTTTGGCTGGGTCGTTGACTTCATTGATGTTTACATTTTCGGGTATAACTACCCGGTCTTCAACTTCGCCGATATCTTTTTAACGGTCGGGACCGTCTTATTTGGCATTGATATCTTATTCTTAGAAAGCAAACGGTCTAAATCATGATAATTATTCAAGAAGAACAATCAGGCCAACGCCTAGACGCCGCCCTCACTGACCTCACAGATGAAACCCGGAGTACGATTCAAAACTGGATCAAAGAAGAACGGGTGTGGGTCAATGGTCAACTTGCTAAAGCCTCATTAAAAGTCAAAGTGGGGGACACCATCACCTACCAAACCCCTGAAATTAAAACCCTCGAGCTGACCCCTGTTAATTTAAACTTAGCGGTGGTGTTTGAAGATGAAGACCTCTTAGTCATCAATAAACCTAGAGGCCTCACCGTCCACCCCAGTGGAACGTCTGATGAGGTCACGATGGTCCATGGCTTGCTTTATCAAGTCAAAGACTTAGGTGCCTTTGATGACACGATTCGTCCCGGGATTGTCCACCGTTTAGATAAAGACACCAGTGGCTTACTTTTAGTCGCTAAAAACAAGAAGACCCTTCTAGCGCTCCAAAAAGATTTACAAGACCGCTTTATTAAACGCGAATATAAAGCCCTCGTTGAAGGCCGGGTTGATCCTGATAAGGGAATGATTGAAGCCCCCATCGGACGTCACCCCACCAAGCGCCAATCGATGACCGTGATTGCGGGGGGAAAAGAAGCGATTACCCATTTTGAAGTGATTCATCGTTACCAAGAGATGACGCTTTTAAAATGTCAACTTGAAACCGGCCGAACGCATCAAATCCGGGTTCATTTCCATCACATCGGTCATCCGGTTTACAACGATCCTAAATATGGGGGTAAAAAAGGCTTGAAAGATGGCCAGTTCCTCCATGCCTTTAGATTAAGCTTCAACCACCCCACCACCGGAAAATCTTTAAGCTTTGAAGCCCCACTCCCAGACGTCTTTGAAAACTTCTTGAAAACACTGACATAAAGTCATGAAAAAAATTACATTTTGCGTCCCTAGGCCCTTGCCTCATGAGGGCTTTTTTTTCATCTTTTTTTCATTGAAAAGCATGCTATAATCGTTAAAAATAAGGAGGGTCAAATGGACGCATATAAGACATATCGTGAAATTATCTGCATTGATTTAAAGAGCTTTTATGCCTCTGTTGAATGTGCCTTACGAGGCCTTGATCCTTTTACAACGCCTTTAGTCGTGGCGGATGAAGGACGCGGTGGGGGCTCGATTATTTTAGCGGTCTCCCCGTATTTAAAAACCCTTGGCATCCCCGGCCGGCTTCGCCTTTTTGAGTTACCTAAAATTAAAAACCTAATTATCGCTAAACCGCGGATGCGAACTTATTTACAATACTCCAGTGAAATCATTCGCATCTATTTAAATTATGTTGCGCCTGAAGACTTACATATCTATAGCGTCGATGAAGCCTTCTTAGACGTCACTGGCTATCAAAACTACTACCAAAAAACCACCTACGAACTGGCTCAAACGATATTAAATGACGTCTTGGTTCAAACAAAAATCCCAGCCACAGCGGGGATTGGTGATACGCTTTTCTTAGCGAAAGCGGCGCTTGATATTGAATCTAAAAAAGTCCCTTCAGGGATTGCAGAATGGCGCTATCAAGATGTCCCAGAAAAGTTATGGCCGGTCACCCCACTTTCTAAAATGTGGAGTATTGGGCACCAAATGGAAAGACGTCTTAATCAACTCGGGCTTTTTAAAGTGGGCGATATCGCTCAGTTTAACCGGGATGTCTTAAACCGGCTTTTTGGCATCTTAGGAGACGAACTTTACTTCCATGCGCACGGGATTGATGCCTCTCATATTGCGAAGAAAAAAGAAGACGTCAGACCGATGCGCAGTGTTGGTCAGGGCCAAACGCTCTTTAAAGATTATGATGCGAAAGCCATCGTCACCGTCCTTTTTGAAATCATCGATGACGTCACGATGCGATTAAGAGCCCTCGGCCAAGAAGCGAAAACCCTCCATCTTGCGATCGGCTATTCAAAAGCGTTTGGGGGCGGGTTTTCCCGTCAAATTACCTTACCGTATGCGAGTTGCGATCCTAAAGTCTTGATGGCGACCGCCCTTAAAATCATGGCGGCCCACCTTGAAGACCTTCCGATTCGCCGGGTCAGCATTAGGCTGACTGGGCTCCAACCCTTTACCCTTGAAGAACAACTGTCGCTCTTTGATGTCAAACGCTCAAAAGCCAAAGAAGCGCTTTTTTATCAAGCACTTGATAGCGTCAAACATCGCTTTGGGACCCAATCGATTTCCCGGTTGACGTCGTATTTTGAAAGTGGCACGAAAAAAGATCGTCACCACTTGATTGGGGGCCATCATGGATAGAGTCTATCAAGACCGCCGGATGCTTAAGTGGTTGCCTTTTGAAGCCTTACCCGAACAAGGGCATTACCTCAAAGCCGTCTTTGATCATTTTGAATATCTCCAAAAACCGACCTTATCATCGGATCAATATGATTACCTCAATCAAAGGGCCCTTGAGGCTTTTCATTTCCAAGAGACCGTCAAAGTTGAGGTTTATCATCAAGGCAAAATGGTGATTTACGAAGGGACCATTACAAAACTTGATGAGCATCAACGAATGATGCGAATTAATGGCTTTATGGTGCCGTTTGATGATTTGATAAATATTTGTTAAATTTGTTACTAGACGTTTACGTAAGCGTTATTATTTAGTATAATAAAGAAAAACCAAGGAGGACCACCATGAAAAAATTCATGATGTTATTTGTAGCGCTAAGTATCGTCTTCACTTTAGCGGCATGTGGGGGCGCAGATACCTTTGAAATAGCAATGATTACCGATTACGGTGACATTGATGATGAATCATTTAACCAAGGAACTTGGGAAGGCATTGTAGAATGGGCAGAAGCCAATGATAAAACGTATGCCTATTATCGTCCAAGTGAAGTATCCGATGCAGCTTACTTAGAATCCATTGAACTTGCGATCAGCGCAGGCGCACGGATTGTCATTACCCCAGGATTTTTATTCTCCGCAGCGGTTGGAGAAGCTCAAACGCTTCATCCCGATGTCAGCTTTGTATTAATTGACGCAGTCCCAAATGGCGGCGTTGGTGAAAATACGGTTTCAGTCTTATTTGCTGAACACGAATCAGGTTTCTTAGCCGGCTATGCGGCAGTCCGTAACGGAGCTCGTCGTTTAGGATTCATGGGCGGTATCGCCGTTCCAGCGGTCGTTCGTTTCGGAGTTGGATACATCGCCGGAGCATACTACGCCGCCGATGAACTCGGCGTTAACATTAGTTTCCCAGCGAATCGTTATGTTTACTTAGGTACTTTCGGACCTTCTGATGAAGTTAGAACCCGTGCTTTATCCTGGTACCAAGATGGATCAGACATCATCTTTGCTGCGGCAGGGGGAGCTGGAACATCAGTTATGTCAGCAGCGGAAGCCGCTAACAAATTCATGGTAGGCGTCGACGTCGACCAAAGTTACTTAAGCACCTCGGTCTTAACCAGTGCAATGAAAGATTTAGGCAGTGCCGTTGCCACCGCTCTTGATGGCTTCTTCGGAGATAGTTTCCCAGGGGGACAAACCTTAACCTTAGGGGCTAACAATAATGGGGTTGCCTTACCCAATGACTTCTCACGTTTTGTAGACTTCACGACTGTTGACTACAACACTCTTTACAGCCGTGTCGCTTCAGGCGCAATTGATGTTCCTGCAAGCCATGCAGAACTCGTTTCATTCTTTAGTGCTCAAGGCCTTACCGGCTTAGACATTGGCGCTTCAGACATTCAACCTTAATTCAATCGTTTTTCCATTCCTTATTGGGTGGACCAACTCTTAAAAAGGAAAGTGAAAGCTTTCCTTTTTTAATCACTGAAAGGACTCCTATGATTCCAGTCATTGAAATGCGCAACATCACCAAAACATTCCCTGGCATTAAAGCCAATGACAACGTCAGTTTAGAACTTCGTCCCGGTGAAATTCACGCCCTTTTAGGCGAAAATGGGGCGGGCAAAAGTACGTTGATGAGTGTCTTATTTGGGCTTTATCCCTTGGATGAAGGGTCGATTTTAGTCCACGGTGAAGAAGTCGAAATTAAAAATCCGAATGATGCGAATAAGTTAGGCATCGGCATGGTTCACCAACACTTTAAGCTCCTTGATAACTTTTCCGTCTTAGAAAATATTATCCTTGGCTTTGAAGATACTCACCGGGGCTTTTTGAAATATGACGAAGCCCACCAAAAAGTCATCGCCTTGTCAGAAAAATACAAACTCAAAGTAGATCCTGATGCGTTGATTAGAAATATTTCAGTCGGCCAGCAACAACGGGTTGAAATATTGAAGATGTTATACCGGGATGCGGATATCCTTATTTTTGATGAACCCACCGCCGTCTTAACGCCCCAAGAAATTGATGAACTCCTTAACATCATGCGGAACCTCACTGAAGAGGGTAAATCAATTATTCTGATTACTCATAAACTCAAAGAAATCAGAATGATTGCCGATCGGTGCACCATCCTTAGAAAAGGAAAAGGCATCGGAACGGTGACGGTCAAAGACGTCACTAATGAAAAACTTGCTGAAATGATGGTGGGCCGAAAGGTCATTTTCAACGTAGATAAAGGACCTTCAAAACCAAAAGAGATCGTTTTAGAAGCCGAGGGCCTCACCGTATTTGATTCTTTAACCCGTCAATCCGTGGTTAAAGACGTTTCATTTAAGCTCCGAGAAGGTGAAATACTAACCATTGCTGGGATTGAAGGTAATGGCCAAACCGAGCTTGTTTATGGGCTGACCGGATTAAAACCCATTGCCTCAGGAAAACTCTTATTACACGGGGAAGATGCGACGACGTGGTCAATCAAAAAACGAAATGAAGAAGGCATCGCCCACATTCCAGAAGACCGTCAGAAATACGGTTTAGTGCTTGATTTTAGTTTAGAAAACAATATGATTTTACAGCAATATAACGACTCAAGGTTTCATCATCGTGGCTTCTTTAAGTTTGATGCGATCAGAGACTACGCCGAACGTATCATAGAAAAATACGATGTTAGAAGTGGGAAAGGGCCACTCACCTACGCTCGCAGTATGAGTGGTGGGAACCAACAAAAAGCGATTTTAGGACGTGAAATCGAGCGTCAAACCAACATCGTTATTGCCGTTCAACCTACTCGGGGTCTTGATGTGGGGGCGATTGAATTTATTCATAACACCTTAATTAAACTGAGAGATGAAGGAAAAGCTGTTTTACTCATTTCTTTAGAACTGGATGAAGTGATGACGCTTTCTGACCGGATCTTAGTGATGTATGAAGGCGAACTTGTTGGGGCATTTGACCCGAAAAAAACCGATGAATATGAACTCGGTCTTTACATGTCTGGTTCCAAGAAAACAGAGGTGCTTTCATGAAAAAATGGTCGATGCAGGGCTTTTTTAAATGGCTCAATAACAGTGAAAGCAGTACCAAAGTCATCAGCAGTATCATCGCTATCTTAGGTGGCCTTTTAGTCGGGTTCTTAGTGATGTTGGCGATTGACCCAAGTAAAGCAGGGATTGGACTATGGACCATCTTAACGGGCACCTTTAGAGACGGAACACGAAGCTTTGGTCAAACCATTCATTATTCAGTTCCAATTATCTTAACGGGTATTAGTGTGGCCTTTGCATTCCGGACTGGATTATTTAATATCGGCGCCACCGGACAACTGACGATGGGAGCCTTTGCGGCCGTTTATGTCGGTATCAACTGGACGTTCTTAGGTCCATTACACTGGATCGTTGCCGTCATAGCGGGGGCTTTGGTTGGGGCTTTATGGGGATCCATTCCAGGCTTATTAAAAGCCTACCGAAACGTTAATGAAGTGGTCGCCTCGATCATGCTGAATTATATCGGTTCTTTTTTAAGCATTTTATTAATTAAAACCTACATCTATAATCAAGAACTCGCCCGGGCCTTGTCCCCGGCGGCCAGTGCCTATTTACCCCGGTTATCTCAGCTGATTACCACCCACCGTTCGAGCTTAAACTTTGGCTTCATTATTGCCTTGATTGTGGTCGCTGTGACCCATATCATCTTAAATAAAACCACGTTTGGGTACCAACTTAAAAGCGTCGGCTTTAACCGGGATGCTTCACGGTATGCGGGCATCAATGAAAAAAGAAACATCATCTTAGCGATGACGATATCAGGTGCTATCGCCGGAATTGCTGGGGCCACGATGTATTTAGTACCTGGCCGGTTGATGACCATTGAATCAAGTCTTCTTCAAGAAGGGTTTACTGGCATTGCGATTAGTTTACTCGGGTTATCGAGTCCGATTGGGGTCTTATTTGCCGGGCTCTTTTATGGGGCTTTAGAGATGGGGGGCTTTTATCTTCAAGTCACCACCCGTTTTGTCCCCCAAATTATTGAAATTATCATTGCGGTGATTATTTACTTCTCAGCCCTTGCCTTATTCTTCCAAAAATACGTTCAATTTGTGATTAATAAAGTCGTTCCTGAATCGGAGGTGGGCCATGAGTAGTTTTCTTGATCTCATGTATTTCTTAGTGCCTTTAGTGATTGCTTCGATTGTGCCTTTAGCGATTGTGGCATTAGGCGGACTATTCTCTGAAAGCACCGGAGTCATCAATATTGCTTTAGAGGGGATTATGGTGATGGGGGCTTTCGTGGGGATTGTGGTGATGCGGTTACTCGTGATTAACGAAGTTTTCCCGCTTCAAATGATTGCCTTTATTGGACTATTTATTGGGGCGATTTCAGGGGGTCTTTATGCGACCCTTCATGCTTTTGCCTCGATCAACATGAAAGCCAATCAAATTATCTCAGCCACCGCCCTTAATTTATTTGCGCCCGCTTTAAGTATCTTTACGGCCCGGTTTTATTTTGGAACGAGTAACTTAAATATTGGGGCTAACTTTTTAATACGAGAAGTGCCTCTATTAAGTTCCATTCCGGTCATTGGCCCCTTACTTTTTACCGATGCCTTCTTATCAACTTACATCGGCGTCTTCATCTTTGCGGTTGCGATCACGTTGCTTTATAAAACAAAACTAGGACTAAGGCTTAGAAGTGTCGGGGAAAATCCTCACGCCGCAGATTCTTTAGGAATTAACATCTACAAGATACGTTACATTGGCGTCATCATCTCTGGGATGCTTGCAGGCATGGGCGGGGTCATCTTTGTTTTATCCTTTGCAACCCGTTTTAGTGGAACGGTATCTGGATTTGGTTTCTTGGCGCTTGCCGTCATGATCTTTGGTCAATGGAAACCGAAAGGCATCTTACTGGCCGCCTTATTTTTTGCCGCGGTCCGGGTCTTAGCCAATGCTTATTCAGGCATTCCGGGGCTCCAAAACTTGACTATTCCCTCAGAAATTTATAGTATGTTACCCTACGTAGCCACCCTTGTGGCGCTCGCCTTTGCGTCCAAAAACTCAAGAGCACCGAAGGCGATTGGAGAACCTTATGATCCCGGAAAACGATAAAAAGATAGATGCTAGGTATCAATCCATTGCTTATCAACTTGCGAAACGAATCAGTGGAGGCGAGCTTAATGAAGGACTTAAACTCAGTGGCCGTACGCTTTTAGCCAGTGAATATCAAGTCTCTTCTGAGACCATCCGGAAAGCGATGGCTATCTTACAACGCTATGGAGTCGTGGATATTCATGAGCGCAGTGGCATTGTCGTTCGTTCAAAGGCTGCCGCTGAACACTATGTTGAGGTCTATGTGAACCAAAAAGAAGACCGGAAATTACTTTCTGATACGGTCGCGATTAAACATGATTTAGGCCTCATTGAAGGACGTCTTCAAGAGGTATTGGACCGTTTGATTGGGGCCACAAAAACGGGGTTTTTCCCTTTTGATTTCTTCGCATTTACGCTTGAAGAAGGGGACCGCCATCTGGATCAAGATCTAAGAACTACGGATTTGAAAAATCAAACCCAAGCCTTAATGATTGGCTATGAATTTGAGGGTGTGTTTGTTCAAAATCCAGAAGCGAGCGTGATTTTAAAACCCGGTATGACCCTTTACTTACTTGGGGGTCCATTGGAGAAAGACCACGTTGAACGCTTCTTTAAAGGAGAACCTCATGAGCCTCGATAAAATAAAAAAACTTACGTATGGTCTAATGGCCCTGACGATAGGGATATTAGCTTTAGGCTTCATTCCAATCATTGGGATTGGGACGATGTATATCAGCGTTGGTGTCCCACTTAGTTTGGTCAATTTATTTTTAGTTCACGGAGCCACTGATCAAGATGCTTCTTATAAAAAGTGGGCGAAAAAGATTTACGCGTTTTACATCTCTATATTTGTCTTGTTTACGATCACGTTTATTTTAATTGGCATCATCTTTAGTTTTGGCTTTTAAAAAAACACCCCTCAGGTCGAGGGGTGTTTTTAATCTTCTTTTTTCTTGGGCTTTCTTAAGGTTGAAAAAAGCGCAATAAAATCATATTGTTCTTCCATCGCCAACTTTTGAAAATCAGCAATTAAATCATCGGTATGGTCGAAGAAGATGTTGCCACTTTGAAGGTATTGAATGTCGACATCAAGCGCCCGAGCAATCGCGTTAACTTGATCATCGGTGGGTTTTTTCTTCCCAGCTTCAATCGCTTGAAGTTCGGTGTAGGCCATGCCGATTTTATCAGCGAGTTCAGTTAAATTAACACGCCGGTCTTTTCTCGCTTTAACTAAACGAGAGGCAAACGTTTCAGGCATTAAAGATCACATCCTCATACTCTTTAAATCGTTTAAAAGCGGTGACGACATAAGAACACACCGGAATGATGGTCCAGTGTTTTTCTCGTGCTAAAGCCGCCAGTTCATCCAATAATAACTTGGCAATTCCCTGGCCCCTTAAGGCTTCATCAACGACCGTAGACGTGGCTTTGATAACGCCGTCTTGCGCCATAATATATTTGATAAAAGCATCGGGCTTTTGAGGGTCTCCATGGTAAATGCGGCCCTCTTCACGTATAAAAATCATTTTATCACCTAAATATATTATACACGATGAGGCATGAATATCATGACAGGTCCCTTTAAACTGTGGTAAAATATTGTAATGATTACAAGTTTATAATGAATGTGTGAGGCTCTATGTCAAGTGCAAGTATTCTTACCCAGCATGGAATTAAACCCTCTTTAACCCGGATGATGATTTACGATTGTTTAAAAGAATCGAACTCTCATCCCAATGTTGAAGAGATATATCGTCACCTGGTGAACCAAATTCCTACCCTATCAAAAACCACCGTTTACAATACACTGCATTTGTTTACGGAAAAACAAATTGCCAGAGTGGTGATGTTGAAAGATCAAGAAAACCGGTACGATTTAGCCGGTCATCCCCATGCTCATTTTCAGTGTTTGGTATGTCATCAAGTCTATGACGCTGAACTTCCAGAAGAGTCGCATGTCCCGCGTGGATTTCAATCGTTCAAAATCGTGGATCGATCGGTCTTATTTACGGGGACTTGTGAGCGTTGTCTAAATCCGTGATGACCCGGAAAATGATGAAGACGTGGCCTTATTACACCCTGATCGATTTTAAAGGTTACCGGTTTAATGAGGTCCTATTAAAAATGATGATTTGGCCGTTTGCGGTCTTTTTCTTTTTACTATCGATGATCGCCTTGGGAGTGAGCATCTTTACAAACCTTTTATTAAGATCATGGGTTGTTTATCCAAAAGCCTTAAAAGAAGTGACACAAAACGTCTGGCAACCCAAAGGATTTAGTCTATTTGGATGGGTGGGTAAATTATTATCTTTTATTTTACTCTTTTTTTATGGGGCCTTAATTATGGTGGAGAAGTTCTTAAGAATGTTCACCTTAGGTATCTTAAAGTTTTTAGATTTAAAGGAGTCTTAGGTGTTAGAAGCGTATAAAAGTTTTATTAAATCGGATGATTTAGCCTATTTTTTAGCTTGGGTAAGTGCCATCCGCGAGGATGACTTAACGGCTTTTTTAGCTCATTATAAAGCGGATGAAAATCCGATTGATGAGCTTTTTGATGTGATTGAAGTGGTCATTGCTTATGAAGCAACCTCCATTTTTAATTATCTTTTAGACCATGAGGATTACAGTCATTTTTATACGCCGTTTAATTTGTCACTTTTATCGGTCTGCGCCGTTTTTGAGCAAGAAGATTTCCTTCATTTAGCCCTTGCTCAATGGTCTTTTGATGACGATGACTTACTGAGCTTATATGATTACGTGATTCAATATGATAGCCTTGATTTCTTTAAGCGACTGATTTTAAATTTCCCAGTGTCTGTCGATGCTGAACTTGAACTGATCCGGATGAGTTTAGATCATGAATCGATGTTTTATTTCTTAAAAAATGACCCCACTTATACTCCATATTTACTCAATGAACATTTGATTTATGACATTGTCGCTTATTTTCCTCATTATCTAAATGTCATTGAAGATGCCGAAGACTTAGCCTTCTTAGCAGAATCTGATGCGTTCATTCGGATTATGAAGTTTAATCGGTACACCGATTTTAAAAGAACCATTGATTTTATTTTAAAGCGAGGGATTTCGGTGAATGACCAAGATGAATTTGGTTTTTCCCTCCTTCATTTAGCCTTGCGACATGCCAAAGAGGCCCGCTACGTCGAATACCTTGTAGCCTTAGGCGCCGACTGTAACGCATTGACTTCTTTAGGGGTGCCAAGTGCTCATCAATTATTATTAAGAAATGCTCGGTTTACGTTAGAAATTTCCCATTTAATTGACTTCAATCAAAAAGACACAGAAAAACTAACACTGCATGATTATGATTTGATTGATCGGCGAACTCAATTAAACATTGAAGACATCATGCGCTATGTGAAAGTAGTCTTTAATTTAGATCCTGAAGAATTTTATGAACTGGATGAAGAAGAGTTTTATGATTTGTCCTATACGCATGGGGTCGCCTTATATCAACCGTACATGACCTTAATTGAATTTGAGTCTGAAGCGATGAAAGAAGCATTCATCCAGCGTTCTTATGATTTTCCCTTTGAGATGCATGATACCGAACAACTGGCCATGGTCTTTCATGGGAAATTCAACCACGATGAAAGTAAAACCTTGCAATTAATGGTCGATATGATTGATATCCCCGCTTCCACAGAACTCATTCAGGCCTTTGTGGATGATGTTGAAAGCCCCGTAGTTATTTCTTCAGAAGGTTATGAAATCAACCAAATGGCTCAGGTCGAGTGGCAACTTAAACCGAAGCAAAGTTCCTCCCAAAAAGCGGTTGTCTACTCTCATTTAGTGGATGTTTATTATTTACATATGTATTATAAAATAGGACTTGAAGACATTAGTTATGATCCCCACCTATCGCATCCCAAACGGTATTTAAGTTAGGAGCTTATAATGATTTTAGATTTTAAAGCGAATACCATCTTTATCCTTTTTTCCATCGTAGTGGCGTTTGGTTTAGCAACCTATTTGAGATTTAACGATACAGGATGGACCTTTATTGGACTCATTTTAGCCCTTTTTGGGCTCCTCACTTATTCTCAAACCAAGCGGAATACGATGCGCTTCATTCAAAACTACGAAGTTCTTTTAATGATTCGCTTAAATGCACCGGAGTATCTAAAAGCCTATCAGGCCCTTGTTGAAAAAGGAAACCGTTTTAATCCCGTGTGGACCATCACCAAACATCAACGTCTAGCGATGGGGTATTTATTTACCGGTGATTTTGAAAGCGCGGCTTTAACCGTTGATAAAATTAAGTCTGATTTTAAAGCCTTTTTAGAAGTCGATACGTATAGTACCTATCTCAATCAAGTCATTTTATTTCTAATGGCATGGTTGCAAAAAGAAGAAGTTACTTCGTTGATTAAAGCCGAACAAGAAGCCTTTAGCGCTTTACCAATCAAAGCCCAAGAGCGGCTTTTGGAAAACCCATCGGGCTATCATCAATTAGTGGTTTTAGCCGATGGCTTAAGTCGTGATAAAGCTCCCGCAAAATCTCTGAATAAAGCCTTTACTGAACGATCGAATTTCATGAAGGTTATCCTTTATCAAGCCTATCCAGAATACCTCAGCGAAGTCACCCTCCCCGAGCATCAGTTATTTGTTCGTTAAGTCTATGTTAAACATAGACTTTTTTTGATATTTGATTCATGATAGTGTAAAATTACACTAATGACACATCAGCAAAAGAGAGTGCTTATGCTTAAACTTGAACGTTTATCTAAATACTACACATCCAATGACCAAGTCGTCAAAGCTTTAGATAGTATCAATCTCAGCTTTGAAGTGGGTGAATTCGTGGTCATCACGGGTGAATCTGGGAGTGGTAAATCCACCTTACTAAACGTCATCAGTGGACTTGATTCCTTTGAAGACGGTGAACTTTGGATCAAAGATGAAGAAACGTCTTATTATGATACAGAAGATTGGGAAAACTACCGAAAGAAGTATATCGGTTTTATTTTCCAACGCTTCAATATCATTGATGCCTATACGGTTTATGATAATGTTTTACTAGCTTTGAAGTTATCGAGTTATCCTAAAAAAGCCCGCAAAACAAGAGCGCTAGAACTGATTGAAGCCGTAGGTCTATCCCCGCAAGCCAAACAAAAAACCTCGAAACTATCCGGGGGTCAAAAACAAAGAGTGGCCATCGCACGAGCCCTTGCTAAAGATGCTCCTATCATTGTGGCTGATGAGCCCACCGGAAACCTCGACCAAGACACTGCTCGTAAAATCTTAGCCCTCTTAAAGACCGTCGCTCAAGATAAACTTGTCATCTTAGTGACCCATAACGCCGAAGAAGTCGCTGACATTGCCACCCGTAAAATACGAATCTTTGATGGAAAAATTCAAGAGGATAAAATCCTCAAAAAAACAGCCCCTGTTCAAGAATCTTTACCGAGTAAAACGGAAAAGACATCAGCTTTATCATTATGGACCGTCGCCCTTAGAAACCTTTTTTCAATGCCAAAAAGGACGTTACTGATGGGACTCATCAGTGTTTTTATTGTTGGTGTGTTTATGCTTTCATACGGATCGTATGTCGATCAATCAAACACCCCGGGATTTAGTTTTCATCCCGTATTTAGTTCACGTTCTGAACATCGCTTAGTCGTGACGCATGTTGACGGGATTCCTCTTGATGCGAATGATCTTGCGACCTTTAATCAAATTGACGCCGTTAAATCGGTGGTTCAATTTGATCCGGTTCTTGATTTGTATTTACAAGTTGAAGATCCCATCAATGCCGAATTTTCAACCCCTTATCATTTTATGCCCGCCTCTTCATTGAGTGAAAACACCCTTAGCCAGGGGAGATTACCGGTGAATGCCAGTGAAATTGTGATGCCGGATAATCAAGGGGGTCTATTTTCCTTTGGGACTACGTATCAATTGGGTCAAGTCATCAGTGCCTATGTCTCGATTGAAAGCTTCCGGTTTAGCTCGCTTCCCAATGAGTCCACTCTTTATACGGTGGTCGGGCTTCATTCACTTGGAACATCGAGTTGGCCTGAAATGGTGTATGTGGATGATTCATTACTCGCTAACTCACTTTTGATCAACCAAGCCTTAGCTAAATATCACCGAGTTCGTCTTGAATTTGAGGGCACGGCCCTATTTACCTTAGACACCGACTTTAACTTATTTCTAGATGATACCTTAGACGTGGATGATATCTTTATTAATGGAGTGGAAGCAGAAGCCACCATCTTGCCTCGGTTTTTTCCTGAGCTTTCCTTAGATGAATTCATTGAACTTGAGTTTGAGATGTCCGTCCAAAATCCGTTTAACGATCAACCTCGTCAAATTCCCTTTACGTTTAGCGGCGCTTTATCCAACCAAATCATTGATGCTAAATATGGATCAAACTCCCTTATTATTGCGCATCCAAGTGCTTGGGCCGGCTTTTTAGATAATCAAACCTATCAAATGACCTTGATCGTGGAAGATGCCTTTGCGGCTCAAAGGGTCCAAGATTCTTTACCTGAAAGATACTTTTCGATTTATCCCGCAGGGTACCAAGAACCTTTTGAAGCTATTTTTGGGGTGATTGCTAATATCTTTCAAATCTTTAGTACCATCTTCATTTTATTCGTGATGTATCTCGTGTCGTATTTAGCGTTAAAAAATGTGATGAAGAGTCGCCAAAAAGACTATGTCATCATGCGTTCAATTGGGGCGTCTAAGCGAGATTTAAACACCATTACCATCTTAGAGCTCATGATGATGATGACGGTGGCCTTTATCGGAGTTTATGGCGCTTTATTAGGCAATGCCATCTTTGATTTTGGCTGGCCTAACTACTTGCGTTTTTACACCGTATTCAATTACATCGTTGCGTTATCATTACTGTTGATTATGATGGTTTTCTTAGGGTTGAGGTTTAATAAAAAGATCTTTACCCAAACAGTCCAAACCGCTATGAGGGGGGAATAACATGATTAAATTACATCGCTTAGACAAAACCTTCAATAAGCGCAAAGCCTCCGAAGTCCATGTATTAAACGATATCAACTTAGCGTTTGAGGCCCCTGGATTAGTGGTTTTATTAGGGCCATCCGGCTCAGGGAAGACCACTTTACTCAACGTCATTGGTGGGCTTGATAAAGTAGACTCGGGACAACTTGAATTTGAAGATCAAACCCTTAAGCGCTATCAATCCAAAACGTGGGACCAACTCCGTAATTTTAAAATCGGAACGATATTCCAAAACTATTATTTATTACCCAACGAAACCGTCTATGAAAATATCGCTTTAACCTTAAAGATGATTGGGATTCAACATCCTGATGCTTTAAATGAACGCATCACGGAGCTCTTAAAAGCCGTGAAAATGGAAAACTATAAAAACCGAAAAGCCTCACAACTTTCAGGGGGCCAACAACAACGTGTGGCGATTGCCCGGGCGTTGGCCAAAAATCCTGACATCATTATCGCCGATGAACCCACGGGTAACTTAGATTCTAGAAATACCTTGTCCATCATGCAGATGATTCGGAGTATTGCCAATCATAAACTCGTTATTATGGTTACCCACGAGCAACACTTAGCCTATCAGTTCGGTAACCGCGTCATTAAAATGCAAGACGGTAAAATCATGAGTGATGAACCCAATACCCCGGTGGCTTCATTTAATCTCAGCTTAGACGATGAGATCTATTTGAAAGATTTGAAATCATCCAAGCGTTTCACCGATACCCTCACCAACTATCAACTGTATTTTGATGATTCCTTAACTTCCCCCTTAGATCTATCGGTCGTTGTAAAAAACAATACCATTTATGTGAAGTTGCCTTCAAAGTCCCATCAAAAAGTGGTCATCGTTGATGATACGTCCGATCTTACTTTTAAAGATGCCCATGCTAAAGATGCGATTCAATCAGTCGAAAAAGATACCGAAAACTTTGATGTCAAGTCTTTAATTAATCCGATAGAAAAGAAAAAAAGACAACACGTCTTAAGTTTGAAAGAATCCCTAAGGATGACCTTTCAAAAACTGCGTTCAATTTCTAAAGCCGGACGTCTCTTATATCTCGGTTTTGCATTATCGGGCGCGGTCGTGGCTTTAGCCACTGCCTTTTTAGGGTCCATCTTGATTGTTAAACCTGAAGATGCCTTGGTCCAACCCGCCGAAACGGTCTTCGTTGAACGTCGCCAATTTACCACCTATGATACGTTTAAATCCCTCTACACCATTCCAGAGATTGATGGAATCTCCTTGACTGAATCGTTAGACAGTGAACTCTTATTAATTCCGATTTACCAAAATCAAAGCACGGTCTTTTTCTCCGCTCCCTGGTTTGACCTTGATTTATTTGAAGGCACCTTAATTCATGGTCGCCTTCCAGAAAACCCTCAAGAGATTATCATCGACCGTTTTGTAGCTGAAGACTTAATGCTTCAAAATAGACTGTTAGCCTTAGAAATTAACCGGCTCGAGCTCTTTTTAAGAATGAGCATTGATCACCCCACCGCTGGGCCTTTAAAAATCGTCGGCATAAGTGATGGGGTGGCCAATGGCCTATATGCGAATAAAGCCTTAGGCCTTCAGTTGTATCTCGCTTCTAATAACATTCCTGCGCTCATTTCGCCGTTTGAAGGTCATCAGTCAGACCTAGAAATTACTCAAGGAAGAGCCCCCCTATCAGACCAAGAACTCATCATCTCAGAAAGTGATTATGTTCTCTTAGGTGAGGGACCTTTAAATACCTTACAAGTCACGCTTCAAGATTTAACCTATCAAGTGGTGGGCCTTTATCAAAGTGATAATGTCTTTCTTCAAAACCGCTATCTAATGAGTGACCTTGCTTTAGCCCGTCATCTATATCACCAACTGCCTGGTGAACAACAAATATTCTTGTATGGGTTGGATGCTGAGTCCACCACCGATGCCTTATCAACACGAGGCCTGAGTGGCGTTGATGTGATTGATCAAACCATCAAAGAAGTAAGAAGTGAGAACCTGATCGCCTATTCAGGGTTACTCATCTTTACCTTGATTGCCCTTGTGGCTTCTGGTCTTAGCTTTTATTTCATCATTCGCTCTTCGATGATTTCAAGAATTTATGACATCGGGGTTTACCGGTCCTTAGGGATTTCAAAATGGGACATCCAAAAGCTCTTTATGATTGAAAGTGTCATTTTAACCTCATTTACGTCTTTAATTGGCTTTGGGTTTATGACGTATGCCCTCAATGAAGTTCAAAATGCCGCCATTACCTTAATCAATGTCATTCAGATTACGCCGCTAACGATTGGCTTTGGCATCCTCTTTATTTATCTCATCAATGTATTTGCGGGACTCCTCCCGACCGCCTTACTCTTAAATAAAACGCCTGCGATGATTAATGCCCAATATGATATCTAAAAAAAACTCTCTAACTGATGTTAGAGAGTTTTACTTTTAATATCCTGGCATGCCTGATGGCATATTAGGTTCTTTTTCATCTTCCGCATCAACCACCGCAGCTTCTGAAGTAATAAACATCGATGCGATACTGGCGGCGTTTACGACCGCGTTACGGGTTACTTTGGTGGGGTCGATGATGCCTTCAGCAAACATATCAACAAATTCACCGGTTAACGCGTTAAAGCCCGTATTACCTTTTTGCTCGAGTTGACGTTTAACAATATCATCGCCTTCAAACCCTGCGTTCTCAGCAATTTGATAAAGGGGTTTAAGTAAGGCTTTTAAAACGATTTGCATCCCTTTGAAAACATCTGGAGTGGAAGAGGCTAATTTTGATTGAAGGACAGTGTATGCATTCGTTAAGCACGCGCCACCGCCTAAGATGATGCCTTCTTCAATGGCCGCTTTCGTGGCATTTAAAGCGTCTTCAATCCGGAGTTTTTTCTCTTTCATTTCGGTTTCAGTGGTCGCACCGACTTTGATGATGGCCACGCCATCGGTGAGTTTACCTAAACGTTCTTGAATCCGTTTTTTGTCATAATCGGACGTCGCTTTTTCGAGTTGGTTTCTCACTTCAGCGACGCGGGATTCAATCGAACTATTTGGGGAACCCTCTAAAATGGTCGTTGTATCTTTATTGATGACGACTTTTTTAGCAGATCCTAAGTCTTCAAACGTCGATTCAGCCAACTTTAATGAGAGGTCTTTGGCAATGACTTTAGCTCCGGTTAAGGCCGCAATGTCAGCCAGCATTTCTTTTTGATTGTCGCCAAACCCTGGGGCTTTGGTCGCAACCACATTAAAGGTGCCTCTTAGCTTATTCACAATCAGGGTTGATAATACTTCGTTTTCAATATCATCCGCAATGATGAGAAGAGGTTGGTTACTTTCAACCACTTTTTCTAAAAGAGGTAAGATGTCTTTAATCGTTGAAATCTTCTGATCGGTAATTAAGACTTTCGTATTTTCTAAAGTGACTTCCATACTTTCACGGTCTGACACCATGTATGGAGAGATATATCCTTTGTCATATTGAAGGCCTTCAACCACTTCAAGTTCAGTATCAAAGCCTTTGGATTCATCGACATTGATAATGCCACTCCGGCCCACTTTATCGACCGCTTTAGCGATGATGTCACCGATTTCTTTACTACCACTAGATACCGAGGCAACTGAAGCGATATCACTCGATGTTTCGATTGTTTTTGACACCGATGAAATATATTCAGAGACCGCTTTAGCCGCGTGTTCAATTCCTTGTTTTAATAAAACGGGGTTCGCCCCCCGGTCAATCGCAGAGAGTCCATCTTGGATCATTGTTTGTGCAAGCAAGGTCGCTGTGGTGGTTCCATCTCCCGCCATATCATTGGTTTTTGAGGCGACTTCTTGAACGAGTTTAGCACCCATGTTTTCATAACGGTCTTTTAAGGTAATTTCTTTTGCTATCGTCACGCCATCATTGGTAATCAAGGGGCTGCCATAGCTTTTTTCTAACATAACATTACGCCCTTTAGGACCTAACGTAATTTTGACAGTGTTGGCCAGTTTATTGACGCCTGCCAACATTTTAATTCTGGCTTCTTTGCCTAGTAAGATTTCTTTACTCATCTTAAGCCTCCACAATCGCTAAAATATCTGATTCTTTGACAATGAGATAATGTTTCTCATCTAAAGTAACATCGGTTGAAGCATAGGATTTAAAGACGACTTTGTCGCCGACTTTTACGCCCATTTCTAAACGTTTCCCGTCTTCCATTTTACCGGGACCTACGGCTAAAACCGTTGCGATGACTTGACGTTCATCTTTGTCAGCGGTTAAGACAATCCCACTGCTCGTGGTGGTTTGACTTTCACCTTCAGGCTTTAGTAAAATCACCTGATCATTTAATGGTTTTAACATATCATTTCCTCCTGAAATAACATTTTAGCACTCAACAAGCGTTTGTGCTAATACCTTTATACACCACCCCTTAAAACATGTCAAGAGATGGATATTAAAATTGCAAAAAAAGGCTGAATCAAGTACGATGAAGAAGAGGTTCATATGATTAAATCTTTTATCATTCCGGCGATTAGTTCCCACCAAACATTACGTACTTTTTTGAAAACAGATCATGAAGTCGGCATTTTAATGAACTTCCAACTCGCTCAGCTTGAAGGACTCATTCAAGAAATGCGTGATGCCGCTAAGAAAGTCTTTGTTCATCTTGAATTAATTAAAGGCTTGAGTAATGATGAATACGGGGCCATCTATTTGATACAGCATTTCAATGTAGACGGCATCATCACGACCAAACCTAAAGTTATTGAAATGTGTCAAAAGCGCGGAACGTATGCCATTATGCGGTTTTTCTTAAAAGACACTTTAAGTCTAGAACAAAGTTTAGAAATGATGACACATCAACACCCCGATGCCATTGAGATCTTACCCGCAATTCCTAAAATGGTCCACTTAGTTAAAAATCATATCTCTATCCCCGTCATCTTGGGGGGATTGATTAGCACCCCCCGAAGAAGTGGACCGCTGCCTATCAAGTTGGGGCGATGGCGGTCACCACCTCCAATAAAGGATTATGGAATATAAAAACACCCTCTCAGGTTTGAGAGGGTGTTTTAATAGTGTGTGTTGCTTTGTTGAGGCTGCTTGAACTGCAGCAAGGTGCATTAATCCACTGTAATGGTGACGCCTGACATGGCGTCATCGCCCGTGTTTGTTGGCATCTAGGTCAACTTGGAAGTCCCTTGATTAGCTATTCACCGCTTCAGCGATGAGGTCGACTTGTTGCCACCACATGAGTTCACCAGCGACTTCGCAGTTTACGACGGGGTTGCAGGGTGCATATTAATATCCACATCCATTGTCATAGGCGCGTTTTGTATTGGCAATGCCTTCAGCTTCGTTTTCCTCTTGATGTCCAGAAGACGCCGCCATCAGCTTCTGATTTCAAATAGACTGAATCAATGAGGACATTGATAATCATTCCGTTTTCATCAACGCTAACGATCGCGATGGATGGTTGGTTTCCTACTGAATACCCATGATAAATCCCTGAGATATACTCACCTTGTTCAGCTCCACATGCAGCGAGCGTAAAAACAAGAAGAGCGCAAATAAAAGTATTGCTTTTTCATTTGTTTTCCTTTTAGACTTCATTACATGTATATTATAGGTGTCATACAGCTTTTTGTAAAGTTATGTAAGCCATAAAAAAGCCCTTTGAACGCTTAACAAAGGGCTTTGAAACACTTTCATTAGTTATTTAAAAGTTTTCAATGGGAAATTAGTTCTCAGGTTGTTCTAAATAAGGTAAGTGTCCCACTGTTTGCGAGTTGATACCCTGATGAACGAGGCATTTCTTGGACATAGGTGAGTAATAAGGATGGAGACGTCCAGCTGTCTTCTGCACCGTAAATAAGAAGGTTCTAACAGTTAATCCTTTGAGATCGTCAAAATAGGACACGATATCTTGGTCTAAAGTGAATTTTGTAAGACGGTACTTGGAATCGCTGCATTTTGAGCGATAAAGGGTGCAAATGTCTCTCGTGAAAGGTTTTTCCGACCGTGGCGGAATTAATGCCAAGACGCTGCGCAAAATAGTTTTTAAAGAGGACATCAAAAAACCATAAAGCCGGGGCTCCATTACCTCCTTCCATAAGGGTGGGTCCTGTCGCCGCAATTAAAACTAAATTTTCAATCCGACTTTGATCAAGCAGACTCATCCGGATGGCAATGCCACCCCCCATTGAATGACCCATTAAGGAAAAGGTTTCAATCCCAAGATTATCAATCGCTTGCATTAAAGTGACCGCATGATTTTGAGAAGTGTATTCAAAGTCTAAAGGCTTATCAGAAAGCCCAAATCCCATGGTGTCAAAGGCAATGAAAGTAAAATCACTGTCAGCGCCCATAGTTAAGAAGAAGTCATTAAATTCATAACTGCTCCCCATGAAGCCGTGAATCATCACCACGGTTTTTTCTTGACCGGGATTATAGACCCTATAAGCGAGATTATGATTATCGACTTGAACGTATTCAACTGATTCAAATAAAGGAGTCCCTTGAGCCGCTTCCGTGAGTTGTTGAATCATGATTTTAGAAGTCAGATGAAGACCTCCTAATAAGACCAATAAACTCATGAAAAACCAACCCGTAATTTTAAACCATTTCTTCATAGATTTAACTCCTTCTTAACAAATGGAAAGGTTTACATTTTAGCGATATTTAGTATAATATAAACAGGTGAAAAATGGCAACGATTAAAGATGTAGCAAAAAAAGCAGGCGTTGGCATTGCGACGGTTTCTCGGGTTTTAAATAATCAACCCCGGGTCAAAGAATCCACACGCTTAAAGATTCAAGCTGTGATTAATGAACTAGGGTATACCCCCAATGAAATCGCCCGCAGCATGACTAAACAAAGAAGTGGAATCATTGGATTTGTGGTGCCTTATTCCCATCACATTTTTTTTGCTTCGCTTATTTATCATCTTGAAAATGCCTTGTCACAACTTAATTATAAACTAATGGTCTGCAACTCCGGGTCAGATGCACAAAAAGAAATTGAACTGATTGGGATGTTAAAAAACCAACGGGTCGATGGCATCGTCTTTTTAACCAGTAACGATGTTGAAAAATTGATTCCTAAAAACTACCCAGTTATCTCCTTTGATCGCCGTTTTAAAGGGATTCCCTACGTGACCACGGATAACTATAAAGGCGGTCAAATAGCCGCAAAAACACTGATTGCTTCAGGCGCTAAAAAGCTCTTATTCATTGGGGATGATGCCCAGGGCGAACTCTCTAGAATCACCACCGAGGTCTCTAAGCGCCGCTTAGGATTTGTCGATTACTTAGACCAAATTGGATTTAAAGACTACAAGGTCATTGAATATCCCCAAGGGGATTTATTTATCCCTAAAAACTTTATTCGTGAAATCGTCTATCGACATCTTGATTATGATGGCATCTTTGCGATTTCGGATGAACTGGGATATACCCTGATTCAGCTTTATCAAGAAATGGGTAAAAAAATACCCGATGACGTCAAGATTATTAGTTTTGATGGGATTGAAGGTCCGTTCTTTAATTTAGGAGGCCTCACCGCGATTCAGCAGCCGATTGAAGCCATTGGTTTTCATATCGCTGCCAACATGATTGCGATGATCGAGGGAGATTCCGTTGAAGATATTATCTTACCAGTGACATTGCGTAAAGGCTTTAGCGCTTAAAAGCCTTGACTTTCATGTAAGCGGTTACTATAATGAAGTTATGAAAAGCTTTCCACTTTTACAACTAAAGGGGTGCCTGATGAAAGAGAAGTTGCTTAAGACGAACCATTATCCCGTTGATATCATCACCTTTGGGGAAGTGCTTATTGACCGGATTACTGATGACGCCCATCACGAGCATTCCTTAGTAGGGGGTTCTCCATCTAACATCGCGATTAATATGCATCAACTTGGATCGCGTGTTTTATTTGTAGGCGCAGTCGGCGCTGATCAAGAGGGCGATTTAATCCTCAATCGGTTTAACGACTATGGTTTATCGACTCATTTAATTAACGTCGTCGATTCCCCGACATCGATCGTATCTTTAACTCAATCTAAAGCCACCCCAGACCCTTCCTTTTTACGAGGGGCTGATTATCACATTCCTTTTAATGAAGCCTTGTTGAAGGCGGTCCGTCAAACCCGCATTTTCCATTTTTCCTATTGGCCTTTAACCCGTAAGCCCGCCTTAGATACCCTTTTAAAATGTCTAGATGAGGCAGAAAAATCTGGCGCAGTGATTGGCTTTGATCCTAATATTCATGAGGCGCTTGATCATCAGGAGATGATTTCTTTAGAGGCTTTAGAGTCTTTATTTAGACGTCTTGATTTCATTAAACCTTCGCTTGATGATGCCAAGCGTTTATGGGGCGACTTAAGTAAAGAAGCGATCATGGACCGATTTGAAGCTTACGGCATTCCAGTGATTATCTTAAGTCTTGGAAAAGATGGTATTTATATCAGTGAAAATAAACACCGAACCCTTGTCCCCTCTAAAACAAAAGAGGTCGTTGATACCACAGGAGCAGGCGATGCTTTTTATAGCGGATTTTATACCAGCTTACTTCATGGGAACTCGACTGAAAAAGCATGGGATGACGCCCAAGTTGTGAGTGCGTTGGTCCTTAATGTCATTGGAGCCTTAGCTCCCCTTCCTCACTACCAAGAGCTCACTAAAGGAGTCTTATAGTGCATATCTTATTTCTAAATCCCCAAGGCAACTTTGATCCTCAAGACCGTTACTGGACCGAACACCCTGATTTTGGGGGCCAACTCGTATATGTGAAAGAAATCGCCCTTGCGATGTCTGAACTGGGTCATACCGTAGATATCGTGACGCGGCGCTTTAATGATCATGAACTTTCAGGATTTGAAACGTTGATTGATCACTATAAGGATTATCCAAATGCCCGGATTGTGAGGATTCATGCAGGTCCTGATCAGTTTATTGATAAAGAAAAACTTTGGCCCTTTTTAAGTGAATGGGTTGATCACATCATCGCCTTTTACCAAGAAGAGGGACGTAGCATCGACTTCATTACCACCCATTATGGCGATGGCGGCTATGCGGGTGCCTTGCTTGCCTCACGGTTAAACGTGCCCTATTCATTTACGGGTCATTCCTTAGGCGCCCAGAAAATGGATAAATTAAAAGTCAGTAAAGATAATGCCGTTCAAATGCAAGCCCGCTACTTTTTTGCCGACCGCCTTATGGCTGAACGGATTGCCATTCAAAATGCGAGCTTAATATTTACGTCCACCGCTCAAGAAAAAGATGAACAATATAACCACTTTGCGTATCAAGATATTTCAAAAGAAAAACCTGATGCTTTTGTGGTAGCGGCCCCTGGAGTGAACGAAAGAGTCTTTGGGATGAACGCGCTAAACGCCGAAGAAGAACAAACCTACACTCAAATCAAAAACGCTTTACACCGTGATATTGAAACGTCACGACTCAATCTACCCTATATTGTCTTAGCCTCTCGTTTAGATCAAAAGAAAAATCACTTAGGACTTCTTGAAGCCTATGCCAAGGATAAATCCTTGCAGGCTAAAGCAAACATCGCAATTAGTTTAAGAGGGGTTGAAGATGCTTTTTCTACCTATGATGCTTTAAAAAACGAAGAGAAAGTCTTAATGGATCAATTGATGGACGTGATTAATACTCATCAATTAAAAGGGATGGTTAGTTTTATTAACATCATGTCTCAAGGCGCCTTAGCCGCGAGCTATCGTTATTTTGCTAAACAGCAAAGCGTCTTTTGTTTAACCTCCACCTACGAGCCCTTTGGTCTTGCTCCCATCGAAGCCATGTGTGCAGGATTACCCGCTGCAGTGACGAAGTATGGGGGGCCTGCAGATGTCTTAAAATCAGGGAATGAATCCTTTGGCGTCTTGTTAGATGTGAACGATCATTTTGATATTGCCAGAGGTCTTCATGAAATCATCGATCATCATTCCACCTACCAAGCTCAAGGCTTAAAAAGAGTCGAGACATCCTACACCTGGAAAGCCACCGCTAAAAAATACTTAGAAAGTATGGACGGCATACGCCTCAACTATAAACCTAAAAAGATCACCTGGCCAAAAGATGTTCCCGCCCAGTGTGACGCAATGAATGTCCTTAACACTCATTACTTAGGAGGTCATGATGGCACAAGCAATCAAACTTAACCCCAAGAAAAAACTCGGTAAAAAAGCGTCTGAACGCCTTTGGTTTTGGCTCTTTTTAGCCCCAGCACTTGGTGCCTTCGCGATTATGGTGTGGGTCCCGTTTTTCATGGGCGTCTATTTTTCAATGACGGATTGGACCGGACTTAACACGGGCCGTCAAATTCTGATTGGCTTTGAAAACTACCGGACGATTTTTACCGATTATCGTTTTATCTATTCATTCAGCCGGACCGTGATTTACTCAGTCTTAAATATTTTAGTCATTAACGGTGTGGCCTTTGGACTTTCTTTACTGGTGACTCAGAAGTTTAAACTTAAAAATGTTTACCGCGCGGCCTTCTTTATCCCCAATTTAATTGGGGGATTGGTTCTTGGATTTATTTGGCAATTCATCTTTAACAACATTATTGCTGGACAAGTCGGCCTTCAACTTTTAGAGCGTTCCCCGCTATCAAGTAGCCCTAATGATGCGATGTTCGCTTTAATTGCGGTCGTGACGTGGCAGTATGCCGGGTATATCATGATGATTTACATCGCCGCGTTACAAAACATCCCTGAAGATTTGATTGAAGCTTCAAAAATTGATGGGGCAAACGCCGTTCAAAGAATGCGGGCGATTGTCTTACCCCTTGTGGCTCAAGCTTTTACGGTCGCCTTGTTCTTAACCTTAGTGACCTCCTTTAAGCAATTTGATACGGTTCAAAGTTTAACCAACTCAGGACCAGCCACAGATTTGCCCTTATACATCCGTAACTTACTCAACATCACTACGATTCCAACAGTCTCAGGCACGAGTTTAATGGCGGTGGATATTTACCGCGAAGCCTTTACCCGTTTTAACATGGGAGTTGGACAGGCGAAAGCGATTGTTTTCTTTGCGGTCTTATTACTGATTTCAATCACCCAAGTTTACGTCAATAAGAAACGGGAGGTGGAACTCTAATGATGGATGCTAAATGGCTACACAAGCTAAAAACCTTCAAATGGCAACCCAAAAAATGGATGAAAGATTTTGGGCACTCGGTGAAGACCTTTAAACTTCGCCCCATTCATATCATTGAAGTTTTTGTCTTCTTACTGATGCTTTTGTTCTTATATCCGTTTTACATCGTTACTATTAATGCCGCTAAACCGATTGCTGAGATCGTCAGGACGCCGACGAGTTTACCGGAATCCTTTGGGATGCTTTGGACCAATATTCAAACCATTTTACAAGCCTCCCAAATTCGCTATTTACAATCATTTTTTAACTCCGTCATCATCACCTCATTCTCCTTGGTTTTAATTGGAGTGACGAGTGGGATGGCGGCCTGGGTCCTGGTCAGGACTAAAACAAAAATCTCTACGGCCATCTTTTTATTATTTGTCTCTGGGCTGGTTATTCCTTTCCAGGTCGTGATGCTTCCTTTGGTTCGTTTTTTAGAGCTGATTACGATGTGGACTGGGATTGGCATTAGAGATACGCATCACGGAGTGATCTTAGCCTACATTGGTTTTGGCGCCCCTTTAAGTGTTTTCTTACTCCATGGTTTTATTAAATCGATCCCCCTTGAAATTGAAGAAGCCGCGATTATTGACGGCTGTAATAAACCGCAACTATTCTTTAGGATTGTCCTCCCTATCTTAAAACCCATCTTTGTGACCTTACTCGTCTTAAATGGGATGTGGATATGGAATGATTATCTCTTGCCCATCCTCATCATTGGGGTGGGAGGTTCGACCCAGACCCTGCCCTTAGCGGTCGCCAGCTTAGCGGGGGCCTATGTTAGACAGTGGGACTTGATTTTAACGTCCGTCTTAATGGCTGCCTTCCCGGTCGTGGTGTTATTCTTGTTTGCCCAAAAACACATCATCAAAGGCATGACTTCTGGAGCCATTAAATAATGATTAAAGCCGTCATTTTTGACTTAGATGGGGTCTTAACCGATACCTCGACGTATCATTTTGCCGCATGGAAAGAGACGGTGGCTTCAGTGGGCATTGAACTAAAGGCGTCCTTTGAACCAGAGCTTCGCGGAATTTCACGGTTTGATTCGATTAAAAAAATCACAGACGTTTATCTTCCAAAAACCTCATTTAAAACCTCTCAACTTGAATCACTCGCCGCTAAAAAAAATGAAGTCTACTTAGAAAAAATAAAGACGATGACTGAAGCGGACCTTTATCCTGGGGTGCTTGAACTCTTTGAAACCTTAAAGCACAAAGGCCTTTTATTAGGGCTTGCAAGTGCGTCTTTAAACGCTCCCATGTTAATTGAAAAATTAGGAATTACCCATTATTTCTCACACGTCTCTAATCCGGCCCTCCATCCTTCAAAACCGGATCCAGGCCTTTTCATAGAAGGACTGGAAGCTCTTCATGTAAGCCCTGAACAGGCGCTCGGGGTTGAAGATGCTCCGGCAGGCATTGCGGCGATTAAAGCCGCTAAAATGAAAGCCATTGGGATTGGAGATCCAAAGACTTTAAAGGCGGATGTCGTTTTTAAAACATTAGCTGACATCCCTTATTATCTATTTGACTAGGAGTCCATTGTGCGATTACAACACACCGATAAACTCACCTCTGAGGATTTATACCTTGCTTCGGTTTATGCCGTTCAAAATCGGTCTTTAGGGGTTCGTCATAACATCGAAGAAGCCGGCGATATCGAACCTTTAAGAGGGACTTTTATCAATGGTTTTTTTGATACAGAGCTCATTCATTACGGTGAAAAAGCCTACGGATTCCCTTCAAGAAATGAATTCATGGTGTCAGTTCCTGATGCCCAAACCATTGAATTTTTTATTGAAGGTTTGCCGGTTCATTATCAAACTGCCAAGGTCTTAAAAAATCAAAGGTCATTTGATTTAAAGACGGGAATCGTAGAAAGAAAAACCACGTATCAACACCCCACATTGGGGCTTTTTCATATCTTTACCCGCCGTTTTGTTTCTGCCGCAGAACCAGGCCTATTCCTTAATGAATGGACCCTTTCTAGTGAAACCTATGAAGGACCTATTTCGATTCGAAGTACGCTTGAGACAAAGACGACATCCATCCAATCCGGTGATCCCCGGATTGATGATAACAATCAGCCTTTAGAAATTATCCGGCTTGAGCCCTTACAACAAGGCGGCTTAGCCCTTTTTAAAACGCATCACACCGAACAATACTTAGCAGCCGTTATCAAGCACGAACCGGTTTTATCAAACGTTCCTTGTTCGACCCGGCTCAGTTATGAAGACACTTTTTATTTGAGTCCTGAACAGCCGTTTAAACTCTTAAAGTCTGCCCATTATAAAGTGGCTAAAACCCACCCTGAGTTAGAAGAAAAAATCCGGCCTGTAATCACCGAGATACCCGGCTGGGATCTTTCTTTCAACGCTCATCAAGTACGCTTACAAAGCTGGCTTAAAGATGCTGAAATGACCATAGAAACCAATCATTCATCTAATGATGAAGCCATCCACTACAACTTATTTCAACTAGCCACCGCTGGGGGTTATGATGATTCTGTTTCAATTGCGGCCAAAGGCTTAACCGGAAAAGGCTATCATGGTCACACCTTTTGGGATACTGAAATGTACATGGTCCCTTATTTCATGCTTCACGAACCTCAAAAAGCCTATGATTTAATTCAATATCGTTTCCATCAACTTGACGCTGCCAAAAAAGAAGCCCAAATTTTAGGTGCTAAAAGAGGGGCGAAGTTTGCATGGCGCACGATCACCGGAAAAGAAAATTCAGCCTACTATGCTGCTGGATCGGCTCAATTTCATATTAATAGCGCCATTGTTCATATCATTATTCAGATTTACACGCTGCACCAAAATCAAGCATGGATGAGACGTACTGGACTCCCAATCTTAATTGAGACGGCCCGCTTCTTTACCGAGATGATTTATGATGATGGAACGCAGTGCCATTTAAATAATGTGACCGGCCCTGATGAATATTCGGCCGTCGTTAATAATAATTTTTATACCAATCAAATGATTGTCCATCAAATGGGTTTTATGCTCGATTATTTTAATGAGAATCCAGCTGACTTATCCCTTTTAGGAGATTCCTATTATCAATCCGAAGAAGAACTCGGTTTATTTAAGCGGATCAAAGACACTTTGGTCTTACTACATGATCAGACACTTGATATCGATGTTCAAGATGATGGCTTTTTACAACGGAAGCCTTGGGATTTTAAAAACACCCCAAAAGATAAAGTACCGTTATTACTTCACTTTCACCCCTTAACAATTTATCGCCACCAAGTCTTAAAGCAAGCCGATACCGTGCTTGCACATTTCATCTTGCAAAACCGCCCATGGAAGACGATGGGAAATAGTTATGATTATTATTTAAAACGCACCACCCATGATTCATCGTTATCGATGTGTATACATGCAGGGATGGCGGCCCGCTTAAATCGGTTAGAAGAAGCCAAAACCATGTATCAAGAGACCCTTAGAATTGATCTTGACAATACCCATCTGAATACACTCCATGGTTTACATCTTGCCAATCTTGGGGGCGTTCATTTAGGCTTATGGTTTGGGTTCTTAGGCTTAAAAGTCGAACCAATTATTCAACTAAATCCTCATTGGCCCACGGACTGGCCAGCATTTAAAGGTCAGTTTAAAGTTCATGAAACGAAGACGGTAACAGTCATGATTAAAGATCATACGTTATCAGTTTATGCCTCAGATCCGGTCGAAATGAAGATTTATAATCAACTTTATACGCTTTCTTCAAAACCCATTGAAATCCCAATAAATGGCTTAAATACGTGATATTGATAAGCCTTACTTGGAAAGCTTTCCAATTGAAGACCCTATTTTTATAAGATGGCTAAATAAAGAGATAAAAAGACTTGTAAAAACGTTTTCATGATGTTAAAATTAAAGCATCAGAATGATGCACCAAAAATAGGAGGATACCATGAAAAAAGTTTTACTTTTATTACTTGCTTTGTTCACCGTTGTTACCTTAGCAGCGTGTGGCGGATCAGGGGATACTGAATTAATCATTTTCCAAAACAAAGTGGAAATTGATGCAATCTTACGTGAGTACGCTGACGCCTGGGGCGAAGAAAACGGAATTACCGTGACCGTTCGTTCATGTGGTGGTGATGCCTGTGCTTACGGCGATCGTATCTTAACTGAGTTCCAAGGTACGGACCAACCTGACATCTTCGTTATTGAAGGTCTAGGCGGGTTCAATGATTTCAAAGATAAAATTTTACCCTTTGAAAATCAAGCATGGATGGATGATACCGATCTTGGTTTAACCGTCGATGGTGTGGTTTATGGCTTCCCTGTCAACATTGAAGCATGGGGTATGGGTTATAACAAAGACATCTTAGATGCTGCTGGCATTAATCCTGCTAGTTTAAACAGTTTAGCCGGATACCGTGCTGCCTTTGAAAAACTAGACAGCATGAAAGCTGAACTTGGCCTTACGGGCGTTGTCGGAATGGCTGCAGGCGCTGGGATGGAATGGGTCACAGGACTTCATAACTTCAATGGCTACTTATCAGCGGGTCTTGATTATGATGATCGTTCCGTGATTGAAGACTTATTAGCAGGTCAACCTAATATGGATCGCTTAGGACAACTTGCTGACTGGGTTGAATTACTCTTTCAATATGCGGATCAAACCATTCTCTTAGAAGGTACTTACGATTCACAAGTAGGAGCTTTCAAAGATCAAAAAGTAGCTTTCATTCATCAAGGAAACTGGATTGATCCAAACTTACTTGGCGCACCTGCCATTGACTTCCCTGTGGGTTACGCCCCTCATGCAAGTGTAAGTGGTACCGTGGATGCCATCTTCGTTGGCGCTCCTTCATACTACGTTATTAACCGTGATGGTAACAATACTGATGCGGCTAACCAATTCTTAAATGATCTAGCTCTTACTCAAGAGGGACATAGCTATATGGTTGAAAAAGCCAACATGGTGCCGGCCTTCCGTAGTGTCACTTTACCCGTTACCGCACCATTATCAGCGGCTGCGAACGTTTGGGCTCAAGCCGGTAAATCATGGGCGTGGTTCCAAAATGACATGCCTTCTGGATTCGGTATGGGCGAAGCTGGACCAATCTACTTCCAGTATGCACAAGGAAACATTACTAAAGAACAATTCGTACAACGTCTAGCCGATCTCATTCGTACACTCCAATAATTCATTAAAAAGGGCCCTCAGCCATCCCGCTGAGCGCCCTTTTTTTTACGTCTAAAATAGCCTAAGAAATGCTATAATATTTATGAGGTATATTTGATGGTCAAAGCCAATTATCATACGCACCATGAACTATGTAATCATGCTCAAGGAACCACGGAAGATTATGTTAAAGAAGCCATTAAACAAGGTTTTACTGAACTTGGAATGAGTGACCATGTTCCCTCATTACTCAATCTTGATCCGATGCGGATGCATTTTCGTGACCTTGAAAAGTATTATAAAGATGTCCGTGAGACGGCTTTAGCCTATCAAGATAAGATTAAAGTTCACCTTGGTTTAGAGTGTGAATACCTCGAGCCTGAAGAAAGCTATTATCAAAACTTCTTAAATGAAGTTGATTACCTCATATTAGGACAACATTATATCGTTCAAAACGGACGCTACATCAGCACCTTTGCGTTATTCGCTCCCGAACATATTGAGACCTATGCCCAGGACGTTAAAAAAGCCTTGTACTCAGGTCACTTTAGTTTATTTGCCCATCCTGATATTTATATGTGTGGATATGATTCATTTGATGACGCCGCGGTTGAAGCGGCCCACATCATTGCTAAAGCAGCCAAAGACACGGGAATCCCTTTAGAGTTTAACGCAAACGGAATAAGAAGAGGCATCAAACAAACCTCTCAAGGTAAAAGATACCCTTATCCCCGAAAAGAGTTTTGGGACATCATCAGAAATTATGATGTCAAAATCATTTTAAGTGCCGATGCTCATCACCCTAGTCTTTTATATGATGATGCAATGAAAGATGCCGAACACAAAATTTCAGAGTGGCGACTCAAGGTAGATCCGTTCTTAGAATTCAAATCCCGCAAATAATCGATTCTAAGGCATTTGAATGTTTCAACCACATTCATTGTAAAGTCCATCAAAAAAATAGAAATTTTACATTTTTAAGGCGACCCCTTGAGTAAGAGAAGACCCTAGGAAATAAACATAGTCACCTTGATACTTATGAATATGTTAAATGCTGTCGTCACTCTTAAAAACCTTGATTAAATATAGTCATCACCTTTAAAAGGCACATTCCTCATCTCCAATAGAGGAATTTCGCTTTACACGTTTTACTTTCTATAATATATATTATGTTAACATAGCAATACGTAATACCGAAGGCTTTTAGCTTGATTAGTGTGTAAATGTATAAACCACTTATTGCAAACCAAGGGTCGTGGATATCTTAAAAAATTGAAATCCTAATTATTGAATCTAGGAACTTATTACAGAATTTCATCTTGAGGAATAAAATGAAAAAAGTTGCGATTATTTTTACCGGGGGGACGATCACCATGAAAACCCTCGATCCGAATAAAGGGGCATTTCCAATGCAAGACCCTTCGGAGATTTGAGGCCTTAAATACGAATCTTAGGATTTGATAATTTAGTGACCCTTCATCATTCGATGATTCCTTCTCCCTCGATGACCCCTGAGAAGCATACGAAAACTAAAAAGGTTATGGAATCCTCTTTTTTGGATGATTCAGAGATTGCGGGGATTGTCATCACGCACGGAACCGATACATGAAACCTCTTTTTATTTAGATATGGTTCACACGTCTGATAAACCGGTTGTGGTGACTGGAGCAATGAAGGGAACGCCAGTGAGCTGGGTTATGATGGATTCACAAATCTGGTCTCTTCCAATCTATGTGGCGCTTGATGAAGCATCAAAAAATAAAGGGGTTTTAGTCACATTGATGAATTACGAAATTCACGCGGCTTCAGAAGTTACGAAGACCCATACCCTTAATGTGAATACGTTTCAATCGCTCTCATTTGGTCCCCTTGGCGTCATTGATGCGAGTGATGTTATTTATTATCGTTCGATGTCCAAGCCTCGCTATCACTTCAATAACGAAATCGCTAGTCATGTCCCCATCATTAAAACCTATACTGGGATGGACGCTGGAATCATTGATTACTTATGCTTCGCAAAAATCGATGGTCTCATCATTGAAGCGATGGGCCGGGGTAATGTCCCACCGAATTTGGTTAAGTCTTTAGAGAGTGTTATTCAGCTAAATATTCCAGTCTTAATTTGCTCCACTTACGTCCCAGAGTGGCCAGGTCTTTGGAACCTATAGTTATGACAGTGGTAAAGATTTGGTATCTAAAGGAGCGATATTGTGAACGATTTAACTGGATTAAAAGCGCATACCTCATGGTTGCTAAAATCATTTAACGAAGATCAAATTAGAACACAATTAACATAAAAAAGAAAGGACAATATATGTCCTTTTTTATTTTGCAAATTTTTCTCAAGCCAGTCTAACGAGGTGTCGCCGTATCTAATGAAGTATCTAAATCTTCCAGTGAGTTTTTGAATTTCTCTGAGTTTATAACCAAGCGATGATAAGGCACTTTCAACCTCTTCTAAACGTGAGGAAGATTTGATTTAGATCCATCATATGTCAGTTTACCTTTTAAATCTAAGATAATCTGTTGAGCCGCTTTAGGACCAATTCCTGAAACCGGTTTTAAGTATTTGGTATCCGCCGTTTCAATTGCTCTCACGATGTCTTTGACTTCGGCACTGGCTAAGACAGCTAAAGCACTTTTAGGACCGATCCCTTTTACTAATAAGGTCTTCAAAGAGTGTTTTTGTTCAGACGATTTGAACCCATAAATCAAGGCTAAATCTTCCCTAACATAGTAATAGGTATAAATTGAATCTTCTCGTCAATCTTAAATGCCTTGGGGATTGGGAGCAACCACCTGGTAACCCACATCATTAACGTCTAATGTAATGCCTTTAGCATCAATAAACTTAATCGTACCTTTAAGATAATTAAACATAATGTCTCCTATCGTTCGTAATCAAACTATTAATCCACAAACTCGAAGTCAGAACCACATATCCGCACGGTTTCGCCGTGTTTAACGCCTTTTTCACGAAGCGCCTCATCAACGCCTAAAAAGCGGAGTTGACGGGCAAAGCGTTTGACGGCTTGATCGTGTTTAACCCGTCATTTGGAAGATGCGTTGAAGCTCTCCTCACATCACGACTTCATATACCCCATCATCCCCTAAGCCCGAATCTCAAATGGGATAACTTCTTTTTAGGATCAAACTTATAATGTTTAAAATCATCAGGTATTTTCAACAATCGGATGCTCAATCAAAGAGACTATATCGCATACAAAAGCTCGTCTAAATTGGTTTTTTGATATGCACTAATTGGAATAATAGGGATGTCTTTAACTTTCTTTTAAATGCGTTAAGTCTCTCTTTAGGCCTTCAATATCCATTTTGTTTGCAGCATGATGACCATCGGACGATTTGCGAGTCTTCATTGTAAGCTTTGAGTTCTTTATAGATGGTTTGATGAGCAGTAAGGATCTTTCATCTACAGGCGCCATGTCGACCACGTGGCCACTAAAACCCAGGTCCGCTCGATATGTCTTAAGAACTGATGGCCAAGACCTTGGCCTAAAGCCCACGCCCTCAATTAGTCCAGGCATATCAGCTACGACAAACGAATGTCCATTCAGGTACACTTACCACCCCTAAATTAGGGACAAGCGTTACAAAAAGGGTAATCTGCAATTTTGGGTTTAACGGCACCCCGATGACACTAATCAGTGTACTCTTACCCACACTGGGTAAACCAATTAGACACATCAGCAAGGAGTTTTAACTCGAAGTGAAATCAACAATTTTTCAGGTTCGCCTTTTCAGCAATTTTAGGGGCGTTATTACGAGCACTAATAAACTTCACATTGCCTCGGCCTCCTCCGGCCGCCTTCAATTAAAATGAATTGTTCTTTATGTTCTTTAATATCGCACACTAGAAGGCCTTGTGGATCAAAAACTTGGGTTCCTAGAGGGACTAAGATGATGGCATCTTCACCGGTTTTACCGTGGCGTTTTTTACTGAGACCATTTCCCTGGAGAGGCCTTTAAAATGCTTTTATAACGGAGGTCTAATAAAGTGGAAAGTCTAAATCCCTCAGAATGACATGAAACCTCCTCTTCCCCCGTCGCCGCCATCGGGAGCCGCCTTTAGGAACAAACCTTCACGTCGAAAAGCAACGGTTCCATCTCCGCCTTTACCGCTTTCTACTGCTTGATGTTTACTAAATCCAACAAACATAAAGGTCTCTAAAGGAATCAATAAACTGATTTAAACTGTCGGCTTTTAAGATAAAGTATTTTTGGTTGGTTCATGCTTTTGAAGAATGGATAAGATCATTGGGTTTACGGGTTTTATTAAAGTTAAAGACATAACTTAAAAACTCTTGGTCTATCTTTTCAATACAGCCTTCAGCCATATCCGTACGCCACCGACCCGCATAGACTTTCTCACGTTGTTTGATGCCGTTCAGCGCCATTTGAGTGGGATAGTCTAAATAGATAAGAGTATCAGCGTGCTCGAGTCTTAAATCTAATATTTTAGAATTTAAGTAGTTCCCGTCCATAACAAAGTTCGTGTGCGAATCAATAAAGGCTTTTAACTTGGTGTAAAAAATATCTTGCGGGGTACTTTGCCAATTTTTTTGCCAATAAATACTATCGATGTGTAAATAAGGAATATTGAGTTTCTCACTTAATTTTCTCGTCAAGGTCGTCTTACCCACCCCTGAATTTCCGAAGATCAAGATCTTTTGGGGAGGATTTAATAACGTTGAACGCTCATAAGCAATCCGGTAAATGGCATCGATAAAGCCACGTTCTTTAAACTGCATCCGTCTTAATAAGCGCTGCATCGGTAGGTTTCCTGGATGCGTATCGACCCACACCGCTTCAAATCCACGGCTTTTGGCTTCCAAAATGGCATGATGCATTAATGCCTGGCCGATGCCTTTAAGTCTGATGGCAGGGTCAACCATTAGGCGGTGTACCACTAGACCAGCGTCATGTTTCCAGTCAATGACGGTATAGGTGGGCTCATCCTCAGTTAAAGCCAAGTAACCTACGACTTCAGTATTTTCTTCTAAGACATACCCAAATCCCGCTTCAATATCACGTAAAAAATGTGGCCGCTTTGGATAATCAGGACCCCATTGATAAAGCTGATGATCTTGCATGACTTGAATGGTCGATTCTGCAATGTAAACGAGCTTATCTAAGTCTTTAATTTGGGCTTTACGAAACATTTATGCCTCTTTAAAATGCTTAATTCTATTATACGTTCTTGCAAAAAAATAGGCAAACCATCTTGGTTTGCCTGATTTTATTCTGGATAAACAGACGCTTTTTTACGGTCTTTACCGATTCGTTCATAACGAACGATGCCGTTGACTTTAGAAAAAAGCGTATCATCACTGCCAAGTCCAACGTTAGTTCCAGGCCAAACCTTGGTTCCACGTTGACGGTAAATGATGGCACCCGCTTTAGCGAATTGGCCATCCGATAGTTTCATTCCTAAACGCTGAGCATTTGAATCACGACCATTTTTCGTGGATCCTGTTCCTTTTTTTGACGCTTCAAAAGGGTGTAACTGAATGTTAAATAACATGGAATAACCTCCTCACCTATTATAGTTTAATATCAAGAATTTCTAATTTTGTATAAGGTTGACGATGACCTTGCATCCGCTTGTAGTTCTTTTTCGGTTTATACTTGAAGACCAAAATCTTCTTTTGCTTACCGTTTTTAAGAACTTTAGCTGAGACACTGGCTCCTTTGACATAAGGCTCACCCACAGAAACTTTTGCTCCTGTAATCATGAGTACTTTATCAAATGTCACCGTATCGCCTTCGTTGGCTCCAACGAGCTCTGTGTAGACGATATCGCCTTTACCCACAGTGACTTGTTTGCCACCCGCTTCAATAACAGCTTTCATACTGCACCTCCTCATTTTTTAAGACTCGCCATCGAGGTACACAATTCGTGTTTAAGACCTTTTCTGTGCGGTGTGCGTTACCTTGCAAATATACCAAAAAGCAACTTCTTTGTCAATCATTATTAAAGATTCCCATGTTCTTTAAATGAATAGAATTGATTTTTACCAATGATGACATGATCCATGACTTGAATATCCATTAATTCAGAGGCTTTTACAATGATTTTAGTGACCCTTAAATCTTGGGTAGAAGGGCTAGAATCTCCCGTGGGATGATTATGTACCATAATGAATGATGCCGCGCTTAACTTGACGGCGTGTTTGAAAATCTCCCGTTGATGAATCAGTGATGCATTCAATGAGCCTTTAAATAATTGCATTTTTTGAATCAAGTGACCCTTCGTATCTAGGTATAAGACCACAAAATGTTCTTGATCAAGCATCTCTAAGTCATCTTTTAAATATCCATAGACTTTTTGAGGGGATCCTAAAAACGGGCGCTCCTCAAAAGCTTCTGAAGTAAGACGCTTACCTAACTCTAAAGCAGCTAATAACTGCATGGCTTTAACGGGTCCCATGCCTTGGACTTGCATGATGTCATACAGGCTTGCCATCCGCATCGAACGAATGGATTTAAACTTGCGATGAATCCGGGCCGCTACTTCTAAGACTGATTCCTCATAGTTTCCGCTTTGAATTAAGATGGCAATAAGTTCTTCGGTCGACAGGCTTTCTTTACCCCACTTCACAAACCGCTCACGCGGCCGGTCCTGGAGAGGGGTTTCTTTAATTGATGGCATAAACCCTCCTTCACATTAATCATTCTAGCAAAGGAGCCTTTTTACTTTTAAAGTCTGTCAATAATGTTAAGATGCGCTTTCGCAATCGCATATGGAAAATCGCTTAAAGATTCTAAGGCCAAGGATTTAGCTTTATTAAGGGTGAGTTGATGCACGGTTAAATGCCACGTTTGATGGGAGAAGACATGATTTAGTTCAAACAGAGCTTGATGAGAAGCTACCTTTACATCATACGTTTTTTCAAACAATAAAAGAGCGTCTTCAAGGGGCATTTCATATTGAGGGAAGGTATAAAGGTTCGCAAGCAAACCATTTGGGGGTCTTTTGATTAAAAATGCTTTCTGATGATTTCCAACCACAAATACGTGAAAGTTATGATTGGTGATTTTTGTCTTCTTGGGAAGGTTAGGATACGAACTTTGAGTGTTGCTTTGATATGCTTTGCAATCCTCTTTAAGTGGACATATTTCACATTTAGGTTGTTTTTGACACACCATGGCCCCAATTTCCATTAGGGCTTGTGTGAAATCTCGGGGGGTTTGGTGGTGAATCATTTCTTCAACAGCTTGTTCGATTTCCTTTTGATTTGCGGGTTTGGTCAGATCTTTATCGTACGCTAATAGCCGACTCATCACCCTGATGACATTACCATCGACAGCGGGGCTTGGTTGATTAAATGCGATGGAATGAATGGCACGAGCGATATAACGGCCAATTCCTTTGAATGATTCAATTGTGGCTAGATCACTTGGAAACACGCCTTTATGATCTTCACAAATTATTTTGGCAGTTTCGTGTAAGTGATGCGCCCGTCGGTAATAGCCAAGCCCTTCCCAGTATTTTAAGACTTCATCTGACGATGCGTTCGCTAAATCACATGGGGTCTCAAATCTCTTTATAAAACGGTTAAAGTATGGAATTGCGGTATCCACTTGGGTTTGTTGCAACATGATTTCACTGACCCAAGTAAAATAAGGATTATCAATGTCCCGAAAGGGCAAAATCCGTTTGTTTTCACCATACCACTCCATGAGTTTTTGCGAAATTTCTTGGGCTTTATTCATGACTTCCTTTTAAATTAATTGATTTCTAATGGCGCTCACTAGATAAAGTGAGCCAATAACGAGGGTGGTTCCTGAAGTTTCGTTAATAATAGAATTTATCTCACATTTTGATTTGTTGGGATGAGTAGAACGTTCATACAATACATCACGAGAAAGTGCCCGGGGAATATTCACTTCGGTAAAGACGATTCTTTTGGCATAAGGTTCTATCAAATTTTGCATGGCTTCGGTTTCTTTATCTGCCATCACCCCAAAAACCACCGTGAGTTCTTCTTCTAAAAGGTAATCTTCAATAGTACTGATGGCCGCTTGCATCCCATTAATATTATGGGCCCCTTCAAGAATAAAACGATCAATCATCTCAAAGCGACCGGGCCAGCGGGTATTTAATAATCCCTCTTTTAAAGCTGCATTCGAGATTGGAAAGCCTAAATCATTGATTTTTTGGGCCGCTAAAATAGCACATTTAGCATTTTGAATTTGATGGGATCCCAGCATCGAAATATAAAAAGTATCCTCTAAGAATTCAAACCCTTGGGGTCTTGTTGGAGTAAATTTTAAAGGTGAAATAAAACTGATTTCTGCTTTATTTTCCTCAGCTTTAGCTTTAAACAAAGGCACAAGCTCAGGATTTAATACCCCAGATATGAGTGGAGTTCCTGGCTTTACGATACCTAGTTTTTCTAAAGAAATGAGCTCTAAAGTATTTCCTAAAATATGCATGTGATCATAGCCAATCGATGTAATCACACTTACCAGGGGGTGAATCACATTTGTTGCATCCAATCGGCCCCCTAAGCCTACTTCAATCACGGCAATATCCACTTTTTGATCCCGGAAATACAAGAATCCAATCAGGGTCATCAGCTCAAAAAAAGTTAGATGATCATGAGTTATAGAATCAAACTCATGATAAAAATCATACATTTGATTCGTGTATTTCAATAAATCATCATCGGAGATCATGACTTGATTAATCTGAAAACGCTCATTTATTTTGATTACATAGGGACTAATAAAAGACCCAACCTTATACCCTGCGGCATCTAGAATGTGGCTTAAATAAGATAATGTTGAACCCTTACCATTGGTCCCCCCTATATGGATGGTGGGGTAGGATTTTTCAGGATGGCCTAATAACTCAATGGCTTTTTCCATCCGTGATAAATCATATTTAGAACCAAACTTTTGGATAGCTTCAATCCATGATTGAGCCTCTTTTAAAGTCTTAAACATTATTTTTTGAGCGTTTCAATATGAGCCTTTATCGCCTCGTATTGCCTTTCATATTGTTCTTTTTTAGCCTTTTCTTCATTCACTTTAGCTTCTGGTGCTTTCTCAATAAACTGGGGATTAGATAGCATCGCTTCAGTCCGCTTAATCTCTTGAAGAGCGGCCTCAAGTTGGACTTCTTGTTTTTTAATTTCAGCTTCTACATCAACTAAATCACCTAGCGGGACATGGACGGTAAACCGACTGAATACTTCGGTCAATTCCTCAGCGCCTTGAGCGGTTTGATTAATTAGGAATGCTTCTGGATTAATAAAGCTTTCAATCAATTTTTGATGGGCTATAAAGGGTGCTGGATTCTCTGTGTCGATCCGAATAATGATTGGTTTTTTGGGAGGTACTTGATAGGTATTTCTTAATTGACGAATATGCGAAATAAGGGATTTTAAATCGTTGTAAGTATGGAGCATGTCTTGAGGTATTTGATGAGTGGAGATCGAGGGCCAACTCGCAATCATGATTGATTCCGCATCTTTTAAAGGCAGTGCTTGGTATAAATATTCCGTCACGAATGGCATGAAGGGATGTAATAATTTTAAGATTTGAGTTAAAACGTAGACCATCACATTTTCAGTCTCCGTAATGATCGCCTCATCCCCTTGTTGAATCAAAGGTTTACTAAACTCAATATACCAAGACGCAAAGCTATCCCAAGTGAACTGATAAATAAGACGTGCTGCTTCTGAAAGTTCATAACGTTCATAGAGGTGATTAACCGATTCTATAAGTTCATTCAGCTCTGCCATGATGGCTTGATTAGGGAGGGCTTTTAGGACTTTGGCTGGCGCATTTATTGTCTTGCCTTCAACTTGCATCATCACATAACGAGCGATGTTCCAAATTTTATTGATGTAATTCCATGATGATTCTACTTTTTCAAATTCAAATCTTAAGTCTTGACCGGGGGCTGAGTTGGTGGTGAGGAAATACCGAAGAGTATCCATCCCAAACTCTTTTTTTATATCCATTGGATCAATGCCATTTCCAAGAGATTTAGACATTTTTTGACCCTTTGCATCCCGAATCAACCCATGAATGAGTACGTGTTTGAAAGGGGTTTGATTAGTAAACTCAAGAGCCTGAAAAATCATCCGTGACACCCAAAAGAAGATGATGTCATAACCCGTCACCATTACATCATTTGGATAATAGCGTTTAAGGTCTGAAGTTTCATCCGGCCAACCTAATGTACTAAAAGGCCATAGTGCCGACGAAAACCAGGTATCAAGAACATCTTCATCTTGAATATACCCGCTGGGTGGATTGGTTCCGACGTAAACGTCTTCACCTTTATAATAGGCTGGAATCCGGTGTCCCCACCAAAGTTGACGGGAGATACACCAATCTTCAATCGATTCCATCCAGTGTTTAAATATTTTCTCAAAGCGACTTGGGATGAACTCGGCGGTTGATTTTTCTAAAGATTGTTGGGCCAGTTCTTCCATTTTCACAAACCATTGTAAAGACAATCGTGGTTCAACTACCACGCCAGTTCTTTCTGAGTGACCCACGTTATGGATGATGGGTTCAATATTCGTTAAAAGCCCTTTTTCTTGAAGGTCTTTAACGAGTTTTTTTCGGCAGCTAAAACGTTCCATCCCTTGATATTCAAATGCCATTGCATTCATGGTGCCATCTTCTTCCATACAAGATGGCGTTGGTAGATGGTGTCTTAAACCGACTTCAAAGTCGTTTGGATCATGGGCAGGGGTCACTTTCACAGCACCAGTTCCAAATTCTTGGTCGACATAGTCATCGGCGATGACTGGAATCGCCACCTTTGTTCCGGGAATAAATACTTTTTTTCCAATGAGATGTGCCCGTTTTTTATCCATCGGGTGAAGCATAATCGCTGTATCCGCAAACATGGTTTCAGGCCGGGTCGTAGCGACTTTGATTTCATCGAGGCCGTCTTCGCTAAGGTAACGCAACGTGTAAAGAGCCCCTTCAATATCTTTCCGTTCAACTTCAATATTAGAAAGTGCGGTTTTAGCCTGGACATCCCAGTTAATAATCCGCTCTTTACGGTAAATTAAACCTTTTTCATAAAGCTTTATAAAAACAATTTCAACGGCTTTGGACAACCCATCATCTAAGGTAAAGCGTTCTTTTGAATAATCAACACTTAGTCCTAAAGCTTCCCACTGAGAACGGATGGTTTTTGCGTAGGTTTCTTTCCAGTTCCAGGCTTCTTTTAAGAAGCCTTCTCTTCCGAGTTCATAGCGGTTAACACCTTCGCTTTTAAGTTTTTCATCAATCTTTGCTTGAGTTGCAATCCCAGCGTGGTCCATTCCAGGCAAATACAAAGCATCAAAGCCTTGCATTCTTTTTTGCCGAATAATGATATCTTGAATCGTGTTATCCCAAGCGTGTCCTAGATGGAGTTTTCCAGTTACATTCGGGGGAGGTATTACGATACAAAAGGCTTCTTTTGTTGAATCACCCGCATTAAAATAACCTTTATCAAGCCAGGTTTGGTAGCGGCCTTCTTCCACTATTTGATGATCATACTTTTTATCAATCATGATTTCCTCCATAAAAAAAATCCTTATCGTTATCGATAAGGACGAGTCATCGCGGTACCACCTTAATTCTCTTAAAAAGAGCACTTGACATGCTTAACGCGCAAATACGGCTTTCGCATCAAAGAGGGGACTTTCGTTATGTTTTGGTGCGCATTTTCACCAGTTAAGCGCTCGCTGTGACACAAAATCATAAGTACTCTTCTCTTTATTGATTTACATTAATATACCATGAAAACAGCCATGTTTCAAGGATTTAAGGTATTCATCAAGGCGTTTTGAAGCGTGTTAATATGCGTCTTTTTTAAACTTGAGACAAAAAACAAAGAATTCTCATCTAGCGCCCATGTTTCAGTAAAGGCTTTTTTTGCATGGTGTTTTTCTGACTGATTGAGTTTATCAGCCTTAGTAGCAACAATAAAATAAGGGATTTGATAATGGTGCAAGGTTTGAATCATTTTCTGATCTAAAGCCTGAACGGGTTGGCGACTATCTATTAAAACAATGGCGTGATCAATTCGGGATGATGCGATATAAGCATCAAACAAAGGTGAAAAGTCGTTCCCTTTTTGACCTTTTGCATAACCATATCCAGGAAGATCTACCAAGGTGACTTCTTCTTCTAAGGGATAAAAATTAACCGTCAAAGTCTTACCTGGGGTACTTGAAGTGTAAGCGAGATTTTTACGGTTCATTAAAGCATTTAGCAAACTTGATTTACCTACATTAGAGCGACCAAAAAAAGCCCATTCTGGATTGGTTTTTTCTGGATACTGAGACGGTTTTACCGCCATGATAGGTTTATCTACAAGTGAGTTCATTAACACCCTTTAAAAAGAGGCCTAGGAGGCCTCTTTTAAGATTTTAAGATGGTGGTGATTATCTCATCCATCGTTTCGACCGCAACGATTTCGAGTTGATTTCTAACTTCTTCGGGAATATCATCGATATCCCGCTCGTTTTCTTTAGGAATCAGAATCTTTTTAAGGCCACTTCGGTGCGCGGCGATGGCTTTTTCTTTTAAGCCACCAATGGCTAAGACACGTCCTCTTAATGTCACTTCTCCGGTCATTCCCACCGTGTGGTCAACCGCGCGGTTAGAGAGCGCACTAATTAAAGCCGTGGTGATGGTGACGCCCGCACTTGGGCCATCTTTAGGAACGGCTCCTTCAGGGACGTGAATATGGACGTTGGATTTTTCAAATATCTTTTCATCAATGTTATATTGTGCAGCATGAGAGCGAACATATGAAAGTGCAGCTTGAGCGGATTCTTTCATCACATCACCGAGTTGTCCGGTGAGAGATAATTGACCATTTCCCTCAAAAAAGGCGACCTCAACAGGTAAGGTGTCTCCGCCAAACTGGGTATAAGCAAGTCCAGTGGCGACGCCAATTTGATCTTCTTTATCTGCCTTGTTGTCGTGGAATTTAGATTTTCCTAAGAAAATATTTAAGTTGTCAGTCGTAACAGAAACAGATTCTTTTTTATCACCAAGAATGGTTTTAATTGCTTTTCTAACAATCGTTCCGAAAAGACGATCTAAGTTACGGACTCCTGCTTCCCGGGTATGCATCCGGATCATTTGCATGACCGCATCATCATCAATGAAAAGTCTGCCTGGAACGAGGCCATGCAGTTCCATTTGTTTGGGAATTAAATGTTCTTTAGCGATATTGAATTTCTCAATTTCAGTGTAGCTAGATAATTCAATGATTTCCATCCGGTCTCTTAAAGGATCTGGAATATTCCCTAAATAGTTAGCGGTAGCGATAAATAAAACTTGCGATAAGTCATAAGTATCTTCTAAATAGTGATCAGAGAAACTATGGTTTTGTTCAGGGTCTAATACTTCAAGTAACGCTGAACTAGGATCGCCCTTGTAATCAGACCCTAATTTATCAACTTCATCGAGTAAATAAACAGGGTTATTGACTTTAGCCTTTTTCATCCCTAACAAAATACGGCCTGGCAAAGCGCCTAAGTAGGTCCGGCGATGGCCTCTAATTTCAGCTTCATCTTTAACGCCCCCGAAGGATTGTTTAACAAATTCACGGCCTAACGCTTTCGCAATCGACTGAGCTAGTGAGGTTTTTCCAACCCCAGGAGGCCCTACTAAACATAAAATCGTTTGAGGGTTTTTTCCAGTAAGTAGTTTTACAGCTAAATATTCCGTGATACGCTCTTTCACTTTTTCAAGTCCAAAATGCGTTTCATCGAGGGCTTTTTCTGCCACATTAATATCTTCTTCATCTTTTGAATGTTCAATCCAAGGCAGATCAACTAAGAAATCTAAGTAGGTTTTAATGACCCCACTCTCGCCACTTGATGAGGGTAATGTTTCATATCGAGAAAGCTCGTATAAAGCCTTTTCTTCAATATGGGCGGGCATCTTTTTAGCGAGTATTTTTTCTCTTAAATCTTCAATTTCAGATTCTTTTTTGGCTTTGTCCCCGAGCTCTTCTTGAATCGCTCTGAGTTTTTCACGGAGGTAATATTCCCGTTGATTTTCATCGATATTCTTTTTGACGGTGCGGTTAATCTTATCTTCTATTTCATTCATATGACGCTCTTTTTCAAGATCTTGAATCAAATAGTTAAGGCGCTGATCAAGCGCTGCGGCTTCAATGTATTTGTATTTATTTTTTTCTGGGACTTTTAAATTACTGGCAATGACATCAACTAGTTTATCTGAGGAAACGCCTGACTGAATCATTTCAACGGTTTGCTTTGGATTATTTAAAACAGCATTGGAATTATCCATCACTGTTTTAACAATCATTCTAACTAAAGCAATCTCTTCATCAACATCATTTTGAATGGTTGGCATGGTTTCAAAGGTCGTTAAAATAAAGGGTTCCATTTGATCATAAGCAATAACTCTGGCCCGCACTAAAGGATCAAACTTGACTTTGAAGTTTCCATTAGGAAGTTTGATTTTTATTCCAATTTTTGCGACCACTCCGACCGTTAATAAATCTTCCTTTTCAGGTTCTTCAACGGTGGCATTTTCTTGAATCAGTAACAAGACATGATTATCATGGTTTCTTTCAGCATCTAATAGGGCTTGTTTAGAGACACTTCTTCCCACTTCGGTTCTGACATCAGTATGAGGAAAAGGCGCCAATCCACGGATGGCGATGCTAGGAAGTTGAGCAGTTGTTTGTGTGGTTTTATTGAACATGTGACACCTCAAATGTTAGATATTATAACTATACCTTATCGCTTCGGCTTTGACAATTTATAAGCAATGTATAAAAAAAGACACCGAAGTGTCTTTCTAAGCGACCAATCCAAGTTTACGCATCTCACCGATGATGGCTTCAATGGTTTCTTCAGCATTTTCACCTTCAGATGAAATGGTGAGTTCAGCATCTTTAGGAACGCCTAAACTCATCAGGCCCATGATGCTTTTTGCATCGATGGTTCTTTCTTTATAAGTTAAGTGAATCTCTTCATCAAAGTTTGCTGCTAAATGAGCTACTTTTGATGCAGGTCTTGCGTGCATACCAGCGGGATCAACAATCACCACGGTTTTTTTGGCCATAAACTCTCCTCTTATTTAAAGATTCATATTTTCTAGTGTGGTTAGCACACCATATTGATTATGGTCGGTTTTTGTAATGTAACTTGCGGCTTTTTTAGCTCCTTCAGAGCCATTAAGCATGGCGTATGAATGAGGCACTAGCGACAACATTTCAATGTCGTTATCATTATCGCCAAAAACAATCACTTGGTCAAGTGCAATGGACTTTTCTTTTAGATAACGAAGTAAAGTGGTCCCTTTCGTGATGCCACTAGGTAAAACACTTAAGAAACCTTCCATGCTTTGAGTCACGGTGGCTTCCACCATCTTTTCCAAGTTAGCTTGGTGATAGCGAAGCTGAGATTCAGAGTCGTATTTAGCCAATATTTTATAAATGGTCAATCCTTCAAGACGTTCTAAGGTCACACCCATATGGTTATTTAAAGGGTAGTCAGGGAACTGGTCTTTAAAGATTTGATAATACCCTAAATCATAGCCCACCGATGTCCAAAGACCCTCACTGGTTGAAACCGAGTAAGGAATGGCATGACGGTGATAGTAATTAATGACCGTAGCCTGGTCAGCACTTGAAATTCCAATATCAAAGAGAACTTCTTCATTACTCACATTGATGATTTGAGCCCCATTATTAAATATCACATCATTGTCAATTTTTAATAAATCTAAGTAAGGCATAGTGATTTCCCGGGCACGGCCCGTTGCGATCATGATTTGGTGACCTGCTTTTCTTAGTTGTGTAAGTTTAGCGATTAGCGGGGGGGTAATTTCTTTTGAGCGATTAAGGAGAGTACCATCTAAATCAAAGACAAAGAAACGGGGTTTCATGATTTAAAGACTAAAGACTCAACCATCAAATCAACGGCCATATTCATCGCGATATCTTGTTTAATCACATCTTCAGAAATCTGACTGGCAATTTGTTCAATCGATAACTTATATTGTTTTGCAAGCTCTTCGATTTTTTCATCCAGCTTTTCTTTAGGGACGACAATTTTCTCAGCTTTAGCGATGGCCTCTAAAACGAGGTTGTATCGAATTGATTTTTCAGCGTCTTTTAATAAATTCGCTTCAAACTGTTCTAAGGTCGTATTTGAAAACTGTAAATATTGTTCAAAACTAATGCCATATTGTGAGGCTTGTTGTTTGGTGTTATCTAACATCCGGTTTTTCTCAGCGACAATCATATCTTGGGGAATATCGATTTTTGCATTTTCTGAGGCGGTTGAAACCACAAAATCAATCTTCGCGTTTCGAACCTCTTTTTCTTTTTTAGAAGCGAGCTCTTCTTTCACCGATGCCTTTAAAGCATCCACTGTTTCAATGGCTTCTTTTTTAAGACTCTTCACCCAAACATCATCAAGTGCGGGCAATACAAATTCTTTAATTTCATGTAAAGTGACTGTGAAAACAACGTCTTTACCGGCCAAATCAGCCGCTTGATAATCTTTGGGAAAGGTCACATTTAAATCTTTGGTTTGGCCCGATTTTAAACCAATCATCTGATCTTCAAATCCAGGGATAAATTGTTTAGATCCAATTTTAAGTTCATAATTCTTCGCAGTTCCACCATCAAAGGGTTGACCCTCGAGTTTACCTTCAAAGTCAAAAATGGCGGTATCACCGTTTTTGAGGGCTCTTTTTTCAATGAGTTGAAGTTCAGCATTTTGTTCTCTGAGCTGGTCAATTTCTGCTAAGACGTCCTTATCGGTGACTTTATCTGAAATCTTTTTCATCTCAAGTTTTTTATAAGCGCCAAGTTTCACGTCTGGTTTAACCGCTACCGTGGCGGTATAAGTAAAGGGTTTACCTTGGGCAATCGTTTGGATATCCAAATCAATTTTGGGTTGAGCTACGGCGTAAACATCCAGCTCTTGAATCGCGTCAAAATACGTATCTGAAATAATATGATTGATGGCTTCATCGTATAAGCTTTCAACCCCATATTTTTTTTCATACATCGAACGTGGGACTTTCCCTTTTCGGAATCCTTTCACTTCAACGTCGGGTTGAACATGTTTAAAGGCGTGTTCTAAACCGTGTTCGAATTGGTCCGCACTCACTTCAATCGTGAGTTTTACATAGGAATGCTCTAATTTTTCTAGGGTTGCCATGGAGATCTCCTTTAAAGTCCTTATACAAGGTTTATAGTGGGATGTTTAAATAATTTATGGTTTCACTGAGTCCTAAAAACTCACGGTTCATAATCGTTTCAGAATAAGGGTCATCCCCTTGGTGAGTACTGAGTAAATCAAGTGCATCGTAAAATGAATAAAAGCCAAGTTGAATGTTGTATTTTTGTTCTTCTTTAGTCCACCTAGGTGTCTGCACTTTTTGGCCATATGTCCCTGTAAAAAACGTGTGATGCCAGATGGAATCGGCAAAGTGCTCCTTGATGATCACCACTGGTTTGACGGCATCGATATGGTATCCCGTTTCTTCAAGTACTTCTCGAATGACAGCGTCTAACGCTGATTCACCGGCTTCAATGCCGCCACCTGGGAACACATAATGATTCATAAGGTCATAAAAAAGAAGGGCAGTTTGGCCTTCTTTTAACCCAACGAATCGTGCCCCTTGGTGGAGCGGAACTTCTTTTAAAGCATCATAGTCAGGGGCATAAAACTCAAGCGTGGGTATATTTATCATCTTCGACCGTAACAATGGCGGGTATGATGATCGGACGTCTTAAGGTTTTGTCAAAGACGTATTTGGAAATAACATCTTTAGCATTATCTCTTAAGGTTCTAAACTCAAACTGTTTCGCTTGAAGTCCTTTTTCGATACTCGCTTTATACATTTCTTGAAGTTCAGTTAATAAGGTTTCGTTTTCTTTCACATAAATAAATCCACGGGATGAAATCTCAGGAAGCCCAATCACTTTTTTAGATCGAACATGAATCGCGGCTGAGACGATGATTACGCCATCTTGAGATAAAATTTCACGGTCTTTTAACACCACGTCATGAATACTTTCTTCTAAACTACCATCCACTAAAATCTCACCCGTCGATACCGTATCGGTCTCACCGGTGACGACGCCGTCGATGAATTTCAAGACGTGACCATTTTCTAAAGTGAAAATATGATCGTCCTCGTACCCAAGTTGATGAGCAATTTGGCGCATATGGAAGAAATGACGATGTTCCCCAATAACCGGAACAAAGTACGTCGGTTTTAAAATGTTACTCAACAGCTTCACATCAGAACTTGAAGCGTGAGCGGGGGGGAGCATGGCTTTATCAATCTTATGAATATTGATGTTATGACGGTATAAAATATCGAGAGTTCGTGAGGCGATTTTTTCAGTCCCTGGAACGGGAGGCGTCATCATTAAAACGGTATCTTCACTGTCTAAATGAATCAGCCGGTCTTGTTTTAAAACCATCCGCTGAACCATATGGAAGGGTTCATGGCGATCACCAGCGACAAGAACCATCAAGTTTTCTGGCTTTTCAGGCACTTTGCTACCTTCGATGAATTTCAAGGCTTCAAATTGTTCTTTTGGAATTTTAAGCAATCCTGTATTGATCGCAATATCAATCATACGTTGGGCTTTCCGACCGATGATGGCAATCTTACGTTGATATTTTAAGGCAATATTTATTACCCGTTGAATCCGGTAAATATCGGTTGAAAAGGCGGATACGATAATCCGTTTTTTACGGTTAATAAAGGCTTGTGAAATTTCTAACTCAAGCTCTGTATCCGTGGCTTCTAAATGTCTTAAGTGAGCGCCTAAACTTTCTGAAAAAAGAGCCACAACCTTTTTTTGAGTCAAGGCTTGGATTCTATCAAAACTTGTTTGATAAATAGGGTCTACGTTTTGATCAAAAGTATAATCGGGGCTATAAACAAACATTCCATCGGCCGTATCTACCGCCATCCCAAGTGATCCGGGAATCGAATGGGTGGTCTGATAAAAACGAACCTTGGCCGTTTTAAAGGATAAAACCGAATCTTTATTGACCGTATGAAAAACAAGTTTCTTCTCGTCAAATTGATGTTGTTTTAAAGTATCTTTAAGGAGTTCTAAAGTAAAAAAGGAACCGTAAATGGGAACATTAATTTCTCTTAATATTTTTGGTAGAGCGCCGATATGATCTTCGTGACCATGCGACAAAAAAAAGCCTTCAATCTGTGATTGATGGTCGATTAAATATTGGTAATTCGGTAAGATAGCGTCGACTCCTAAGAGGTCTTGTGTAGGATATTTTAATCCTGCATCAAAAACAAATAGGCGACCATCGACATCAAAGACGTACATATTTTTGCCGTCTTCACCGAGTCCACCGAGTGCGAAAAAACGTACTTGACTCAAAATAATGCCTCCTGTAAAACACTTATATTATAGCACAATCCTAGGCTGGTAACGGTAAAATCTCAGGGAAAATTTCCCATCTTTAGATTGGCGCTTTTGATTCTTCTTTCATGCTATAATAAGCGCATGAAAAACGTTAAATATCCCACGTCTTTTAAGACCTATCAAAAACCAGAGATATCGGTTAAAAATCGCGGAGAAACCACTGAAAAGTGGGTAAATTTAGCGAACCAATATTATCTTGAATCGAATCAAGCCGTGATTCATAAAAAACCAACACCGGTTCAAGTGGTCAAAGTTGATTACCCTAAACGTTCTGCTGCTAAGATTTCTGAAGCGTATTATAAAACACCCTCAACCACCGATTATAATGGACTTTATCAAGGGCTTTATATTGATTTTGATGTCAAAGAAACCCAGTCTTTAACCTCTTTTCCCCTCACTAATATTCATCCTCACCAAATTAATCATCTCAAAGCCGTTCATACCCACGGAGGGTTAGCCTTTTTAATCATTGCGTTTGTTCGTTTGGATGAGCATTATATATTACCCTTTCTAGCGTTATCAAAATACGTGGAACGTTCGATCAAGGGCCGCAAATCGATTGCCATTGCTGAATTGCGTGAAGATGGACTCAAGATAGAAATGGGATTAAACCCAACCTATGATTACTTAACTCCTTTAAAATCGTACATTGCCCAACAAAAAAAGCGCTGATGCGCTTTTTTTATTTCATTGTGCTTCCCGCTTTTATGGTTCCTTTAACAATTTGATTCGGGTAAATTCGGCAATTTCTTTCAATGATACTATCGGCTTTGACGATGACGCCTTTTCCTAAAACATTTAAACCACTGAATAATAAATCGGGTTTGTCTATATTAGGGATATCATGGGGACCTTGTCCGACCACGGCGTTTTTTTCAACCCTGACATTTTTATCAATAATCGCATGATCAATCACCGCGCCGGCTTCGATCACGGTGTCATTTAAAATCACACTGTGACGAACAATGGCAGTCGGATGAATGATCACCCCTGGTGAAATCACACTTCTTTCAACATGACCCGCAATGATTGAACCGTTCGAAATCAAGGCTTGACGAATGACGGCTTTTGATCCCACTTTAACCGCGGGCATCTCTTCTGAGCGGGTGTATATCTTCCAGTTTTGATCGTACATATCTAAGGGAATCTTATCGACGGTTTCAGTGAGTTCTAAGTTAGCTTCTAAGTAAGCATCATAGGTTCCTACGTCTTTCCAGTAGTCATTAAACGTGTATGCCACACATGTTTTAGAAGCAACATACGCAGGAATTATATGTTTTCCAAAGTCTAAGTCTTCTTCTTCAAACGTTTCAAGGGCTTCAATTAGGACGGCTTTATTAAAAACATAAATGCCCATGGAAGCTAGATTACTGTCGGCTTTTTCTGGCTTTTCTAAAAAGGCCGTAATTTTAGAATGGGCGTCTGTTTCTAATATCCCAAACCGAGAAATATCTTCTTTTGGGACAGGTTGAACTGCTAAGGTAACGTCTGCCTTTAGTTTTATGTGGTGATCAATCATGAGACGATAATCCATTTTATAAATATGATCGCCTGATAAAATCAAGACTAAATCCGCCTTAGAACGGTGCAAGGATTCGATGTTTTGTTTCAAAGCATCCGCCGTTCCTTTATACCAATTCTTATGCGGTTGCATTAAAGAAAGCTGGGTATCTCTCCGGTCCATATCCCAAGGTTTTCCTGAACCAATATGCTCATTCAATGAAAAGGGCAAATACTGGGTGAGTATCCCAATATCATAAATCCCTGAGTTGGCACAGTTACTTAAGGTGAAGTCAATAATGCGATACTTTCCTGCAAATGGGACGGCCGGTTTGACTCGCTTTTCAGATAAAATGTCAAGGCGTGATCCACGTCCACCGGCTAAGATAAACGCTTGGACTTTCATGTGTTACCCCCTTAAGGATTGGTAGAGCTGTTCATAAAGGTGCGCACTGGATTCCCAAGAAAAATCTTCTTGCATAGCGCGTTGTTGAAGGAGTTTATAGGTTTCTTGATTCCCAAAAACATTGATGGCGGATAAAACGGCTTGTTTTAAATCATCGGCTTGATAGGTATCAAAGCCAAAGCCGGTGCCTTCTAAGGTATATTCATTGAAAGGTTCGACCGTGTCTTTAAGACCCCCGGTTTTATGAACCACAGGAAGGGTACCATAGCGCATCGATATCATTTGGGCAAGCCCACAGGGTTCAAAGCGTGATGGCATTAAGAAGTAATCAGCTCCGGCATAAATCTGACGGGCCATCCCATCGCTATAGCCAAAATAAACCCCAAAATGATCCGGATACTGATCTTTGAAATATTGGAAGGTTTGTTCAAAATAAGGATCGCCACTCCCTAATAAGACAAAGTTCATGATACCTTTCTCAACCAGGGTAGGAATAATGTCTGCCACCAAATCAAATCCTTTGGCTTCGGTGATTCTTGAGACCATTCCAAATAAAGGTAAATTGGGATTTTTCAAGCCAAAGGTTTCCATCAAGTCTTTTTTATTGGCTTTTTTACCAGCAGTTACAGTTTTAGCCGTATATGATTTTTTTAAGGCGTTGTCTTTACTTGGATTAAACTCATTAAAATCAATGCCATTAATAATGCCTGAGAAGCTTTGCTCTCTTAGTTTTAAGAGGCCTTGCATTCCGTACGCAAAGTATGCGTGCTGAAGTTGGTCCTTATAAGTCGGAGATACGGTCGTGACGTGATCGGCCGTCATGATACCGGTTTTTAGAAAGTTGATCACATCATCAAATTCTAAAACATTGGAATAATCGGTGTTTAAAAACGGCATTAATTCTTTAGAAAAACGTCCTTGATAAGCAATGTTATGAATCGTAAATACGGATTTAATGTGATTTAAAGATTGGTATTTAGCGTCATATTTTAAAAGGTAGGGAATCAGGCCTGTCTGCCAATCATTAAGATGAAGAATCTCCGTTTTAGGTAATACTTTTTCAATCGTTTTTAAAACGGCGTGGGCGAAAAAGCCATACCGTTCGCCATCATCATAATCCCCGTATAATTGAGGTCTTAATCCAAAGTAGTACTCATTATCAACAAAGTAAACATCGATGCCTTGATGCTTCATCAGTTGGATACCCGCATAACTTTCATGTTGGGGCCCTTCAATATGCAGGGTTATCACCGGTTCACATTGATCATTAAAGCGCTTTATAATGCTTTGATGCTTCGGTAAAATCAAAGAAATCTGGTGACCTCTTTCGGCCAGATATAAAGGTAAACTACCTAAAACATCCGCGAGTCCACCGGTTTTTGCAAAAGGCGTTGCTTCTGATCCTACAAATGTAATTTTCACCGTATCACCTCTTCTATATTATACGTTAAAACGAGGTAAAAAAAGAAACTCTCTTCCGAGAGTTTCTTATCAAAATCATTAAATAAATACGATGAGAGCTAGGGCACTGACCGTGAGGGTCGCAAGGTATAGTAATTTATTGTATTTGTAAATAGAGGCACCGTCCATCCCATCAAGCGGAAAGACGGGTAAGAGCTGAACGGCAATCACAAAGCCTAGATAAAACTGAAGCGCAGCGTCAAACAATTCAGGTAATAAGAGGGCACTGGCGATATATAATCCAACAAGCGATAACAAACTCGCCACTTTAGCCCAGGCATTTACTTTTCTAAAGTCTTTTTCAATCCATAGATCTTCTGCCGGCATAAACGACCCGAAAGTCGGCCACCAAGTTCCTAAAAAAGCAATGAGAGTGGCTAAAACAGTTCCCCCTTGAGCGGCATCAAACCGCACTTTCCCGTAGCTTCGTGCGATCGGATAACTGACGATGATTCTTAAAAAAGTAGCGATAACGACCATACTAGTAGCAACATAGAAGTATTCCATGCCACGCAATGAAAATAACGATAAGGCCATCCCCACAAACAAGGAATAAAGGAGCGTTTTAAGCAATGGAAACCGGTTAGGGTGTATCGGTTTATTTGACTGTGTATCGTCTTTTACCCACAAGCTATAACCGGTAATTAAACTATACATTAAACGAGTGGGCAAACTTCCAAGTTTGTACCCAAAGATGGATTTCATGACAGAAAGTTCCTTGAAACCGCGTTTAGCAAACATATTCCAAGAAGCCGTATTAAAATCATTGACCAAGGCAAACTGAACTGCGCACCCTTCATCTTGAAGCGTTTGCGTGCTTAAGTCCATAAGGCGAGCCCCTAAACGATGACCCTGAGCGCTGGGATCCACAAAGATCCAATCTACAAATCCTTCATTAATGGAGGTTTTTTTGATAAAGACAGCCCCACCAATTTCATCCCCATGATGCGCATAAAATCCCCAAATTTTCTTTTTGGGTATAAACAGTTCAACGCCTGCTCCAAAAGCATTTCTAGCGACTTGGATAATCGATGGGATGATACTTTTGTCAATGGGCGATAAGGTATATTCTTTCATGAGGTTCTCCTTTTAAAGTTTTATGAGTGGGTCGCTCTAGCATCCAGGATTAAGAAAATGGAAAGGAGTAGATTAAATACAACATGAATCAGCGTGAAAACCACCCAAAAACCGCCAAATATCACATCGGTGGTGGCCTCCACAAATATTAAGCTTATTAAATAACCGGTCATCGTTAATAAGACGACCAATAAAGTCAAACTTGCGGATTGTTGGACCCGCTTATGAAATAACTCATCCATGGGGACCTTGACATAGCCTAAATATAATAAATAGGCAAAGGATAAGCCAATGGAGCCTTGAAAGCTTTCATCCACAAAGATTAAAAGCAGGAAGAGAACAATAATGACAACAAAACAATGCTAGTTAAATTTGGGTTTCATAAGGACGTCCCCTTTCTTTAAGGCACAGATTAACATGACCGACGTTTATTTATCCTCTTTTTTCAGTTCTACCAAGAATAAGCACGGGAAAAGATGCAGCAATGACTTGAAATACATTCGCAATATCAACAACCAATAACAGGATGGATTGTACTTCCCTTTTCAAGACTACCGATGGTTTCTCGACGGACCCCCACTTTTAAAGCAGGTCTTGTTGAGACATATCGTGTTTAACTTAAATATTTAATGGTATTTTTAACTTGGGATTCTCAGGCATGTCACTATCTCCTCGTGGGTTAGACATTATAATCATTATATATTTCTATCAATATAGGGTAAATATACACATCAATTGATCAGGGTTGTCAAATAAAAAAGAAACTCTCTTACACGAGTTCAGCCGATTGAGATGAACCTGCTTTTAAAGCATTTGAATTCGTTGAAACTAAAGAGACAACCACTGCTAATAATAAAACTGGGTAGCATGCTGCGACCCATATAAATAAAAAGTGAATACAACGCTGGGGTCCCTTCAGGGCAAACTCTCCAAAAAGAGTATTACCCCGCTGAGATAATGCATGAAACCTTAAGAAACCATTAAAGATTCCCCCAATGAATAAAGGGCAGCTTTCTTTGTTAATTAAGGAACACATAGCCTGATAAACCTACTGGAGCCAAGGCCAAATAAATAATCTAAAAGAAACTTTGCCAGACCCAATAAGAAGTTAAGCCACTGAGCATGAGTTGACAGCCCAAAGATAAAACTTCAAAGTTCTAATGAGAGGACCTTCTTTATAAGCAATGATAAATAAGAGGATAAAGATAAGAGATACTTCCGCAGCAGGGAAGACTTGGGATAAACATCATCGCCACTTCAATCACCGCCGCAAAGGCAATCATGATGCTGATAAAGGCTATTTTATTAATTTGTGAACGTTGACTCATTAAATCCTCCTTAAATAAAAATCCTTGCATGCGCAAGGATTTAATTTAAGATTCATCCTACGCTAGCATTATCAGATCAGGTTAGGTCTATGCTAGTATCAAGCATACTCTCAGCCTAGTTCTCTAAGCTCCCCTGATTTAATCGGCACCCATAATATATCCTTATTTTAGGCGGATTTAAATATTAAAACGTTCTAAGATGAGGGCCAGTTTTGAACCGCATGATTCACAGGTGGATATGCGATTTGATTCGCTTTGGATCGTAGATTCCTAAAGGGTGCCTTGGTGATATGCCAAATCACCATTAAGTCCCCCTTTTTAATCATATCTCGACTTTAGCGGTATCACAAACCGACGTAGATCAATCGGGTCTTCTTTGGTTTGTCGACCTGCGCCTAGATGCATCGCTTCTAAGGCCGAGTTCAAGGGTAGCCATCTGAGAAACAACACCATCTTGGTCCGCATAAATAGCGGTCGAGGCGCCCACTTCGAGGGCATCAAAAGCGTTTAAGTCGCCCTCTTGTGCCGCCACGAAAGCTTCAAATTTTTGATAGGCTAATCCATTTTTTAAGTGATTTAGGGCTTCTTTTTTAGCCGCATTCACGTCTTTAAATAAACCTGCTTTCACGGTCAAGACAGCCGCCAGTTCAATCACGAGATTCGTAAAATCTTCAGGGCCCTGATTTTTCAATGTCTGAATCGCTTCAATGACTTCGAGACGGTTTCCAATCGCAAACCCTAAAGGCTCTGACATATTCGTTAAAAAGGCACTGACCTTTTTCCCGTATTGTTCGCCAATTCGAATCATTAAATGGGAGAGCTTTCTGGCTTCTTCGATGTCTTTCATGAACGCCCCATCTCCCACTTTCACATCTAAAACAATAACATCGGCTCCAGAAGCCAATTTTTTTGACATGATTGAACTTGCAATTAAGGGAATACTCGGGACTGTTCCTGTCACGTCTCTTAAGGCATATAGAAGTTTATCCGCAGGAGCGATGTCACTGGTTTGACCGGCTAACGCAACGCCTAACGTATTCACTTGTTGATTAAAGGCGGTTTCAGATAAAGCAATATTAAAACCAGGAATACTTTCTAGCTTGTCTAGAGTTCCACCGGTATGACCTAAACCCCGGCCTGATAATTTAGCCATTTTAGCGCCCATCGAAGCAACAAGGGGAGCGAGTGCTAGGGTGGTCTTATCCCCAACTCCTCCAGTTGAATGCTTATCGACCTTGATCCCATCGATGGCAGATAAGTCAATCACAGAACCACTTTCTAGGATGGCTTTAGTCAAATGAAAAGATTCTTCTTCATCCATTCCTTGAAAATAAATGGCCATCAATAAGGCGGATAGCTGATATTCAGGAATAGTTCCTTTCGTGGTGCCTTCGATAAAAAAGGTAATCTCTGCTTGATTGAGACGGTGACCGTCTCGTTTTTTTTCAATTAATTCAATAAAACGCATTTTACTTCACCCGACTTTTAAACGTCTCAAGTTGTTTTGAGATTTCGCTTTTAGCATAATCGCTCAGTTCGTGGGTGCTCATGCCCTCATAAAATGAAGGTTCAATGATCGGGTGATAGTGAATTGAAACATGAGGTCTTTTGAAGGGCCATCCCTTCCAGGTCTTAATAGTGTTATGAACGGTCACTAAGAGAATCGGCGCTTTCGGTTTCATCGCTAAATTAAAAGCCCCTGCTTTAAACTCAAGCAAATGATTGCCTCTAGAGCGAGTACCCTCGGGATAAATTCCGACATTTACGCCTTCTTGATACGCTTGAATTCCCTTTTTTAAGGCTTTAATAGCTTCACGATCATTTTCCCGGAACATAGGAATGTTCCCTGCAGCGGTACCGATAGGACCAATTACGGGCCATGAGAAAATCGCATATTTAGCGATAAAAATAGTTTTTAAGGGAAGTTTCATTTTATGAATGATAGTGTCATAGTTGGTTTGATGATTTCCGACAATGATGAAAGCACGATCTTGAGGGATGTTTTCAAGTCCTGAAAAGTAAAGTTTATAGCGCAATAGAAAAACAATGGTTTTCATGTAAGTGACCACCGCTTTTTGGGCTTTTAAATTGTGCCAATCTGCTTCTTTAAAAGACTTTCCATATAGATGGATAATAACCCCAAAGAAAAAGATATTAAAAGCAAAAGATAATGGAATATTAATCACCGTCAAGACGATGATGAGACTCCAATGAAGAGAACTGTAAAGATAAAATAGCGCGGCCATTTCAAAGATCCAGAAGCTCATAAATAATAGTGTCATTGGGGGTTCCTCTCATAAACAGCAAACGTCAATGGACCTTCTTGGGTACTTGAAATGAGGGTATAGTCTTCTTTATTCCAATGTGGAAAAAAGGTATCCCCTTCAAAGGCTTTTTCAATATGAGTAATGTATAAGCGATCAGCATACGGCAAACTTTGGCGATAAATCTCAGCTCCACCAATTACAAAGACTTCTTCTTGACGAGGGACCTTGAGCCAGGCATCGACATCTGAAACCACCGTCACTCGGTCATCTTTAAGTCCACTTGAAGCGACCACATGCGGGCGGTTTTTTAAGGGTGTTTGATTGTAAGACAAAATACTTTCATATGTTTTTCGGCCCATGAAAACCGTGTGGTGCTCAGTGATTTGACGGAAATAAGCTAGATCCGCTTTGAAGTGCCAAGGCATTTTCCCATTTAAACCAATGACTTGGTTTTGATCATAAGCAACAATGAGGCTAATCATTAGACACTCACTTTAGCTTTAATGGTCGGATGGGGATTATAGTTTTCAAGGGTAAAATCGTCAAATGTAAAATCATCAATGGATCGAATGCTTGGATTTAAGTGAAGACTTGGAAGGGGTCTTTCTTCTCGAGTCAGGAGGGTATCTACGGCTTCGAAGTGATCGTTATAAATATGACCATCGCCGACGGTTAAGATGAAATCTTTAACTTTTAAACCCGTAATCTGCGCCACCATCATCAATAATGCACTGTAAGAGGCGATGTTAAAAGGAATCCCTAAAAAGGCATCGGCACTGCGTTGATACATTTGTAAACTAAGAGCCCCATCGGCCACGTAAAACTGAAACATCATATGACACGGGGGAAGCGCCATCTGATCAACCAAAGGAGGATTCCAGGCGTTAACAATCAACCGTCTTGAATCCGGTTTGTTTTTTATATCCTCAATGACTTGTTGGAGTTGATCTACGACTTTTTCTTTACCTTCAAAACCACGCCATTGCTTTCCATAAACCGGACCTAGTTCACCGTGTAAAGAAGCAAAGACTTCATCGGCTTTTATTTTTTCAATAAATTCATCCATGGATTCGCCTTGATAATCCTGATGGTTTTTAAATTTAGCATACGGCCACTCGTTCCATATCCGGACTCCATCAATGACTAGTGGACGAATATTGGTTGACCCTTTAATAAACCACAACAACTCTAAAATAACACTTTTAAAATGGACTTTTTTAGTCGTTAGTAAGGGGAACCCTTGATTCAAGTCAAAGCGCATTTGATAGCCAAAAATCGACCGTGTTCCAGTCCCTGTACGGTCGGTTTTTGGAGCGCCTTCTTTTAAAATAGTTTTTAAAAATTGATGATATTGTTCCATGCGATAACCTCGCATGTATTATAGCATAAATCTAATCGCTGATAAGGTCATCTTGTTGATCTTTGTCTTTCGGACCAAGGTGAATAAAACTGAGTCTTTCTGCGACGACTTCAGGATATGAGAACGTTTTTTCATCTTCATAATGAAACGTTTTTTGGGCCACCCGGCCTCTGATTCCGATGATTGATCCTTTCTTGCAATACTGCACCGCATTCTCCGCGATGCCCCGCCACAAAGTCACCCGGATAAAATCGGATTCATAGGTGTGGGTGTCATTGTTTTTAAACGGTCTTTTTAACGCTAAGGTTAAGGTGGAAACTGATTCTCCTGATTCGATAGTTCGAAGCTCGGGTTCAAAGACCACCCGGCCGACAAGCGTGATGTGATTAACCATAAAAGCCTCCTTTTTTCTTCAGTCTAGACCACCTTAGTCTTTTTGTCACATCGTGGTTTTTCAATATTTGAGGCTATTTTCGGACGATTTGACCTGAAATGCCTCATCTAAATAAAAAAAACCTCGTTTTTTGAGAAAAACGAGGGTTCTTGCTTTAAAAAGGGCGTGTTATATAAAGTTTTTAAAAAGCGACATCGACATCTTGACGCTTCGCAACATCGGCTTCAAAGAACGCTTTTTTCGCCATATTTATGTTCCCAGCAACAAAGCTAATGGGGAAGGTGACAATTTTTTGATTAAGCGTTGAGACATTACTATTGTATAAACGACGTGCCGCTTGAAGGTGCGCTTCTACTTCATTGATGGAGTTTTGAAGATTGATAAAGACTTTATCGGCTTTTAAATCCGGATAATTTTCAACCGCAACGTTAATTCCGCTTTGAACTTCATTCATCTTACCCAAAAACTCTTGTTTTTGTTCCATCGATAAAGAGTCAGGGAGGCCTTTCCGCCACTTCGTAACGTTTTCAAAAATCGAGGCTTCATGTTTTGCATAGCCTTTGGTGGTATTGACTAATTTTGATAATGCATCAAAGCGTTTGGTTAACGCCACATCAATGCCCGAATCAGCCTCACCGACTTTTACTTCGAGTTGACGCAAGGTGTTCATGGTGGCGATGTACCATAACCCAACGATTAATATGAGACCGACTAAGACCAGGGCAATAATGACAATAGGATTATCCATTTTTAAATCTCCTTATAGATTTTTTTATTCAGTTTAAGTTCTTTTACCAAATCATCCAGTAATCTGAAATCATTCTTAAAGCTTTCAATCAGTGAGTCATCGAGTTTCCGAAACATTCTGACTTCTAAGATGCTGTGGTTATTGTGTATGGCAATAAACATTTTATTATCAATGAAGGAAAACCCGAGTTGACCTGAATGGGTTTTTTCAAGCTCCATCATCCGTTCCATCATTTGCGGCGTTAGTAAGTAAAACGCGGTATGTTCACCTGTGGCATAGGTCTTAAAGGTTTTATTGAACGCCACAGATTCAAGTTTAACTTTTTTAAAAGGTCGATTGGATTCAGGGCGGTGACTTTCTAAAACCTGAACCGCTCCTTCAAAGTTTTTATTGAAATCAAGGACGTAATATTGACCGACAAAATAATCGACATAATAAGTTTGCGTTCCGTTTTTAGTTTGCGTGGTGTGTTTTCTTTGGAGTTTCACATCTGACATCTGGAAAGGAACCCCTTCGATGTAGCCCCTCACGTAGTCTTCTGAGAAAAATCGGTCCGCCCCTGGCAAAAACTCACAGGCATAGACAATGCTTTGATCTAAGCCAAAATCAGGACGGTACTCCCCCTGATCAATCCAGTCTTTAATGACGGTTGGAAGATAATCTTTTTTAAAGCCTTTGACCACATTTGTATAGCGGAAACTCCCGACTAAGATTAAAATCGCACCGATTGCTATCACACTGATTCCCAATATAAAGAGCGCGTTTTGAGTGCCTAACCCGATGATAATCAAGACGCCGAGAATGATAATCGGCCCCCCCATTAAGACGAATTTTTCCGCGGCGCTTTTTTTGAGTTGATACGGTTTTAGAGCGTCCATAAAATCCCTCATCGCTATGATAGCTTATTTTTTTGTTTATTTAAAGTTTCTTTAGATGGTTTTAATAATACCGTGACTTTAGAACGTGCGTTTTGAAAGGTTTGATAGGCGCTTAAGACATCTTCAAAGGTTAAGTCATTTTGAATCTTTAATAAGTCTTCTTCACTGATCCCGTCATGAAGATAACGGGTGTAAGAACGAACCATCCCTTCTAAACTTTCTAAAGAAAAAATAAACGAACCGATCCCGGCTTTTTTGAGACGGTGAAACAAGGTCTCATCGATGACTTCTTTAGCGGGCTCTAATAAAAGGGCGTCAATGGCTTTTTTAAAGGCTTCAGGTGCTTTAGTTTGAGAGGCCATCGTAACGTCATAAACATTGTCATAAAAGGATATTTCAGTAAAGAAATTATCACTGATTAAACCCTCATCCAGGGCTTTTTCATAAAAATGACTCGACGAACCAAAGACACTATCTAGGGCAATATCTAAGGCCATGTAGTGGTGATATCTTTGAAATAGGTCGGTTTGATAAGGCATCCGGTAACCAAAGACCATGTATTCATCTTGGACATCATCTTCAATCACCAAGTCCTTTTCTACGTCTATAAAGGCTCCCTCAATAGCGACGGGTCTTTTAGTCGTCGGTTTTGGAAAGGTCAGTTTTTTATCAAGCGCCGTGATTATTTCGCTTAGGTCAAGATCTCCCGCAATCACTAAAGTCGCCGTCTCTGGTTGATAATAGGCCTCATGGATGGCGTTGAGCGTGTTTAAATCCATCGCTTCAATACTTTCTTTTTGACCTAAGATATCAAGCGCATAGGGATGGTCTTGATAAAGCACTTCCTGCATTAATTGGTATTGACGATAAAAGGGACTGTCTTGGTACATCGACCATTCTTGGACGATGATGCCCTTTTCTTTTTCAATGCCAGCTTCAGTGAACTGAGGGTTAAAAGCCATGTCACATAAGGTCAGTAGATTCGCTTCAAGGTTTTCAATCGCTTCAAAAACATACGAAGTACTTTGGTAGGTGGTATAGGCATTGGCCGAGGCACCTTGTCTTGAGAACACATCGGTCATCTCTTCGCCATCACGCTCAAAACATTTGTGTTCTAAGAAATGGGCAGCGCCCGCTGGAAAATAGTGAATCGACGAATCTTGATAAGCCCGGTGTAATCCTCCGACGGGAAAAATTAAAGCCGCATAGGTTTTTAAAAATCCAGGGCGTTTTAAATGGACCACCTTAAGCCGGTTTTGAATTTTAAAAGTTTGTTTTTCGAGTCCTAAATCAAGCATCAAACCCTCCATATTTAAAGGCATACACTTCTTTTAAATTCTCGGCTAAACGTTTTATGTCGCCCGCATTCACGGCCCTTATCTGAGCCAAATACGCGTCTATTTCAAAGGGTTCGTTGAAATAATATTGCATCAAGGCTCTTCGTGATAAAACACTCAGCGAGTCCGAGTTACGTTTGATCGATTCTTGAATCGATTGTTGGGCGTAAAAAAGCGTATCTTTATCGACATGGGTTTCTTTTAATTCCTTGATGATAGACGCTATTTCTTGGTCGTAAAGCTCGGTTTTTAGAGGGTCAATCGACCCTTGAATGATGAGAAGGCCATACTTTATCGATGGAATAGCTTGGACTGAATACGCCATCGAGTGCGTTTCTCTGATTCGTTTAAATAACATCGAATCACTGTCGCCCCCTAAAATGTGTTGGAGCACTTGAAACGCAGGGTAATCACGATCATCCCGGTATACGCCTGAATCATAGACGTGGTAGCGATAGACCTGGTGCATCTTTGCAATCACATTTAGAGGCTCTTTTTTCGCAATCGGAGTCTTTAATAAGGGGTGGGGTTGATACTGAGGATGACCCGTTAAATCAAGAACTTTAAGCCATCTTTTTAAGGAGATTAAAGGAAGGGGACCGGCCGCTAAAATCAGACAGGGTAACTCTTTAAGTTTTTCAAAAAGGGCTTTCACTTCATTTAACTGAACCGCCTTAATCAAGGGCGCTTCTTCGGTCGATGGAATGTGGTAAGGGTGCCCTTCTAAAAGCGTATCCGTCAACATCGATGAAGCGATTTGAGACTTTTGAGATTCTTTCGTTTTAATATCATCTAAGATAAAACTTTTTTCTTGGTTAAGGAGCGTTTCATCGAGATAAGGATGATATAACACATCTTTAAAAATCTTAATCAGTTGGGTTTCATAGGCCGCATCTTGAAGAAGACTTGGATCAACAAAACGGATTTGAATCTTCATTTCAATTTGATCATACAAAAGACTGACTGAGGTATTTAAACTGGCATCATAGGCTTCTTCAAGAGCGGCATTAAGTTCTTTTCGTGAAGGGTATTGAAGCGTTTTGGTGCCCATCATTTGAAATAAGACCCGGGCCACACTGGCGGTCTTACGTTCTAACGGCATAAAAAACCGGAGTGTTAAACTCGCGGCTTTAAACTGTTCTGTATAGACATGCAACACATCGATTCCATCGATGGTTCTTTTTTGAAAATCAACTAGACGGCGAGAGATAGCGCCACCTCCATCATTTGGGTAAACGCATTTTGACGCTCTTCTGACGTCGTCGCCGCGTGGGTCACTAATGAATCAGAGACGGTCAATAAACAGGCCGCTTTTTTTCCTAAGACGTTGGCATTATGAAAAAGTGCAAAGGATTCCATTTCAACAGCAATGGCGTTTTTTTCTTGGAAAATGCGTTCGTAATCATTAAAGTTCTCACGGTAAAAGACATCACTTGAATGGATAATCCCTTTTTTTAAAGGAATCTTTAAATCGTTTGCGGCATCTTCTAAGATTTTATTCACCTCAGCATTGGGATATAAAATGTCACCTAAAGCCTGGCCGGCTTGAGTGTCAGCAAAGCTTGATTCACTGTAAGCGCCTGTCGCTAAAATTACGTCATAGAGGTCAAGGTCCTTGGTGTAAGCTCCACACGATCCGATTCTCACGATGGTTTCAACATCATAAAACTTAAACAGTTCATACGAATAAATCCCGATACTTGGCATTCCCATTCCAGATCCCATGACCGAGATGGCTTTTCCTTTATAAGTACCGGTGTAGCCAAACATATTTCTTACGGTATTAAATTGAATTACGTTTTCTAAATAGGTTTCGGCGATGACTTGAGCTCTTAATGGGTCACCTGGCATTAAAACTACAGGCGCAATTTGGGCATGTTCTGCTTCAATATGTGGGGTTGGCATAGTTCCTCCTAATAACTGTTTTTGGCTTTTTGGCCGGTCACAATGGCCACGCCATTACTGGTCCCGATGCGGGTGGCACCGGCTTCAATCATTTTTAATGCGTCCTCATAGGTTCTGACACCACCACTGGCTTTAACCCCTTTACCTTGGGCCACCTCAGCCATGATTTTAAGGGCTTCTACGGTCGCTTGTCCAGGACCAAATCCGGTCGATGTTTTAACAAAATCTGCGCCCCCATTAATGGCCGCAGCGGACGCTTTTCTAATCTCATCATCGGTGAGTGCACCGGTTTCCAAAATCACTTTTAAGACCCGGCCTTCACAGGCTTTTTTCACTGCCCTAACTTCTTCTTCATACGCGGTGTAATTGGCCTCTTTAATATGTCTTAAAGTTCCAACCATATCAATTTCATCCGCGCCTTCTTGGACCGCTTTCTTGGTTTCATAAACTTTGGTGTCTACGGTGTTCATCCCAAGTGGAAACCCAATCACCGTACAAACTAAAACCGCTGATCCCGATAATTGTTCTTTTGCAAAGGTGACAAAATGGGGCTGGATGCAAACACTTTTAAACTGATGCGTCTTGGCTTCATCGATTAAGGTCTGAATCTCTTTTAAAGTGCCTTCGGGTTTTAAATAGGTGTGATCAATCAGTTGATTCATACAAACCTCCTAAAAATGGATACGTGGCGTTAAACGTTTCATGTAAAATTGGAAAAAGGGTCCGGTTAATAAGATAAAACCTAACGTTCCAAAACTCACGGCGCCATTGTCATTAAACCAAATAAATGATAAAGACAATGAAATAATCACCGGAAAAATCTCTAACAACATCCGGGCGGGGAAAATATTTTTAATCTTTAAGAGGTCCCTTATTAAAAGCGTCGCTTCTTCAAAAACACCGGCGGGATAACGGGTAATTACCAACATCGTTCCCCCGAGGGGAACAATGACTAACCCAAATAGATAAACGCTAAAGGAAAAAAGACCTGTTGGCGCAAAGTCTCTTAAGATCACCAAGTCAAATAAATCAATCAAAGTCCCAACGATAAAAATTGGTACCATCATCAATACAAGACTGGGTTTTTTCCTCAAAGAGGCGGTCAAAACTGTTAATAAACCGGTGACGATAATAGCACTGACCCCAATCGTTAGGGGGCCAATCCGTCTCGCCAGCACGATGAACAAAGTATCCCATGGCCCTGTACCGATGCGGCTTTTTATCACCAGCACCACTCCAAACGCTATCAAGATAGTCCCTAAAAGGTAAAATCCAATTTCTTTAAACTTTGACATCAAATAGGGGCCTCATCCATGAAAGTTGTAGGGCTAATATAAAAGGTAAAAATAAGGCCAACATAAAACTTCCAATATTCACAGCGCCAAAACCAATTCCGGCCATAAAGCCAAAAAAACTGGCTAAAACGAGAGCAAACATTTCGATAAAAAGCCGGGGAAAAAAGATTTTATCCGTATTAAATATCTTCATAATCATCAACATCAGTTCATCAAAGATGGCGGCGGGGTAGTGGGTTAAAATGACCAAAGATAATCCCGATGTGATGACAAAGACTCCGGTCAAAAACATCGCCATTCTGAACCAGAAGGGTTCAAAATAATAGTCTTGGTAGATTAAAATATCCCAAAAATCAATCCCGAGGGAAATCAAAAATATGGATACTGCGACTAAAAAATATTTCCATTCTTTGCGGTAAGCCACAATGATTAAAACGATCGTAAATTGGATGATAAAACTTGAAACACCTAAGGACCATCCGGTTAATGCTGCTAAATTTGCCGTGGTAGTATCCCAAGCCCCCGCACCAATTTGGGTTCTTAGTAAAGTCACAACGCCTAAAGATATTAAGAAAATACCGATTAAATATTGACTCACACGACGGGGGGTTTTATTCACCATATAGGTCTTCTAAAACGACTTCACAGCGGGGACAGACGTCGGCTTTGATGGTATCAACGTGATGCCAACAACGCTCACATTTTTCACCCGGGTGAACGGAAACTTCGACCCGGCGCTTCGTCCCTTTCGATACTTCTACCTTTGAGACAATAAAGAACTTTTCAGGATGAGGAAGTGTCCCAAGAGCCACGATATCCTCTTCAGGAAGGGTCAAGGTGATCGCTGCTTCTAAGCTTTTGCCGATGACTTTTTGATTGCGGGATTCTTCTAATGCTTTTAAGACATCATCCCGAATCGAGAGTAAGGTTTCAAAAGACGTAAGCAAGGATTTATCATCACTGACATGCGGGGTTTTAAAGTTAGTTAAGTAAACATTTTCTTCTTTGATACCGGGGAATGCTTGATAGACTTCGTCCATCGTATGGGGCATTAAAGGGGTTAATAAAGGAACGAGGTGTGATAACGCTTCATAAATGACGGTTTGTAAACGACGTCGATGTTTCGAGTGAAGACGTTCAATGTATAAAACATCTTTCGCCAAGTCTAAATAAAACGCTGATAAATCACGGTTTACAAATTGATTAATATCACGAATGACACTCGCAAAATCAAACTGCTCATAGTGATTAAGAGCCGCACTAGATACAACATTTAAACGCATTAAAATGTATTGATTAATGGTGTCATGACCCTCATCAATCCGGTCTTTTTCAGGATCAAAGTCACCAAGTGCTCCAAGCATAAACCGGAAGGTATTTCGGATTTTGCGATAGGTTTCGGTGACTTGTTGGAGCATCTCTTCAGAGATTCTAACATCGGCTTGGTAATCAACACTACCGACCCATAATCTTAAAATGTCTGCCCCACGTTGATTCATAACTTTGATCGGATCAATGCCGCCCCCTTGAGATTTTGACATCTTTCTTCCATCACCATCTAAAACAAAGCCATGGGTCACCACGGTTTTATATGGGGCAATCCCTTGATCAGCGATGCCCGTCGATAAGGATGAATTAAACCAGCCTCGGTATTGGTCTGACCCTTCGATGTATAAATCCGCGGGATAAGGTAAACCAAAATCACGCATTCCCCCTTGATGAGAGGTGCCTGAATCAAACCACACATCTAAAATGTCGGTCTCTTTGGTAAAGGTTCCTTGAGGACTCGATGGATGGCTAAAGCCTTCTGGTAAAAGTTTAATGGCGTCCCATTCAAACCAAATGTTTGAACCGTGGACTTTAAATAATTGAGCGACATGCCGAATTAAAGCGGGGTCTAATAAAGCCTCCCCATTTTCGGCATAAAAAACTGGAATTGGCACCCCCCATGCGCGTTGCCGCGAAATGCACCAAGACTCACGATCTTTGACCATGTTTTCCATTCGAATTTGGCCCCATGATGGGACCCAATTGACATCGTGGATGGCTTTTAACATATCTTTTTTTAAGCTTTCAATGGACGCAAACCACTGAGCTGTCGCTCTAAAAATTACGGGTTGATGGGTCCGCCAATCATGGGGATAGGGGTGATGAATAAAGACGAGTTTTAAAAGATGTCCGGACGCTTCTAAATCTTGCGCGACAGCTTTTGAACAATCATCAATAAATAGGCCTTGGTATTGAAGGGCCTCTTCGGTCATGACACCACGTTCATCAACGGGACAAAAAACCTCAAGACCATTTTGCTGGCCGATGATAAAGTCATCTTCGCCGTGCCCGGGGGCAATATGGACCAGCCCTGTCCCTGATTCTAAGGTGACGTGATGGCCCATGACCACAAATCCTTGTTTATCATATAAGGGATGTTGATAGGTAATGCCTTCTAAAGCCTTGCCTTTGACGGTTTTTAAGACACTTAAAGATCGTCCTAAGACCCCTTCTAAAGTCTCTCTCATGCCCTCAGCCACAATGTATTCTCCGCCCCATCATCGACCAAGACATAATTAAATTCAGGATCAACCGCCACCGCTAAGTTGGCCGGAATCGTCCAGGGGGTGGTGGTCCAAATCATCAACTTAAAGGGACCTTTAAAATCGTCTCATCCAGTGCACTAAAACCGACATAGATGGAAGGGGATTTTTTTCTTGGTATTCAATCTCAGCTTCACGGGGCCGTTTCACTGGATGGGGACCAGAAACAGGTTTTAACTCCTTTAAAAATGAGTCCTTTTTCAACCATCGATGCAAAAACGCTTAACTGACTCGCTTCATAGGGCTTTATCTAAGGTCAAATAAGGCGTCTCCATTCACGAGGACACCGAGTCTTTAAACTGGACTTTTGATTTTCGACTTGCTTTAATGCATACGCTTCACAGGCTTGACGAAAGGCGGGGGTCGACATTTTTTTACGGTCGACTTTTCCACTTTTCATTAGGGCTGATTCAATCGGGAGTCCATGGGTGTCCCACCCTGGTACATACCGGGTATAAAGCCCACGCATGTTTTTTTCACGGACAATAATGTCTTTTAAAATCTTATTGAGGGCATGCCCAATATGAATGTCTCCGTTGGCATAAGGAGGACCATCATGGAGGACATAGGAGGGCTGGTTTTTATTTTTATCCAGTCTTTTTTGATACACATTTTGTTGATCCCACTGCTCTTGTCTTGAGGGTTCGCTATCGGCTAAGTTACCGCGCATCGGAAAATCTGTTTGCGGCATATGTAGGGTTTCTTTGAGGGGTTTCATAAGGCTCCTTTCAATAAAAAACGCCCTTTTTAAAGGACGTACCACCTTTAAGGGTGAGACTGATTAACGCTCAGTCAAACTGGAATACCCAGTGATAACGTCTTGAGGTGTGCCAAACTTTTCACCAACTGTTTGGTCTCTAATTCACACGGTTCAATGCGTCGTGTCTAAGTCATCGAAGCAACCAATTGAGCAAAGGCATTGAGCCCAAATTGATACACTAAGAATCCAATGATGGGGGTAAAATCAAATTGTCCAATCACCACTACACCTCTAAAAATTCTTAAATAGGGAGAGGTGATTTGATACAAAACTTCATACCATTTTGATTTAGTGGCTTCTGGAAACCAGGTAAGTAAGATGGTCGCAATCATCAGGTAAAAATAAACTTCTAACAAGGAAACCATCGCATTTAAGATCAATGTCATGCGTCTTTATCCTTGTTTTCATCGATGAAGGTTCTTAGCGATTTATCTTTTAAGTCACTTTTTAAGGCAAAAACATAAATCTTTTCTTGAATCATTTCAACCAAGCCATCGATGGCATAAGTCACTCCACTTAAGAAGACGATGAATTGATTAGCGGCTTCAACTTCTTGTTTTTCAAAGTTTAAAACCAAGGGGATTCCTTTTAAAAGTAGATTTGAAAGCTCATAAACATCGGTGTTTTGATCGACTTTTATAAACTGAGCTCGCTTCATAGCATTCTTTTTCTTAAATGGCATGTGGATCCTCCAGTAAAATACGGCCTAAACGAACATGCGTTGTCCCGGATTTTAGGGCCCATTCGTAATCTTGACTCATTCCCATGGATAAAGCATGAGCATCTTTAAAGACTGATTGGACCGCTTTTAAATAGGTGACACCTTGATTGAACTGCGTCGTCAAAGTCGCGCTTTCAGTGGTCTCTTCTGCCATTCCCATAATGCCAACCACTTCAATCTTTGTGGCAGTTTTGAGACGGGAGAGTAAAGCGGGTAATGTGGACGCATCCACTCCGTGTTTTTGAGGTTCATTAGAGATATTGCATTGGATCATGCAGGGTAACTTATCAAGTCGATGTTTTTCAATTTCATCGATGAGCGTGAGTCGATCTAAGGTGTGCAGTACATCGATTTCATTGATCACTTTTTTTACTTTTTTAGACTGCAATGTGCCGATAAAATGCCAGTGAACCGGCGCTTTGATACTTGCTTTTTTTTCAAGAAAGCTCTCGACTCGGTTTTCTCCAAAATCTTTAATGCCCGCTTCAATAAAAGGTCCAAATTGGTCAGCATTTAAATATTTACTGGCCATGATTAAGGTCACTTCTGGGTGGTTAGTTTGGAACCACTTTATTAAGGCGTGGTTCATTTAAAACGAGACTTCAACCAAGATGGAATGGCTGTTTTAGATTTATCGGGATCTTTTTTAATTGCTTCTTTTTCTTTGGTTTTTTCTTTGGGGTTACTTTCGGGTTCCAACATCCCATAATCCGTCGCCCCAATCGCGGCCATTTCAATCTTCCGACTTTCATCAAAGCCGGCAGCAATCACGGTAACGATGACTTCATCGTTTAAGTCTGTGTTGATGGTCGTTCCATAAATGATATTAATTTCTGTATCTGAGGCTGCTTGAATCGCTTCAATGGCTTCAGTTACTTCCCACAACGCGATATTCGTATCGGAAGCGACATTGACAATCGCATCGGTGGCCCCGTTGATGTTTGCATCAAGCAATGGGGAGTGAATCGCTTTTTTAGCGGCTTCAACAGCCCGCTCATTACCTGAGGCAATCCCGATTCCCATAAGCGCGGTACCTTTATTTTTCATGACGGTTTTTACATCTGCAAAGTCAACGTTAATTAGACCGGGAACTGTGATAATTTCAGCAATCCCTTGGACCCCTTGTCGTAAGACGTTATCAGCTTCTCTAAAAGCTTCTAACATCGATGTAGTGCGGTCAACAACGTGTAAGAGACGATCATTAGGAACAATAATTAGGGTATCGACGTAAGGTTTTAAGGCATCGAGTCCTTCTAAAGCCGTGGCCACTCGGCGACGACCTTCGAATTTAAATGGTTTAGTCACAATGCCCACGGTTAAGCATCCCATTTCACGCGAAATTTTCGCGATGACTGGGGCTGCACCTGTACCGGTGCCCCCGCCCATTCCAGCGGTGATAAAAACCATGTCGGTCTCACTTAATAGTTCTCTCAAGTCATCCTCTGATTCAATCGCCGCCCGGCGACCAATATCAGGATCAGCCCCAGCACCAAGGCCTCGGGTTAAAAGTTTCCCAATTTGCATCCGGGTTTCAGCTTTAGATAAACGTAAAACTTGGGCATCCGTATTGATGGCCACAAATTCAACGCCTTGAACTTCATTTTCGATCATGCGGTTGATCGCATTCCCACCACCACCGCCGACACCTATGACTTTTATTTTAGGTTTTTGATTAAACGAATCGTTGGAATCAAACATGCGTTTCCTCCTCGGCTTAAGCCGGGTATATCATAACTATTTTAACATATTATAAAGGCTTCGAATCGGTGGATTGATAGGTTTTTAAAAAATCCTTTTTAAAGGCTAAAAAACGATCGTTTTGAATGGCCTCACGCATCTTCGCCATTAAGGTTTTTAGGTAATATAAATTATGATAACTAATGAGTCGTGGACCCAGCGTTTCTTCCGCTTTGTAAAGATGTCGAATGTAACTTCTTGTGTAGGTCTGGCAGACTTTACATGAACACGTCTCATCAACAGGGGAGAGGTCTTTTTCAAAGGTCTTATTCTTAATCGTAATCGGACCCTTTAATGTATACGCTACACCGTGTCTAGCGATTCGTGTGGGATTGACGCAATCAAACATATCTATGCCGGCTTCAACGCCTTCAAGTAAATCTTCAGGCGTCCCGACCCCCATTAAATAGCGCGGTTTATCTTCAGGCATCATTGGGGTGATTTGATGAAGGGCATGATACATGTCTTCTCTAGATTCGCCGACGGATAATCCGCCAATTGCATAGCCTTCAAATCCAATCTCTAAAAGTCCTTCTAAGGACCTTTTTCTTAAATCGAAATGAGGACCGCCTTGAATAAT